>JAYULE010000120.1:0-43955 GCA_043763845.1 Sphingobacteriales bacterium
CCGATATTTTAACCCAGCTATGAAGCGAAATTATTACGCAGGCTTAGGGATTATTCTATAAAAATGGCTGATTTACCTATTTTCTTCTAAAATATTTAAGAAATAAATTTTAAAAATTTGAGTAAAATATGTTGTGTAAGCTAATGATTTAAAGCTGAGTCAATTTCAAATGGTTTTGGGTCAGCTTAAATACTCTCCAATACTTTTTTCATCAAATCCAAACCCTCATCAATATGTTGTTTTTGCATAATAAGTGCAGGTCTAAAGCGTATGGTATGTGTGCCGCAACCTAAAAATAGTACATTATGTTTAAAACCTTGGTTAATAAAGCGGTTACGGGTTTGGTTATCGGCAAAATCAAAAGCTGTTAGCAAACCACGTCCGCGTACATTGCTTATTCTGTCATCTTTTAAGGCGATTTTTTGTAACCCATCTTGTAAATATTGCCCAACCTCAGCTGCATTATCGCACAAATTATCTTCCTCAATAATTTCTAATATTTTAGATGCCCGCACCATATCAACCAAATTACCTCCCCAAGTAGAGTTTATACGAGAAGGAACTCTAAAAACATTGTTTTCAATTTCATCAATTCGGCCGCCAGCCAAAACACCACAAACCTGCATTTTTTTGCCAAAAGCTATTATATCGGGGCGAGCTTTTTCTCCAAAATGTTGGTGGCACCAAAATTTACCGCTTAAACCAACGCCAGTTTGCACTTCATCGTAAATTAGTAAGGCATCGTTTTCGTCGCAAATTAAGCGTAATTGCTCTAAAAATTCTTGCCTTACGTGGTTATCGCCACCTTCGGCTTGTATGGGTTCAATAATTATGGCGCAAATATCATCGGGGTTTTGGGCAAAAGCAGTTTTAATTTGTTGTATCGATAGCTTTTCTCGCTCTACCAAATCATCGTGGTTGGCATCCCCGTAAGGGAATTTAATTTTTGGAATACTTACCCGTGGCCAGTTAAATTGGGCGTACCATTTGGTTTTATCGGGCAGGGTGTTGGTTAAACTTAGTGTATAGCCAGTTCGGCCATGAAAAGCTTGGTCGAAATGTAAAACTTGCAAACCTTTCTCGTGGCGGTAACCTTTGGCAAAGTTTTTTTGCACTTTCCAGTCCATAGCAGCTTTTAGCGCATTTTCAATAGCTAAACCTCCGCCAGCAATAAAAAAAGCGTGAGGCAAATAGTAGGGTATGCCTACTCTCGAAAATGTTTCAACAAATTGCGCATATTGTGTAGTATAAATATCTGAGTTTGATGGGTTGCCTAATGCTGCCAACAATAAGTTTTTTTTAAACTCCTCATCGTTAAGCATTTTTGGGTGGTTGTATCCCAACGGAACCGATGCAAAGCAAGTAAAAAAATCCAGCATGGTACGTTTATGTTTCGAGTCGTAAAAATACACCCCTTGGCTTTTTTCTAAATCAAAAGTAAGGTCGTAGCCATCGGTAAGTAAGTGTTTACTTAAAACTTGTTGCACATTATTTGGCGAAGTTGATATTTTGTACATAGTATGTAGAATTAAAAATGTGAAAGCGTTTAAATTATTGGGTGTTCCCCCTCTCAAAAAAGGGGGCGGGCTTCCTGCCTACCGGCAGGCAGGTGCGCTCACCTGCCTGCCGGTAGGCAAGGTAGTCCTCGGTTTGCTGCGTTGCCTTGCAAACCTGTGGGCTAACCGCTGCAATCCCTAACACAAATGGTGCTAAAAATCAAAATCCAAATTAAACAAAAAACCCCATAAAAGAAGGGTAGAGGCTGTTTTTTTAATAATTTAAAAATATGCTTTAAACAGTTTAAACTTGGTTTCTATACTGTTTTGCAAAATAGGTTATTGCAAATTAAACATTGGTAAATTTTATTGAAGTAAAAATCATCAAATTAGGTTTTAATGCCACTAAATTTTAAAAACAATATCTTTGCAAAAAGAATTGATATTAAATGACACGAGCTTTAATCATATTTTTAAAACACCGCCATTTGGGCGAATGCAAAACCCGTTTAGCAAAAACCATAGGCGATGTAAATGCTTTAAAAATTTATGAGATACTTTTAAATCATACCCATCAAATTACCAAAAACTTGTACGTAGAAAAATATTTGTATTTTGATAAACCTAACATAAACCCTTTAAATTGGGACGGCAATTATAAAATAGCATACCAAAATAAAGCCGATTTAGGGGGTAAAATGCAACAGGCTTTCGCCGAAGTTTTTGATAAACAGCATTATCCCGTTATTATTATTGGTACCAATTGTATTGAAATTACTAGCCAAATAATTAACGATGCCTACCGCCAATTAAACCATTACGATGTTGTTATTGGGCCGGCAAAAGATGGCGGCTATTATATGTTAGGATTAAATAGCCCCACACCGCAAATTTTCGAAAATATAGAATGGAGTACCAATACCGTATTATCCGATACTATAAAAGCAGTACAAAATTTAGGTTTAAGTTATTGTTTTATGCCAGTTTTATCCGACATTGATGTTGAGGAAGATTTAACAGATGAATTGCGTTTGGCAATTGAGTTGTAAATATATAGCCTATTATTAATGTTACGCAAACAAATTGCTACTTAAATACCTATCGCCACGGTCGCAAATTATAAAAACAATGTGTCCTCTTTCTAATTCGCCTGCTAATTTTAGTGCTGCCCATAACCCACCCCCCGAACTCATACCAGCAAAAACACCCTCTTCTTTAGCCAATTTACGAGCCATAAAAGTTGCATCAGCTTCGCTAACATCAATAATTCTATCTACCCGTGAAGCATCAAAAATTTTAGGCATATAAGCTGCAGGCCATCGGCGTATGCCGGGTATGCTAGAACCTTCGGTTGGTTGGCAACCTACAATTTGTAGGTCAGGGTTTAGTTCTTTTAGAAACATAGATGTCCCCATAATTGTGCCTGTTGTACCCATAGAGCTTACAAAATGAGTTATCTTACCTGCTGTATCACGCCAAATTTCGGGGCCGGTTGTTTTGTAATGAGCTAAGTAATTATCGGGATTTGCAAATTGGTTTACTAAAAAATAATTGGGTTGTTTTGCTTTTTCTTCGGCATAATCACGGCAAATTTCAATAGTTTCTAGAAGGGTGACTTTTGCACCAAAAGCTTGCATAGTTAAAGTACGCTCGCGGGTTGATGAATTAGGCATCACCAGTTCTATATTTAAATTAAATAAGGATGCTATCATGGCCAATGCAATACCTGTATTACCGCTTGTGGCCTCAATAAGTTTTGTGTTATTTGTTATTTCTCCTCGCTGTAAAGCACTGTTAATCATATTGTAAGCGGCTCTGTCTTTAACGCTTCCACCCGGGTTATTTCCTTCTAGTTTGCCAAAAATTTTAACGTTTGGGTTTAGGTTTAGTTTTCTTATTTCAACCAATGGCGTATTGCCAATTAAATCTATAATTCCAGCCATGTTATTTATTTTCAATAATTTTTGTGCCACTTTCGTAATACACTTTTGTATAATCGGCAACGCTATGGGTTAACCAAACATTACCGCCTATAACACAATGGTTGCCAATTATAGTTTGACCACCTAAAATTGTAGCTCCCGAATATATTACCACATAATTACCCACCGTGGGGTGTCGTTTTATACCTGCCATTTGTTTTTCTACACTTAAAGCACCTAAAGTAACTCCCTGATAAATTTTTACATGATGGCCAATTTCTACCGTTTCACCAATTACTACACCTGTACCGTGGTCTATATGCAAATATTCTCCAATTTGTGCAGCTGGGTGAATATCAATACCGGTAACTGTGTGCGCATATTCGGTTAAAATTCGGGGTAAAAGCGGAATATCTAATTTTAATAAGGCATTTGCTATTCTGTAAAACGATACCGCATAAAAACCCGGATAAGTTCTTATAACTTCAAATTCGCTTATAGCGGCGGGGTCACCGTCTAATAATGCCTCAATATCAGTATTTAATAGCGAATATAAGGTTGGCAGGTTATCAAAAAACTGTTTTGTTTTACCTTCATTATTGCAATTATTACAAGCTGTAGTTGCATTAAGAATGGCAGTTAATTCGCTAGCTAAAGCATCAAACTGTGCTTGCATATCATCTAGCGAAGTAAATAATTTTAAAGCTTGTTCTGGAAATAAAAAACCAATTAGGTTTTTAGCCCAAGCCGAAACTTTACTGTTAGAAGGTACAAGTTGTAAATGCTTTTGCCTATCAAATATTTTTTGAAATAAAAGTGTGTTGTTTTGATATGCCATTTATTAGCTTTTTTTATGCAATTTTAAATAAAAATTACCTTACAATTAATGTTAAAATGTAATTATTAAACAAAACGCCTCGTTTGCAAAGCAAACGAGGCGTTTTAGTTTAAGTGGTAAAAATATTATTTTCCAGCTTCTTTGTTTTTTGTTTCTTGAACCTCTAAACGTATTGCTTGAGATAAGTTTTTTAAATCTTGCATTGCTTTTCTAACTCTTGTACCAGCAGCACTGTTACCTTTGTTGTAAAACTTGTCTGCATCGCCTTCTAAATCCGCGATTAATTTTTTTACTTCTTCAAATTTTTTCATTTTATTTAATCAATTAGGTTAATAAATGGTTTGTGTTTTTGTTTATAAAGCTAATGTATAATGTTTTTTTTAAATAAAGAATAATATAAAAATTAAAAAACAGCTTTAAAATGCTTATTTATCCACATTTAGAAAGTTTGTTAGTAATGCTACTGTTACAATTATGTATAAATGCTTAATAATCAAAAAGTTGTTTTATCAATTGTTTGTTTAAAATCCATTGCTAAAATAATAACCAAAAAAACAAAAAGTAGATTATTGCGTAGTTAAAAAGTAAATAGTACTTATTAATTAAATAAAGCAAGTTTTTAAATCATTTACTGCGAACATTAATTTGAAGAGAAGAGGTAAAATTTTTTCTAGCGGTTATATATCTTAATTTTCTTCTAATATGGGTCAACATCTACACTCAAAAAAGCCGCTTTATTTAGTTTGTTTTGGTAAAAAGCGGCAAATTTTATTTTTAACAAATCTTTTACTTTTACAATTGATTGTGTTTGCCTATCTACCTTTATCATAATTGTTTGTATATAATATGTACGTATGCGGCCAACTAAGGGTATTTGTGGCCCTAAAACTTTATCGCCTAAAACTTTGCGAAGTTCTATAGAAAAGTATTCGGCAATGGCTTGCAGTTTTAAAAAATCCTTGTGTTTTACATCAATTTGTATAATTCGGGTGTAGGGTGGGTAATTAAATTGTTTGCGTTCGGCAAGTTCATCGGTAAACATACCAACAAAATTATTTTCAACCACTTGCTCTATAATGCGGTTTTTAACATCGTAGGCTTGTATAATTACTTTTCCTTGTGTATCACGTCGGCCTGCCCTGCCTGCTACTTGCGCTAGCATTTGATACGTTCGTTCGTAGGCCCTAAAATCTGGAAACTTTAACATACTATCTGCATTTATAATTCCAATTGTAGAAACGTTACCAAAATCTAATCCCTTGGCAACCATTTGTGTACCAACTAAAATATCTATTTTTCCTTCTTCAAAAGTGCTTAAGATTTGTTGGTGACCGTTTTTGTTTCGTGTGGTATCGTAATCCATACGGCCAACATTATAATTGGGCAAAAGTACTTTTATATCGTCTTCTATTTTTTCGGTACCGTAGCCTTTTTGCTCAATATGTGTACTGCCACAAGCTAAACATTTTACAATATTTTCTTCTTGGTAGCCACAATAATGGCAGTGCATTTTGTTTGAACTTTTATGGTAGGTTAAACTAACATCGCAATTAATGCACTTGGGCGTGTTTCCGCAAGTTTTGCAAATTAAAATAGGTACATAGCCTCGGCGATTTTGAAAAAGTATTACCTGTTCTTTCTTAGCCAAAGCCAGTTCCATTTGTGCAAGTAAAACAGTAGTAAAGTTTTCTTTTATAATTTTTTTTTGAGTTTCCTCGGCAATACTAGCTACTTCAATTTTTGGCATTTGCACTCCGCCATAGCGGTTTAATAACTTTACTAAACCATATTTACCAGTTTGTGCGTTAAAATAAGTTTCAATAGATGGCGTTGCAGAACCTAGTATTATATTGGCTTTGTGCATACCCGCCAACACAATTGCGGTATCGCGGGCATTGTAACGTGGGGCAGGGTCGTACTGCTTATAGCTTGCTTCGTGTTCTTCATCAACAATTATTAAACCCAAATTGGCAAAAGGTAAAAACACGGCCGACCTAGCTCCTAAAACTACTTTACATTCATTTTTAAGTACTTTTTGCCAAACTTCCGCTCGTTCGTTATCGTTAAATTTGCTGTGGTAAACCACAATTTTATCGGCAAAATATTTTTTTAATCGCTCTATAATTTGGGTAGTTAAGGCAATTTCGGGTAATAAATACAAAACCTGTTTTTCTTGAGCAATCGCATCTTCTATTAAACGTATATAAATTTGGGTTTTTCCCGATGAAGTTACACCGTATAACAAGGTAACAGGCAAAGTAGTAAAATAATGTTTTATAGCTTTTAAAGCAACATCTTGGTAGGGGTTTAAAGTAAAACTATCGGTAAGTTCGTTGTCGTATTTTGTTAACCTACTTACAATTTTATAATCGGCAATAAAAATATCTTTATCAATTAATGCTTTAATAACGGCTGCGGTTGCACCGCTAGTTTCGGTTAATTTGGTTTTGGTAATTTCATCAATTTGTTTGCTTAGCTGCAAGTAGGCCAATAAAACATCTAATTGCTTGGGTGCTTTTTCTAGGTGGTTAAATAACTGTTTTAAAGCCTCGGGGTTATTATAAGTTTGATTTAAAGTTATTAAAACAATGGTTTTAGGTTTGTATTTTTGGTTTATCTCCTCAAAAATAAAAATTGCTTTTTTATCGAAAAGTGAGCGAAGGATTGAAAAAACATTTTTTTGCCCCAATATTTTATTAATATCACTTATCAATAATTCTTTTTGAATTTCTAAAGCCTCAACTACTACAAATTCTTTATCATTTAAATCAGATTTATCAAAATTTTCTTCTGTATTTAAAACTATACGAGTTTCGCTTGCCAACTTTAAAGCCGATGGTAAGGCAGCTTGCATAACTTCGCCCAAATGGCACATGTAATAATTTGCCATCCAATGCCATAAATCTAGCTGTATAGCGTTTACAATAGGCTGGTCGTCAATAACATCTAATAAATATTTAGCTTCGTAACGCTGGGGCGGATTTTGGCCGATAGATAAAATAATAGCTGTATATATTTTACTTTTACCAAATTGTACTACTGCCCGTTTGCCTATTGCAACTTTATTATTTTGTTCGTAAGGTACACGATAAGTAAAAGTGTTAGCCACAGCAAGAGGTAAAATTACCTCTACAAATAGGGTTTTACGGGCAATTGCCGATTCGAAATCTATCATTTATCTGCTTTTAATACACCTAATAAAATACCCAACCACCCCAACATAAAAAACAAACCGCCAATTGGAGTAATTGGACCTAAATATTTTAACCAAGGCGCACCTAAAAAATCTTTTAAAGCCAACAAAAATAGCGAGCCCGAGAATAAAATTATTCCTAACACAAAACCGTAAAAGCTAAGTTTGGTATAATTTGGTTTTATATTGCTTAAAGTAGATAAAAAGAGTAAAGCAAAAGTATGGTAAAATTGATATTGTATGCCTGTTTGCCAAATGCTTAGCATATTTGGCGAAACTATATTTTTTAAACTATGCGCACCAAAAGCCCCTAAAATAACCGCTATTAAACCAAATATTGATGCCCAAATTATTGCCTTCTTTTTCATTTTGTTTTGATGATTATGCTAAGATAATAAAACCTATTATTTTTTTAAATAGATTTTATTATTGAACGTAGCATAATTAACAATTTAGAATTTAAATTTCTTTTTTTAATGTGAAAGAGGTTTGATTTTGAAATTTATACTTAAAGCAGAAAACAATTATTACAAATTTTTTATGGTTGTCTTAAAATTTAATGATAATTACGTTTTATGCCTCTATAAATGGATACTGAAATATATTAATGCTAAATATTTTACCATTGGTATAATTAAGGTTTTATTTTTTAGTTATAGTTTACTCATTGTTTATCGTAACTTATAATTTCTTGTTATTAGATTCAATTAGTTTTAAAAACTCTATTTTTGTTTTATAAATTACCTGATGAGAAAAATTATAATTCTAATATTTATACTATTAGTTGCAGTTGCAGGTGTTACTTGGTTGTATTTTAAAAACATATCGGGAGAAAATAATAGTTCGGCAAAAATTTTTAGCTTAATTCCAAACCAAGCTGCACTGGTTTTCGAATATAAAAACGAAGCCTCGTTTTATAAAATTTTTAAAAATTTTACTTTATTTAAAGATGTAATAGGCGATACTTGTTTTAACCAATTAAGCCAGTTAGAAACCGTTTTTATTAGCAATCCACAAATTAGTAAAGGTTTACATAAAAGTGAATTATACTTTTCTTTACATGCAACCACCCAAAATAATGCAAATTTTTTGATGCTTGCCCCTTTAAATCAATCGTTTTTAAATGAAAATTCAACAAGCGATTTTATTGATTTAGTAAACCAAAATTATGTACTAAAAAACAATAAATATGGCAATCAAACGGTTTTTAGCATTAATTTAAGTAACAAAGTTTTTAATTTTTTTGTTTACCAAAACATTTTGGTTGGTAGTTTTGATAACTTATTATTACAAAACAGTATAATTAATATCGAAAATAATAATAAACCACAACATTTACTTTTTGAAGTTAAAACCCCAAGTAACAAAAATGCAATTGCAAATTTATACATAAACTTTGCTCAGCTACCAGCTTTTTTAAACAATTTCTCGAAGTATAAAAATCCCGAAAACACTGCATGTTTAAAAAATTTTAAAGCTTATGCCAGCCTTAATATAAATTACCAGTCAAATTCTTTTATGTTTAGTGGCATTACTATTGCCGATACAACAAACATGCAGTATGCCAATTTATTTCTAAATCAAGAGCCTGGAAGGCTAAACTTAACGTCTATTTTACCTGTAGATGCGGCAAGTTATTGCGGCTACTTTGTATCTAATTCTAAAAAATTTCATAATAATTTACAACAATTTTTTAAGCAACAAAATATCTATCAACAACTTAAAAATCAAGTGAACGTTATTTCCGAAAAACATGCTATTGATATTGAAAAGGAATTTTTAAAAATTATGGGAAATGATTTCGGACTTGTACAGCTTGCTTCAGGTGATAAAGTGGGTTTAATAAGTTCAAATAATAGCCAACGATTAAGCTTTTTGTTATCAATTATTAGTACCCAATCGCAAGCAAACCTTGGTCGTTTTGATGATGCTAACTTGCTATATTATTTTTTTGGTGATCCTTTTAAAAATTTTAAAAGACCATATTACGCTGTTGTAAATAATTATATTGCAGTTTGTAATTCACAAGTTGCGTTACAAAACTTTGTGCAAAATTATAATAAACAAAAATTATTAAATAATAGTGCTAAATACCTGTCGTTTCAACAGTATTTATCAAATAAGGGCAATATTTTTTACTTTTATCACAACGCTAATTCTAAAGGGATTTTAAAAAGTTTTTTTAGCAACAATGCCCATAAAGCCTTTAAAAGTAAGGCGTTTAATTATCAAAACATTTATGGGTTTTCAATACAGTTTAGTGCCGATAAGAATAAATTTTTTACCAACCTTTTTATGAATATGGTTGAAAGCAAAATTAAAAATGTTTCACTTTCCGATTCGCTTTACCTTGATTCACTAAGTCAACAAAATATTAATTAATTTTAGAAGTTATTAAGCAAATTTACCCACGTAGTATGAAAAAAATAATATTAATTGTTTTGTTTATGGCTTGCAAATTTTGCCAAGGGCAGCAATATGCGTTAAATAATTCGGGTACATTATTCGATTCGTTCGAAAACCCTGTACAAAGTACTACAATTAAAGATGAAAGCAGAAAATATGCTTCGAGTTTTCTATTTCCATCTATTAGTAATAATGTTTATTTTAATGGGGATGGTAACACTGCTTTTAAAACTCTTTTATTTAACCAACTAACCTCAGAAAATGGTTTAGTTAATTTAGGAGATGTGAAAAGTAACAATCTTTATACTAGCAGTAATAATTATTTATTAATGTTTAAAATGTTAAAGTCAATAAAATATCAACGCGAATTAGGTTTTGCATTGCAACTTAGAAACGAAATTAATTTGAATGCTTCAAATGAGGCTTTTGCTATTTTAGATAATTTTAGTGTGTTTCCAAAAGATAATTATACCGATGTTTTTAACGGTAACTTTTTTAACCAAACTTACAGCCAACTAAGTGTAAGTTACCGCGAAAATTACGATAAAGAATGGGCTTGGGGTGGTAAATTAAGTGTTTTAAACGGCATATCGTATGTTACTACTAATATTAATTCATCGGCATTAGTAATTAACAGACTTAACAAGGTATTAACTCAAACTTTAGTTGGCAACGGTTATTCTAGTTTTGGCACTGGGGTACCCACGGCTTCATTGTTTGTACCAAATTTCCGAAACCCTGGTGTATCTGTAAATTTTGGTATGTCTTATACCTCTCCGCAAGGCTTATATTTAAGTGGAAATGTGAAAGATTTGGGCTTTATTTCTTGGAATAAAAATGGAAGTAAATTCGAATTTGATAATAGTGATACGTATAAAGTTTATAAAGCAAACGATGAAAATCTTGGCGAAAGAATTTACGATAAATTTAGTATTATGTTAGCCGAAAATCAAACACAAAGTGGGTTTACAAGTAAAACAAATGCTAATGTCCAATTTTTAGCTTCAAAAACATTTGATTTTTATAAACCCAATTTAATTGTTGCCAAAAATGTTTTTCAAAAAGATGGAGCAATTGCACTTTTAAATAATTTTAACCACAACATTTGGAACTTTGCCCTTAATGGTATTTACGATTTTAGACAAGGTTTTAATGTAGGTAGTCAGTTTATGATAAAATCGCCAAATGTAGAGTTTTATGCTGGAAGCGAAAAGTTATTGCCCTCTTTACGCTTTGCTAATGGCTATTTAAACTCGGACCCCAACATAGGTAGTAACCCTACTAATGCCGATTTTTATATGGGCTTTAGTTTAAAATTTGGTAAGTTAATGCAAAACTTTAGCAATGCCGATGTAATACCTGGCATAACTGATGGCGACCAAGGAAAAGGCGTGAAAAATTTAAATGCAATAGGATTGTTTAGTTTTTTAAAGAAAAAAGATAAAAGTCAAAAACCAGTAGATAAACGAAGAGATAAGAAGAATTAAAGGTTATATTTTCTTTAAAACAATAAATTCTTTTAAATACAAAGGCTCAAAATAGGCAACGTCTTCAAAATCGTTAGCTAAAAATTTGGAATATGCTGCTGCACTCATATCCGCTGCCGAATTTATAAAACCATCTACTATATTAGCATTGCTTTGCGCAGATAGTGTGTTAGTAAATTTTACAGCTCCATCCCCAAAAAAATAAACTTTTTTCTTGTCTAAAATATCACTAAATGAATTTTCATCAATAATTTTGGCTTCAGTTTTTAAGATTTCTGTACAATCAACATCATATATTGCACAATAAACCTCCATTCTTCGGGCGTCAATCATCGGGCAAAACAAAGCACTACTACTTTTGCTAATTTTGTTTTGAGTTATAAAGCCCTTTGCCATAGCAATTAAAGTATCAATTGCTAATAACGGTATATTTAACGCATAACAAAGTCCTTTAGCGGTTGATACTCCAATGCGTAAGCCAGTATAAGATCCTGGCCCTTTACTAACCGCAATTGCATTAATTTGATGAAAGGTAATTTTTGCTTGCAAAATAACTTCATCAATAAATAATGTTAGAGAAGTTGCGTGTGCGTTTTGCTCGTTAATTTCTTTTTTAACTAAAACTAATCCGTTTTGCGAAATAGCTACCGAGCATGATTTTGTAGCCGTTTCTATAAGTAAAATTATTGCCAATTCTTTACAAATTTAAGGTACAGGATTGTGGCCGTGTTGGCCCCAAGGGTTACATTTTAAAATTCGTTTTAAAGTTAACCAGCCTCCTTTAAAAGCACCGTATTTTTTTATTGCAATTATTCCGTATTCGCTACAAGTTGGTGTAAATCTACACGAAGCACCTAAAATTGGCGATAATAGATATTGGTAAATTTTAATCAAAATTAAAAAAAAGAAAGAAAAAATGATATTCATAACTTTGCAGCAAAAATTTCTTTACACAAAAGTATTAAAGCATTTTTAAGTTTAGTGTTTATTATTTCAAAATTTAAAATTTCTTTACCAATATAATTAATTGAAAATATTATTTTTTTTTGATTGGTTTTTAAATTAGTATACAATAATTGGGCTTTGTTTAAACGGTAAGCTTCTTTAATTTTTCTTTTAATAAGATTACGATCAACACTTTTTTTGAATTTTTTTTTTGAAACTCCAATTACCACTTGTGCGGGCATAATTTGAGAGATTGTTGCATCCAACCAAGTAACCCTATATGGATAAACTAAAAAAGAAGAGCCGTTGGTAAAAAGTGCACCTAAAAGCACCTTACTACACAATCGTTCTTCTTTTGAAAATGTTTTTTTTATTGACATAAACCGATTTTTATCAAGCAATTATCGGCAATACCCTTAAAAAGGTTACAACAATAAAAAACTAGGCTTTATGGCTACCCTCGTCTGATACGGTAAGTCTTTTTCTGCCTTTAGCTCTTCTAGATGCTAATACTCTTCTGCCATTAGCAGTAGACATTCTTTCTCTAAAGCCGTGTTTATTTCTTCTTTTTCTCTGCGAAGGTTGGAACGTTCTTTTCATTATACAAATTAATTTCTATCTTTTAAAACAGGAATGCAAATATAGGCTTGTTTAACTTAATATCAAAATGTTTTTTTTAAAAGTCGTAAGTCGAGTTATTCAAAATAGTGGTAAGTCGAGTTGGTCAAAATAGTCGTAAGTCAAAATAGTCGTAAGTCGAGATAGTCAAAATAGTCGTAAGTGAGATAGTCAAAATAGTTGTAAGTCGAGTTAGTCAAAATAGTTGTAAGTCGAGATAGTCGTAAGTCGAGTTGGTCAAAATAGTCGTAAGTCAAAAAAGTCCTCACTTCGTTTAACTAAAAAAGTTTTTAAAAAAAAAAAACTTACAACAACAAATTTTTCAAAAATCACATATAACTAAAAAAAGACTATCTACACCAAACAAATGACTTACGACTAAAAAAAGACTATCTACTCCAAAAAAATGACTTACGACTAAAAAAAGACTTACGACTAAAAAAAGACTAACGACTAAAAAATGACTTACGACTAAAATCGACTAAAAAAAAATTATTTCGCTAGCAAGTCTCTAATCTCGGATAATAAAATCTCTTGTTTAGTTAATGGTGGTGCAGCTGGTATTTCTTTTGCTTCCTCTTTTCTTTTCATTGTGTTTACGCCTTTAATCAATAAAAAGATAATTAGAGCTAAAATAGTGAAATTAATAACTTCGGTTATAAAGTTACCGTAAGCAAACACAGGGCCTATTTTTTTTGCATCGGTTAAAGCCAAACCCGAACTTACAGAACTAGATAAGGGTACATAAAGGTTTCTGAAATCGGCATTAAAGAAAATACCAACAATTGGCATTATTAAATCTTCTACAACCGAGTTTACAATTTTACCAAAAGCTGCACCAATAATTACCCCAACTGCTAGGTCTATTACGTTACCTTTTATGGCAAATTCTTTAAATTCTTTAATAATTTTCATAATTTTAATATTAATATTTGCTTAAAACTAAATAAAATAACAGTAATTTTAAAATCGAAAATCAATTTATATTAATCACCTTTATGGTTTAGGTAAGATTATTGTATTTCAAAATTCTAAATATATTTATGTTAAAGCAAAGTTTACAACAAAGACTATTACAGAAGTTATCACCTCAGCAAATACAATTTATTAAATTGTTGCAAGTACCCACTGTAGCTTTAGATGCTCGAATAAAAGAAGAACTG
This sequence comes from Sphingobacteriales bacterium, assembly GCA_043763845.1. GTDB lineage: Bacteria > Bacteroidota > Bacteroidia > Sphingobacteriales > Sphingobacteriaceae > Pseudopedobacter. The sequence continues at coordinate 14,069 of JAYULE010000120.1, forward strand.
GAAGAAAACCCTGCTTTAGAAGATATTAGCCTTGCTGATATGAACGAGCCGCAAGATGACTATCCAGATAAAGATCCCGATGATATAAACAGTGATGATAGCAAAGAAGATTACGATGAATTTAATGTTGACGATTATTTACAAGATGATAGTGTAAACGATTATGGCAGTAAATACGACAATAATGACGATGATGATGATAAAAAAGAAATGCCATTAGTTGTTGCGCATACCTTTTATGAAAACTTACAATCGCAATTAGACTTATTAATTTTAGAAGATACCGATTATTTAATTGCACAACAAATAATTGGTAGTTTAGATGATGATGGATACTTAAGACGCCAAATAGCTTCTTTAATTGATGATTTAGCATTTTCTCAAAATATAAATGTAACCGAAAACGAAGTTGAGGAAGTTTTAAAAAAAATACAAAATTTTGAGCCCGCAGGTATTGGTGCCCGCAACTTACAAGAGTGTTTGCTTATACAATTAAAAAAGAAAGATGAAAGCGAAACTGTTACTATGGCTATATTAATTGTGGAAGAGTATTTAGACGAGTTTACCAAAAAACATTATGATAAGCTAGAAAAAACACTAAATATTACTGGTATCCAATTGCGTAATGCAGTTAACGAAATACTTAAACTTAACCCTAAACCTGGTAATTCTGGCTCTTCTGATGTAAAGCAATTACAAATAATACCCGATTTTCATATCGCTAACAACAATGGGTTTTTAATGCTTACACTTAATTCTAAAAATGCACCCGAGTTAAAGGTAAGTCGCTCGTACCAAGAAATGTTTCAACACTACGATAAAAGTGCAGATAAAGATAAAAAACTTAAAGAAGCAGTTCAATTTGTTAAGCAAAAACTAGACTCGGCAAAATGGTTTATTGATGCTATAAAGCAAAGGCAGCAAACATTGTTAAAAACCATGAACGCAATTATGCAATACCAATACGATTATTTTTTAAACGAAGGCAACGAAAAATACCTGAGGCCAATGATTTTAAAAGATATTGCCGATACTATTGATATGGATATTTCAACTGTTTCTAGAGTAGCAAACTCTAAATATGTTCAAACCGAATTTGGCACTTTTTTATTAAAATCTTTTTTCTCTGAAGCTATACAAATGGAGGGTGGCGAAGAAGTATCAAACAAAGAAGTTAAAAAAATATTGGAAGAGTGTATTGGTAACGAAACTAAACGAAACCCATTAGCCGACGAAAAATTAACCGAAATTTTAAAAGAAAAAGGTTATAACATTGCCCGCCGAACTGTTGCAAAATACCGCGAACAAATGGGAATACCTGTAGCTAGACTTAGAAAAGAACTTTAATTGCAAATGTAAGACCGTTGGAAAGGCAAATATACCTCGACAACGGTTAAAACCTTGTCGACGGTTAAATGTTTATATTAAAAGATAACCGTTTTCAAGGTCTTAAAAAAGATTGTTGGAAAGTTAGATAAACCTCGACAACGGTTAAAAACCTTGTCGACGGTTAAATATTTATATTAAAAGATAATCGTTTTCAAGGTATTAAAAAAGACCGTTAGAGAAGTAGTTAAACCTCGACAACGGTTAAAATGTTTTAATTTTAAAAATGTGGGCATACACCTATATTTATTTTTAACTCGCTTATAAATAAACAATAATTTTAAAACCACTAAAACAAAAAACTAATTTTTAGATTTATCTCCATAATATATGGAAAATAAAAGCGTACACGTAATTGGTTCGGGGTTTGCAGGTTTAACTGCAGCTGCCCTTTTGGCCAAGCAAGGTTATAGGGTAACAATTTTAGAAAAAAATAACCAGCCCGGTGGTAGGGCAGGGGTTTGGGAAACTAATGGGTTTAAATTTGATATGGGACCAAGCTGGTATTGGATGCCCGATGTTTTCGAGAATTACTTTGCTATTTTTGGTAAAAAACCAAGCGATTACTACCAGTTAACAAGGCTCGACCCAGCCTATCGTATTTATTTTGACGGTAACGAAATAATGGATATTCCTGCAAATATGCAGCAATTAGAAACCTTATTTGAAAGCTATGAAGCTGGTAGTGCCATAGCATTAAGAAAATTTATGGCTCAGGCTGCTTACAAATATAAAACAGCAATGAGTGATTATGTTTTTAGACCATCACATGGTATAAGCGAGTTTTTAGACTTAAAACTGATTTTGCAAAGCTTACGCATACATATGTTAAAGCCAATGAGCAAACACGTAAAATCGTACTTTAAAAACCCAAAACTTGTAAAATTATTAGAATTTCCAGTATTGTTTTTAGGCGCAACTGCACAAAAAATTCCGGCTATGTATAGCTTAATGAATTATGCCGACCTTGCCCTAGGTACTTGGTACCCAATGGGTGGTATGAACCAAATTGTGCAAGCTATGGTAAAAGTAGCCGAAGAAAATGGTGTTGCAATATCGTTAAATACGGAAGTTTTAAATATTAAAATTGAAAACCAAAAGGCAGTGGAAGTTGAAACCAGTATCGGAAATTTTAAAACCGATTTTGTAGTTGCCGCCGCCGATTACCAACACGTAGATCAAAAATTATTGAAGCCACCTTACCAAAACTACACTCAAAAATATTGGGAAAGTCGTACCATGTCGCCTTCAAGTTTGTTGTTTTATATAGGTTTAAATCAAAAAGTTAAAAATATTAAACACCATAATTTATTTTTTGATGAAGATTTAGACCAACACGCTAAAGAAATTTATGATGACCCTCAATGGCCAACTAAGCCCTTATTTTACGTTTGTGCTTCATCCCTTACAGATGCCTCGGTGGCACCCGAAAATATGGAGAATTTATTTTTTTTAATACCCTTAGCACCTGCCTTAACCGATACCGAAGCTTTACGAGAAAAATATTATAATTTAATAATGAATAGGTTTGAAGTTATTACGGGCAATTTTATCCGTGGTAACGAAATTGTAAAGCGTAGTTTTGCTATGGCAGATTTTGAAACAGAATATCACTCTTACAAAGGCAATGCTTATGGCTTAGCAAATACATTGATGCAAACAGCATTTTTTAAACCAAGTATGAGAAGTAAAAAAGTAGCTAACCTGTTATTTGCAGGCCAATTAACGGTACCTGGCCCTGGTGTGCCGCCCGCAATAATATCAGGACAAGTGGCTGCCAAAGAGGCAGATGAATTTTTGAGAAAATTTTATGAGACGATTATTTAAAATATATTGGTTACCAAGTTATAGTACAAAATTTTTAATATTTTAGTATCAATTTATATTTATTACCTAAGTGTTTTTTACAGTTATTATTAGAACAGTAATTTTATATTATGCTTATTACTTTAAAATACCAAAACAATTGTAGTCTTATAAAATATGCCTTTAATTCAACTGCTTTCGGTAACTAAAAACTATTTTGATAATATACATTCGGGAGTTACCCAAATTAATTTAGAAATTGAGCGGGGGCAAATTGTAAGCATTATTGGCGAAAGTGGTAGTGGCAAAAGTACCTTACTAAAACTTATTTATGGTACATTGCTGCCTCAAACTGGGCAAGTATTTTTTAATGGAGTAAATGTTATTGGGCCAGCAGAGAAGTTAATACCGGGGCATAATAGTATGAAAATGGTAACTCAGGATTTAACCCTAAACCTTTATGCTAAAGTTTACGATAATATTGCTGGCATAATATCAAATATAAATTTGACCGAAAAACGCGAACTGACCATACAAACAATGGATTTTTTGCGAATTAACCATTTAGCCAATAAGCGTATTGTTGATTTAAGTGGTGGAGAGCAACAACGGGTAGCTATAGCCCGAGCCATTATTACCGAACCTGAGGTTTTACTTCTCGACGAACCCTTTTCTCAACTAGATGCCATATTAAAAAAGCAATTGCGAAATGATGTGCAGCGTTTGGCTAAATATTTAAATATTACGGTAATTATGGTTTCTCACGACCCTGTTGATGGGCTTTCTATAGCCGATAAAATGGTAATTTTAAAAGAGGGAAAAATTATTAGCGATGGAGTACCCAAATCTATTTATCAAAACCCAAAAAACGCTTATGTTGCACAACTTTTAGGTAAGGCTAATGTGTTTACAAATTGCACCTTTACGCCAAATAATAATCAAGTTTATGCAGTTTATCCTCATCAAATTGTTTTGAATACTAACGGAAAAGGAATTCCCGCAAAGGTAAAAAATGTGTATTTTGGAGGTAATTTAGATGAAGTTGAGATTGTTTATGAAAGCCAAAAAATTACAGCCTACGATTATTTTAACCAAAATTTTGAGAAAAACCAAACTGTATGGTTTACCATAAATCATTTTATGGAAGTTGAACAAGCTATATTAAACCATTAATTTGAGTCCTTTACACCATACACCCAATAGCTAATTTCTACCATCCCTACGCCTTTACCAAATATACCAATTGCTTTTGCGGCTGATTTTGAAAGATCTAAATTTAAACCCCGCCCGTATGGTCCTCGGTCGTTTATTACTACCCGCACAAATTTTCCGTTAACAGGGTTTGTTACCATAACTTGGGTACCAAAAGGTAATGTTTTGTGTGCTGCTGTAAGTTTTTCTTGTCGGTAACGTTGGCCACTTGTAGTTTTACGTCCTTCAAATTTATTAGCGTAATAACAAGCTTTAATGGTTTTAATCACCATTACACTATCGGTTTTTTCTTGAGATTTTGCAACCCCAAAACCAAAAATTAATAAAGCCAATAAAAATATTTTCATTTTACATTTGGTTTATTTTTCCAATTTATAACTTTCAAAAATACATAAAACTTAATTATATATGTTTAAAATTTAAAACACTAATTTTTTTGAAATATATATTGACTTCAAAAATCATTAGAATTAAAAAATTAATCATAAAAAAACCACTCTCAAAAAATTGAAAGTGGCCTTAAAAATTTTTATTTTATGCTAGTTTTGCTAACTCTTCGGCCATTGCTGCACCAATACCCGCTGGCGATTCTACCACACGAATACCACACTCGGCCATAATTTTCATTTTAGCGGCAGCTGTATCATCTGCACCGCCAACAATTGCACCTGCATGGCCCATTCTGCGTCCGGCTGGTGCAGTTTGCCCTGCAATAAAACCCACAACCGGTTTTGTACCGTGTTCTTTAATCCACATTGCAGCCTCGGCTTCCATACTTCCACCAATTTCGCCAATCATAATAATTCCGTGAGTATCAGGGTCGTTCATCAACAATTCAACTGCATCTTTTGTAGGTGTTCCAATAATTGGGTCGCCCCCAATACCAATTGCAGTAGTAATTCCCAAGCCCGCTTTAACCACTTGGTCTACCGCTTCGTACGTTAAAGTACCCGATTTAGAAACCACGCCTACATTACCTTTTTTGAAAATGAAGCCTGGCATAATACCAATTTTACATTCATCGGCAGTAATTATCCCTGGGCAATTAGGCCCAATTAGCCTACAATTTTTGTCGGTAATATATTCCTTTACCATAATCATATCTTTAGTAGGTATGCCCTCGGTAATACAAACAATAACTTTAATACCAGCTTCGGCGGCTTCCATAATGGCATCGGCAGCAAACGCTGGTGGTACAAAAATAATAGAAACATCGGCACTTGTTGCCACAACTGCATCTTTAACTGTGTTAAATACTGGGCGGTCTAAATGGCTTTGGCCACCTTTACCTGGCGTAACACCACCTACAACTTGCGTTCCGTAGGCAATCATTTGCTCGGCATGGTAGGTGCCTTCGTTTCCTGTAAAACCTTGTACTATAACTTTCGAATTTTTATTTACTAAAACGCTCATTTGATAATTTTTTGTACAAATCTAATATTATTGATGCAAAACGCAAATGCTAAAACATATTACTTTTTATTTTAAACCTAGGGATATTTATTTGTTTTCGGTTTTTTTTAATCTATTTTTTCAGAAAAAATCAAATTTTTACTCGATAACAAAGTCACAAACACAATAAATAATTAATTAAATAAAAGACCTAGAAAAAGATTGGATATAAAATACCTAATGAAATTTTTGCCGAAAAATAAATAATTAAACAATATTGCATTTATATATTTAACACACCTGTAATAAACTTTGCTTTTTTTAAAATCAATATATTATTTTATAAATTTGACGAGTGTTAACCGCCCAACGTTTTTTTATCGAAATTGCCTATAATGGTACAGCCTACCACGGCTGGCAAACACAACCAAATGCTTTAGCAGTTCAGCAAATTTTAGATGAAAAACTGAGCATAATTTTTAGGCAAAAAATAGAAACATTGGGTTGCGGCCGTACCGATGCTGGTGTACACGCCACACAATTTTTTGCACATTTTGATTTGCAAAATACTGATATAGAAATTACTATTAATACTAAAACCCTTAAAAGCATAAATGCTATTTTACCTTTAGATGTAGTAGCTAAACAGATTGTAGCTGTAAATAATAATGCCCACGCCCGTTTTGATGCAACCTTACGCACCTATCAATACTATATTCATTTTAATAAAGATCCCTTTAAAACTTATACAAGCTGGTTAATTAAACACGAGGAATTAGATTTTATAGCTATGAACCAAGCTGCAGCTATAATTTTAACATACAACGACTTTGCTTGTTTTTGTAAAGCTAATGCCGATAATTATACAACCTTATGTAAATTGCTTTGTTGTGAATGGCATGAAACCAATAACGGTCTAATTTTTTACATAACTGCCGACCGTTTTTTACGGAATATGGTGCGAGCAATTGTAGGTACACTTGTTGATGTTGGGTTAGGGAAATTAAAGCCTGAAGATTTGCGAACTATTATTGAAAGTAAAAACCGCAGCAATGCAGGTGCATCTGTTCCGGCTTGCGGTTTGTATCTTACCAAAGTAAATTATAATTACCTAAACAATGGCCAATAAAATTGCTGGAAAAACCTACGATTGGCAATTGCTTAAACGCATTTTACAATATACTAAGCCATACAAATCGGTTTTTTATTGGTGTATTTTTTTAACCCTTGGTATTGCTGTAGCATCGCCGTTAAGGCCATTAATAACCCAAATAACAGTCGACGATTTTATTTTAAAAAACGATTCTTCGGGTTTATTAACCATGGTTTTGTTGATGGTTTTGCTACTAATAGTACAAACTATTATACAATATTACCACACTTTTTTAACCAATACTTTAGGCCAAAGTGTAATAAAAGATTTACGCACCCACGTATTTAACCACATTACTAAACTAAAGCTAAGTTATTTTGATAAAACACCCATCGGCCAACTTATTACTCGTACTGTATCTGATTTAGAAACCATTGCCGATATTTTTTCGGAAGGTATTATAGTTATTATTGGAAGTATTTTACAGTTAATAGCCATAATTGGAGTAATGTTTTATCAAGATTGGCAATTAACTTTGGTGGTTTTAATACCCATGCCTTTTCTGGTTTTAGCATCTTACATTTTTAAGGAAGCTATAAAAACTGCTTTTCAAAACGTACGTACCCAGGTAGGTTTGTTAAACACTTTTTTGCAAGAACATATTAGTGGCATTAGGGTGATTCAATATTTTGCTCGCCAAAATCAAGAATACCAAAAATTTGAAGCTATAAATAAACAACACCGAGATGCAAATATTAAATCAAACTGGTATTATTCAATTTTTTTTCCGGTGGTCGAGGTTATTTCGGCAATATCTATTGGTTTATTAGTTTGGTATGGGTCAAAAAGTATATTAAATAACCAAGTTTCGCCCGGGGTTGTGGTGGCTTTTATAATGTATATCAATATGCTTTTTAGGCCAATACGCGAGTTAGCCGACAAATTTAATACCCTACAAATGGGTATGGTAGGAGCCGATAGAATTTTTAAAGTTTTAGATACCGATGAAAAAACACTCAATAACGGCATTTTAAAACCCAATGTTTTAAAAGGAGAAATTAGTTTTAAAAACGTTTGGTTTGCTTACGAAGATAATAATTACGTATTAAAAGATATCAGTTTTGAAATAAAAGAAGGCGAAACATTAGCTATTGTAGGCGCAACTGGGGCTGGTAAATCATCAACTATAAATCTTTTAAATCGATTTTACGAAATAAATAAAGGCGAAATTTGTGTTGATAATATTTCTATCCAAAACTATGATATTACTTATTTACGGTCGCAAATAGCAACCGTTTTGCAAGATGTTTTTTTGTTTGCCGATAGCATTGCCAACAACATAAGCCTTAATAATCCCAATATAACTTTAGATAAAATTATTGAAGCTGCAAAACAAGTAGGGGCACACCAATTTATTATGCATTTGCCCGGTGGTTACCAATATCAGGTACAAGAGCGTGGCGCAACATTATCTGCTGGGCAGGCACAATTGCTATCATTTATTAGAGCTTTGGTTTATAATCCTAAAATTTTAGTGCTAGACGAGGCTACCTCATCGGTTGATACCGAAACAGAAATGTTAATACAAGCTGCCATTAAAAAACTTATGGTTGGTCGCACATCAATTGTAATTGCTCATCGTTTATCAACTATACAAAACGTAAATAAAATATTGGTTTTGCACCATGGCCAAATTGTAGAACAAGGCTCACACCAGCAATTACTTAACTTAAATGGGTATTATAAGAAGCTTTATAATTTACAATATAATACGGTAGGAATTTAAAAACAAAATTTATTAAACTTAAGTTAAGAGTTTAAGTTCTAAAAAAATATTACAGTAAAACTATCCAAAGCAATTCATAAAAAAACATTAAGCAAAAACTTATATTTGCAAACAATGACAACAAAAGTTACGCCTTACAAAAACACAACAGCCACTAAAACACAGCAAGTGGCTACCATGTTTAACAATATATCTAAAACCTACGACTTTTTAAACCACTTTCTTTCTTTAGGTATTGATATTATTTGGAGAAAAATTGCAATTAAACAGTTGTTAAAAGATAATCCCAAGTTTATTTTAGATGTTGCTACCGGAACGGGTGATTTTGCATTTGAAGCTTTAAAAATACTAAAGCCCGAAAAAATTATTGGTGTTGATATTTCTGAGGGGATGTTGGCTGTTGCCGATAAAAAAATAATTGAACGCCAAAAAGCCGATGTTTTTGAAGTACGCTTGGGCGATTCGGAACAACTTTTATTTCCCGATAATACATTTGATGCGGTAACAGTTGCATACGGCGTTCGTAATTTCGATGATTTATTAAAAGGCCTAACCGATATTAACAGAGTGCTTAAAACTGGTGGAAAATTAGTGGTTTTAGAGTTTAGTAAACCTAAAATATTTCCAATAAAACAACTCTATAACTTTTATTTTAAATACATTACGCCAGCAATAGGTAAACTTTTTAGTAACGATAAAGGTGCATACACCTACCTGCCTGAGTCGGTTGCCGCTTTCCCCGATGGAGAAAAATTTAATATTATTATGAAAAATGCGGGCTTTAACAATACCAAATGCAAACCTTTAGCGTTTGGCATTTGTTCTATTTACACGGGAATTAAATGATTAAATTAAGATATATTTTTACCATTGTTGGCGTATTTGCATTAACCCAAACATTTGCGCAAGGTAATTTTGGGGGCGGGGTTGATGATGAGGACGTTCATTTTGGTTTTACCTTTCAATACGTATCATCACAATATAAAATTATAAAAAACAGTAATTGGCGTAATCCATATTTAAATCCTGAAAAAGGGTTTATACCAAGTACCGATTCGTTACAAAGTATACAAGCACCAAGTAACCCGGGGTTTGGCGTTGGTTTTGTAGCCAATATATTGTTAACTAAACATTTAGATTTTAGGTTTACGCCAACATTAGTTTTTACAGATAGGGTAGTTGATTATGAATTTAAAAACAAAAAAAATTACGAGCAAGAAGGCACCATATCGCCCGATGGTTTTACACGCCGTACGGTATCGGCCGTAATGGTAGAATTTCCTATGGGTATAAAACTAAAATCAGATAGAAGAAACAATTTTAGAGCATACCTTTTAGGTGGCATGAAATACGGTATAAACATTGCCTCAAAAAAGAAAGAAGACGATGAAATTTTAGATCCCGAATTTAAGTTTATAAAAAACACTAAAAATGTACTTTCTTACGAAGTTGGTTTAGGTTTTGATTTTTATTTCGAGTTTTTTAAACTTTCGCCAGAGTTTAAAATAAGCAATTCTATAAATAGTGTGTTAATAAATAACAACACAGTTTACTCCAATCCTATCGAAAAAATGTACTTACGCAATTTTCAGTTTAGTTTATATTTTGAGTAGATAAGTCAATTTTTTACTTATTTTCGTTAAAAATTTACTATGCCAAAAACAGTATTAATTACAGGAGCAACTGCGGGTATTGGTAAAGCCTGCGCACATATTTTTGCTGAAAACAATTATAACCTTATTATAACTGGGCGTCGTAACCATCTTTTACAAGTTTTAAAATCAGAAATCGAACAAAAATATTCCGTTAGTGTTTTAGCTTTAAATTTTGATGTTCAAAACAAAAAAAAAGTTAGCCAACATTTAGAAAATTTGCCACCGAGCCATAAAAATATAGATGTTTTAATAAATAATGCGGGTTTAAGTTTAGGCTTAACTCCCATACAAAATGGTAAAACCAGCGATTGGGATACCATGATTGATACAAATATAAAAGGATTACTATATGTTACCAAAATAGTTGCTAATCTAATGATAGCTAATAAAAGTGGCCATATTGTAAATTTAGGCTCAATAGCAGGTAAAGAAGTTTACGCCAGTGGCAACGTGTATTGCGCTACCAAACACGCCGTTAACGCACTAAGCCAAGCAATGCGAATAGATTTGTTACCTCACCAAATTAAAGTTACAGCCATACACCCCGGTGCGGTAGAAACCGAATTTTCATTAGTTCGCTTTGGCGGAGATACCCAAAAAGCAAAGAAAGTTTACGAAGGTTACCAAGCTTTATCACCCTTGGATATTGCCCAAACCATTTGGTTTACAGTTAATACGCCAGCCCATGTAAATATTAATGATTTAGTTATTATGCCTACCGCACAAGCTTCGGCAACATATTGGCATAAAAATTTGTAATTTTAAAAAATACTTTCAAAAAAATATTATGTCGTTAGAAAACACCATAAACCAAGATATTAAAACTGCAATGCTTGCCAAGCAAGAAATTGCCCTACGGTCTTTACGGGCCATAAAATCAGCTTTGCTTATTGCTAAAACCGAAAAAGGTGCGCAAGATGTTTTATCGGCCGAAGCCGAAATTAAAGTATTACAAAAACTAATAAAACAAAGAAAAGAATCGGCCGAAATTTATCAAACCCAAAACCGACCCGATTTATATCAAATAGAAATAGATGAAGCATTAGTAATAGAAAAATATTTACCCACACAACTTACCGCCGAAGAAATAAAAGTTTACATTGCAAAAATTATAAGCGATTTAAATATTACATCGGTTAAAGAAATGGGTAAAATTATGATCATAGCAAATAAAGATTTAGCTGGCAAGGCCGATGGTAAAGCAATATCAGAAGCAATAAAAACACTTTTAAATTAAATGTGGATTAATTGTTGTTATAATAATTAATTTTAAAACATTGATTATTAGGTTTTTTGCAATCATTTTAAACCAAGGCTATAATTTTAGCATTAAAAAAACATATTTTGCGATTTATTCTATATGGAATTGGCAATTAAAGAAGAAAACGGATTTAGTTATATTGAGGTAGGAGAAGGACCAGTTTTATTGTTGCTACACGGTTTAATGGGAAACCTTAGCAATTGGGATGATGTAATTACAGAGTTTAAAAGCAACTATAAAGTAGTAATACCTATGCTGCCAATTTATGATTTACCAATTTTATCCACCGGTGTTAAAACGTTAGCTAAATTTGTACACAAATTTATAAAATTTAAACAGTTTAGTAATATTACGGTTTTAGGCAACTCGCTGGGCGGCCACGTAGGTTTAATCTATGTAAGTTCGCACCCGCAATATGTAAAAGCTTTGGTTTTAACAGGTAGTTCAGGTCTTTACGAAAACGCTTTTGGTGGCTCGTTTCCAAAAAGAGAAAATTACGATTTTATTAAAGAAAAAGTAGAATACACTTTTTACAATCCCGCAACTGCTACTAAAGAATTGGTTGATGAAGTTTATCAAACAGTTAACGATAGATCAAAAGTTATTAGGTTGCTGGCTATGGCAAAATCAGCTATAAGGCACAATATGTCTAAAGATTTACACCAAATACTAATTCCAGTTATGCTAATTTGGGGCAAAAACGATAAAATTACCCCGCCAGATGTTGCCGAAGAATTTAAATTACTTTTACCCAATGCCCAATTAGAATGGATAGAAAATTGCGGCCATGCACCCATGATGGAGCAACCTGTAAAATTTAATATAATTTTAAGAAAATTTTTGCAAAAAATATAAATAAATGCTTGCCTTAGAGCTTATATCTAATACCATTTTGCCTTTAAACCCAAACCAAACGGTACAAAGGGCAAACCAATTAATGGCCAGTTTTAAAGTAAATCATTTACCCATAATTAACAATAATTTTGAATTTATGGGCTTACTTGCCGAGGATGATTTAATAGAAATTATAACAAACCAAACCTTAATAAGTGAAATAAAACTTAGCAATTTAAACTGTTTTGTGTATCAACAACAACACGTTTACGATGTTATACGTACCGTTTACGAACAAAAACTTACCCTGTTACCCGTTTTAGATGATAACCACAAATACATAGGTTTAATAACACTTTCAACAATTATTGAGTGTATGGCCACCCTTACAGCATTACATAATGGTGGTGGGGTGGTGGTATTAGAAATTAACCACAACGATAATTCTTTAGCACATATTGCCCAAATTATAGAAGCCCAAGATGTGCAGATACTAAGTTCTTATACCAAGTATTTTCCACAATCAACTAAAATAGAAATTACTTTAAAGCTAAATAAAACAGAAATTAACCCCATAATTGCTGCACTTTTAAGGTACAATTACATAATAAAAGCAACTTTTAACCATAGTAACGATAACGATAGCATAAGTAACCGTTACCAATCGTTAATGAACTATCTTAGCTTTTAAAACTTACCACTTATGAAAATAGGTATTTACGGCCGACAGTTTAACAGCAACGTTTTACCCTATGTACAACAAGTTTTTGATTGTTTGGTACAAAGCAAAGCCGAGGTTTTTGTTTATCATGATTTTTACAGTTTTGTAAGTGATAAAGTTTTTTTACCAAAACAATTTCAAACATTTAAAACTCATTTAGATTTAAAAGCCAATGTTGATGTTCTAGTAAGCCTTGGCGGCGATGGAACAATGTTAGATAGTGTAACTTTTATTAAAAACTCGGGCATACCTATAATAGGTATAAACTTTGGCCGTTTGGGTTTTTTAGCCAGCATTAATAAAGATGGGATACAACGAGCCATTGATGGTATTTTAAACAATAATTTTACTTTAGATACCCGCAGTTTGTTAGAAGTTACATCAAACCAAAAACTTTTTGGCGATTTTAACTTTGCCTTAAACGATTTTACCATACACAAACGCGATACATCGGCAATGATGTTGATACATTGTTATCAAGATGGTGAGTTTTTAAATTCTTATTGGGCCGATGGTTTGATAGTTGCAACCCCTACTGGATCAACCGCTTACTCTATGAGTTGTGGAGGGCCAATAGTTTTTCCGCGTTCGGGTAATTTTATCATTACTCCCATTTCCCCACACAATTTAAACGTAAGGCCCGTTGTGTTATCTGATACCAGCGTACTAACATTTGAAATAGAAGGCCGTAGTGCAAAATACCTTGTAAGTTGCGATTCGCGAACAGAAGTTATTAATAGTAGTATAAAATTAACGGTTAAACGAGCCAATTTCGATATTAATTTGGTACGCTTAAACAATGAAAGCTACCTATCTACGTTAAGAAACAAATTACTTTGGGGCATTGATACTCGAAACTACTAAATTTTAATGAAGCGCAATATACTTTTCATACTCATATTTTTGTTTTCCATAACGGCTAATGCACAAGTTTGGGAAATTGGCGTAACTGGCGGTGCAATGGGTTACGTTGGCGATTTAAACCAAAACAAATACCTAAAACTTACCAATTTTGCTTTTGGTGGCATGGTAAAAAATAATATTGATGGGTATTGGTCGGTAAAACTTTCTGTTTTAAAAGGCCAAATAGAACACTATGATTCACAATCAAAAAGCCAACAAGAGCGAGATAGAAACCTTAGTTTTTTTACACCTATAACAGAAGCTAGCTTACAAGTGGAGTTCAATTTTTTTGATTATGGCCGTTTATGGGGTAAAAAACGCATTACACCATTTGTATTTTCGGGCATATCGGGCATTATGTTTAACCCCAAAACCAAACTAAATAATAAAACCTACGATTTAAAAAATTACCGCACCGAAGGACAAACTCAAAATTACAAAACCAATGCTTTAGCTGTACCTTTTGGCTTAGGTGTAAAAGTTAACCTATCCGAAAACTTTAATTTAATTGGCGAATTTGGATATCGTACAGCATACACCGATTATTTAGATGATGTAAGTGCCTATTACCCAACAGCTACCCAGTTAAATAGCCAACCAAATATAACTGCTGAACGTACACAACTTGCCGATCCATCAATAAATAAAATTGGGGTAGCTGGCACCCAAAGGGGAGATTTTAGAAAAAACGACACCTATATGTTTGGTGGTATAACCTTATCTTATACCTTTGTAAGTCAAAAATGCTACTCGTTTTAACACATTTTTTAGTTTATTAATGAATTTTAAGGATCAAATAGACCTATCAAAACTACCTAAACATATTGCAATAGTAATGGATGGTAACGGTAGGTGGGCAAAAGAAAAAGGTAAATTAAGGGTTTTTGGGCATAAACACGGAGTTGTATCAGTTAAAGATGTAATAGAAGGGGCTACCGAAATTGGCATACAAAACGTAACCCTTTATGCATTCTCTACCGAAAACTGGAACAGACCCAAACTTGAAGTAACAGCCATAATGGAAATTTTAATATCAACCATTAATCGCGAAACTAAAACATTAGTTGATAACAATGTGAAACTTAATGTAATAGGTAATATTAATGCCTTACCCGAAATTTGCAAACGAGAGTTAAACCAAGCAATGCAAAAAACAGCCAACAATAGCCGCCTAACTTTAACACTTGCCTTAAGTTATAGTGCTAGATGGGATATTGCAAACGCAGCAAAAAATATAGCTATTGCTGTACAAAATGGTGCACTAAATGTAAATGATATTAACGAGGAAATTTTCCCATCGTACTTAAATACGCACACCCTACCCGACCCTGAGCTAATGATACGCACCAGCGGCGAACACCGTATAAGTAACTATTTATTATGGGAGTTGGCTTATGCCGAGTTATATTTTACACCTAAACTTTGGCCCGATTTTAGGCGAGAAGATTTGTTTGAAGCCATTTACGATTACCAAAAACGCGAACGACGATTTGGCCTTACAAGCGAGCAATTGAGTTAAAGATTTTTATTAACAAAAATTAACAATGTTTACCACTATTTTAGCGGTGTCAAAAAAAATAAATGAATAGATTTTTAATTACCCTTGTTTTAATTTGTTTTGTAATAGCAGGTTTTTCCCAAGCGCCAACACTAAAAAATACATCTCCCGTTATAGATAGCAGCGAATATTTAAACCCCAAACAATATGTTATTGGTGGCGTAAATGTTAACGGTGTAGTTTTTTTAGACAAATCGGTATTAGTTACATTATCTGAACTTACTGTTGGGCAAAACATAACCGTACCTGGCGATGCTACAGCAAATGCTGTAAAAAAACTTTGGGCACAAGGTTTGTTTGAAGATGTTGAACTAAGTATAGGTAACATCAAATCCGACACCATTTATTTTGATTTAAACCTTACCGAAAGACCACGGGTAGGTCGCATAAACATAACTGGGCTAAACAAAAGCGAAACCACTGATATTAGAGAAAAATTAAATAACCAAAAAGGTAAAATTGTTAACGAAAATCTAAATATTACCATTAATAACATCATAAAAAAGCATTTTGTTGATAAGGGTTATTTAAATACCGCCGTAGATATTAATATTAGCAACGATACAAGCGATGTTAACAGTCGTATTGTAGCCATAAACGTTATTAAAAATAAAAAAGTAAAAGTTAGCAAAATTAACATCGAAGGAAATAGCATATTTAGCGACGCCAAATTAAAAAAGTATCTTAAAAAAACTAAAGAAAAGGCTTTTTATAAAGTTTTTGGTTCGGGCAAATTCAATAGAGAAAAATACGAAGAAGATAAAACCGCCATGGTAGCTAAAATGCGAGCCAAAGGTTATCGTGAAGCCGAAATTTTGTCCGATTCGGTTTATAAATTCGAAAAAAATACAGTAAAAATAGATTTAAAAATACACGAAGGCCCAATATATTATTTTGGTAATATAAGCTTTGCGGGCAATGCGAAGTATAGCTCTAGTGTTTTAAAACAAATTTTACGCATAGAAAAAGGCGAAGTTTTTAGCGAAGAAAATATGGAAAAAAGGTTGCGAAGCAGCCCTAATAGCGACGATGTATCATCACTATACCTAAACGATGGTTATTTAACTTTTAATGTAGAACCTATACAAACTCGTATTTATAAAGATACTATTGATATTGAAATACGAATTGCCGAAGGGCCTCAATACACCATTAATAAAATAATTATAAAGGGTAATGAACTAACCAACGATAAAGTAATTTTACGTGAAATTAGAACCAAACCGGGGCAAAAATTTTCCAAAGAAGCACTTATACGCTCGCAACGACAAATTGTGCAACTGGGTAATTTTGATGAGCAAAAAATGGATATGAAACCCATACCCAACCCCGCCGATGGAACTGTTGATATTCAATACACGGTTGTAGAAAAACCGTCGGATCAGGTAGAACTTTCAGGTGGTTTTGGTGGTGGTCGTATAGTAGGTACATTGGGTTTAACGTTTAATAATTTTTCTGCAAAAAATATTTTTAATGCTAAGGCTTACAAACCATTACCTAAAGGCGATGGTCAAAAATTAAGTATTAGAGGCCAAACCAATGGTAAATTTTACCAATCATACAGTTTCTCTTTTTCTGAACCTTGGTTTGGAGGCAAAAAACCAGTTTATTTTGGTATTAGCGCATTTACTTCATTACAAAGCAACGGTAGACCCAACGGCAACCCCGACCAACAAAAAATACGTTTAAATGGTGTAACCTTTAGTTTAGGTAAACAATTAAAATTCCCCGACGATTATTTTAGGGTAGATTATGCAGCTAATTTACAACAGTATAAACTGAGAAATTACAGCGGCTTTTTATTTACAAACGGCGATTCATATGATTTGAGCTTAAGCCAAGTATTAAGCCGTAACTCGGTTGATGCGCCAATTTTTCCAACATCGGGTTCAAACCTAAAATTTACTGTACAAGCCACGCCGCCTTACTCATTATTAAATGGCAAAAATTACGATAACCTTTCAACATCACAACGTTACCAATTTTCAGAATATCATAAATGGAAATTCGAGTCTCAGTTTTTTCAAAAAATTTATGGTAAGTTAATTTTAAAAGCACAAGCACAATTTGGTTTCTTGGGTTTTTATAACAGAGAAGTTGGGCAAGCACCATTTGGCAGGTTTAAATTAGGTGGCGATGGTATGCAAGGTTTCGATTTTTTACAAGGTTCCGAAGTTATTGCGATGCGTGGTTATGCCAACAACGCGGTAGTGTCTGAGGGGGTACCAACAAATTCGGGCAAACCAATTTTTACGAAATATATGTTAGAGTTACGTTACCCAATATCATTAAGCCAATCGGCAACTGTATTTGTTTTAGGTTTTGCCGAAGGCGGTAATACTTGGAATAAGTTTAGTAGCTTTAACCCGTTTAATGTACGAAGGTCTGCCGGGGTTGGTGCTCGTATATTTTTACCAATTTTTGGTCTGTTGGGTTTAGATTATGGTCACGGTTTCGATCCAATACCTGGGCAGCAAGATGGTGGTAAACAATCTTTCACTTTTAGTATAGCCCAACAAATGGGAGGGTTTAATTAAACCTTTTGTTATAGCTACCGTCTTATGATAAGTTTAAAATTATTATTAAAAAAACAATTTATAAAATGAAAAAGTATATTTTAGCCCTGTTTATTGTAGCATGTTGCGGTTTAGCTGCTTCGGCACAGCGTTTAGCTTATGTAGATTCTGAGTTTATTTTAAAAAGCATTCCCGATTATAAATCGGCACAAAAGCAACTTGATAACCAATCAAACGTATGGCAAAAAGAAATTGATGCCAAGTTTCAAGAAGTAGAAAAACTGTACAAAGCTTACCAGGCCGATCAGGTTTTACTTTCCGAAGAGATGCGTAAACGCCGTGAGAACGAAATTATTGACAAAGAAAAAGCAGCTAAAGATTACCAAAAACTAAAATTTGGATACGAAGGAGATTTGTTTAAAGAACGTGTAAAATTAATTAAACCTATACAAGATAGGGTGGCATCAACTATAAAAGAATATGCCGAAGCCGAAGATTTAGATATGATATTTGATAAAAGTGCAGGCGTTACCCTACTTTTTGGGCGTAATACTTACGATAAAAGTAATGATATAATTACAAAATTAGGTTACAAAGCAGGCATAGTAAAACCGTAAAATCCAAACAAAAAATAAAACAATAATTTAAAATTAGTACAACAAAAAAAATGAAAAATTTATTTAAAGTTACCGCATTAGCAATTTGTTTAGTATTTAGTATTAGCGTTGCCAATGCACAACAAAAAATTGCCCATATAAACTCGGCCGAACTTATAAAATCAATGCCCGAAATTGTGGTTGCCGATAAGCAATTAGAAGTATATAAAGCTACTTTAGATACTGATGGGAAAACAATGTACACCGAATATCAAAGCAAAGTTGCTGATTTTCAATCTAAAGAAAAAACAATGAGCGATGCTTTAAAAGATGCAAAAGTTAAAGAAATTCAGGATTTAGAAAAACGTATTCAAGAATTTCAACAAAAAGCTTCTCAAGATTTCGAGAAAAAAAGAGGTGAATTATACGACCCAATTCTAAAAAAAGCCGAGCAAGCCGTTAAAACCGTAGCCAAAGAAAAAGGCTTAGCTTATGTTATTGATATTTCACAACAAGCGGTTATATACTCTGAAGGAGGAGTAAATATATTGGCTGATGTTAAATTAAAATTAGGCATTAAATAGAAAATATTAATATTAAATTTAATGCGATTAGGTTTACTAACTTAATCGCATTTTTTTTTATATGAGTTTAAATAACAAAATAATTGGTGTTTTCGATTCGGGATTTGGAGGCCTTACTGTATTTAGTGCCATTGCCAAAAAATTACCTCAATACAATTATATTTATTTAGGCGATAATGCCCGTTCGCCTTATGGTGATTACGATTTTGAAACCGTATATAAATATACACTAGAATGTGTTGAGTGGCTTTTTGCAAAAGGATGTTTATTAGTGATTTTGGCTTGTAATACCGCCTCAGCTAAAGCTTTGCGCACCATACAACAAAATGATTTACCCAGCAAATATCCTAATAATAGGGTATTAGGAGTAATTAGGCCCACCGCTGAGGTTATTTTTAATTATACCCTTAGCAAACACGTTGGCATTTTAGGTACTAGGGGTACAATAAACTCTAACTCATACAAAATAGAAATAAATAAATTTTCTCCAAACTTACAAGTATATCAACAAAGTTGCCCAATGTGGGTTCCGCTTATTGAAAAAAATGAACATTTAACCCCTGTAGCAGATGTTTTTGTAAAAAAATATGTTAATGATTTATTGAAAAAATCAAATAAAATTGATTGTATCTTATTAGCTTGCACACATTACCCGCTCTTAATTCAAAAAATAGAAAAATATTTACCAAAAGGTATTCAACTTTTATCTCAAGGGGAGATTGTTGCCAATAGCCTAGTAGATTATTTAAACCGACATCCCGAAATTGACGAAAAGTTATTAAAAGAGAATAAAAAAATTTTTTATACATCAGGCAATACGCAAATATTTAATAACCACGCAAATCAGTTTTTTGGAGAGGAAATACAATCAATAAAAATGTAAAAATTGGGTAGCAAATAAAAAGAAAATGACTATCAAAATAATTATAACATCCCCAAAATATTAATTTAAATTTTCAATAATAAATTAGACTAAAACTTTTACAATCAGTAAACCAATGAACCAAACCTCCAAACCAAACAAAAATCTTGTATTACTTATTATTGTTGCCTCTTTAGGTTATTTTGTTGATATATACGATTTGGTATTGTTTTCGGTAATTCGAGTGCAAAGTTTAAAAGGTATTGGAGTACCCGATAGCCAATTACTAAGCACTGGAGTAAACTTAATTAACGCACAAATGATAGGTATGTTAATTGGAGGTATTTTATGGGGGATTTTAGGAGATAAAAAGGGAAGATTAAAAGTGCTTTTTGGCTCTATAATTATGTATTCGTTGGCAAATATTGCTAATGGATTTGTAACCACAGTGCCTGCTTATTTGGTTATTAGGTTTATAGCTGGCGTAGGTTTAGCTGGCGAACTGGGTGCTGGTATAACCTTAGTTGCCGAAAGTATGAGCAAAGAAAAACGCGGCTATGGCACCATGATTGTTGCCGCTATTGGCTTATTAGGTGCAGTAGTAGCAGGTTTAGTTGGCGATAAATTTGCTTGGCAAACCTCTTATTTTATTGGCGGCGGTTTAGGTTTATTATTACTTTTGCTTAGGGTGGGAGTATTAGAATCTACCATGTACCAACACAATCAAACAGAAAAAACAGTTAAAAAAGGCGATTTTTTAATGCTATTTACAAATTATGCCCTATTTAAAAAATATATTAATTGCATATTAATTGCCCTACCTGTATGGTTTGTTGTAGGCATTTTAATAACTTTTGCCCCTGAGCTTGGCAAGGCTATGGGCGCAAGCCAACCATTAAGTGCAGGTAAAGGTATTATTTTTACTTACATAGGCATTTCTGTTGGCGATGTTTTAGCAGGCCTTTTAAGCCAAATATTTAAAACCCGAAAAAAAATAATTATTTTATTTTTAACAGCCACTTTGGCGAGTGTATTATTATTTTTGTTTTCACAAAATATTAGCGAAACTCAGTTTTTAATAATTTGTGTACTTTTAGGTGTCTCAACTGGTTTTTGGGTGATTTTTGTAACCGTAGCTGCCGAGCAGTTTGGCACTAATTTGCGGGCAACAGTAACCACAACAGTACCTAATTTTGTACGCGGCTCGGTAGTTTTAATAACTTTAAGTTTTCAATGGTTAAAACAACCTTTTGGTATAATTAACGCAGCACTTTTTGTAGGCTTAACAACTTTAGTAATTGCTTTTATTGCCGCTTTTAACTTAGAAGAAACTTTTGGTAAAGATTTAGATTATTTAGAAAAAACCGATTAATAATAATACAGCAAACAAATCATCACTAAAAAAATACAGCAAAGCGTACCAAAAATTTATAAGTAAGTTATTGAAAATATTTTATAAAAAGCTTAGAACCTTCTCTTTTATTCTTATCAAGTGGCATTTGGTAAAAATAAATCACCAAAATCAAACCTAATCATAAACACATTCTAAAAAATTCATAATTTTAAATTAATATTGGAGTAAAATTACAACCCCATCACAAAACCATAAAATGATTAATTTACAAGGTACCGGCGTAGCATTAATAACTCCATTCTTAGAAAACCTAGAAATAGATTACGCTGCACTAGAACGTACTATCGAGCACCTTATACAAGGTGAAGTTGAGTATATAGTGGTGCTTGGTACCACTGGCGAAACCGCAACCCTAAGCCATCAAGAAAAAGAAAGCATATATAATTTTACTGCCCAAAAGGTAAATAACCGCATACCATTAGTGGCGGGTTTAGGAGGCAATAACACTGCCGAAATTGTAAAACAAGTTGCTGATTTTAATATTCAAGGTTACGTAGCCATCCTCTCCGTATCGCCTTATTATAACAAACCCACACAAGAAGGTATTTATCAACATTATAAAGCAATAGCTCAAGCATCTATATTACCTATAATTTTATATAACGTACCTGGCCGTACAGGTATGAATATTACTGCCGAAACCACCTTACGTTTAGCAAACGATTTCGAAAATATAATAGCTATAAAAGAAGCATCAGGTAATTTCGAGCAAATAAATACCATAGCAGCCAATAAACCTCAAAATTTTCAGCTTATTTCTGGCGACGATCCTATTACTTTACCCATGATAGCCTTAGGGGCAGTAGGTATAATTTCTGTAATAGCAAATGCTTTTCCAGCCAAATTTTCCCAAATGGTACGCACCTGTTTGGCAGGTAATTTTACTCAAGCACAACCTGCACACTTCCAGTTTTTAGAGTTTACACGCCTTTGCTTTGCCGATGGTAACCCTGCTGGTGTAAAAGCCGCAATGCAACAATTGAACCTTTGCCAAAGTTATTTACGCCTTCCATTAGTACAAGTAAGTGCCACCACTTTAAAAAATATTCAAATTCAAGTTGAAAATTTGGTATAACTATCTTGTATAAAATGGAATGTTTAATTATATAGTTTGGCTTGCAAAGTTTTAAACTTTGTTTATTAACCCTCACAAGTGACGCTGAAAAAGCTTAACACTTACTACAGCATCCAAAACTTGGAACAATGGGGCTTATCCGGCCCGGAACTGATGCCCAATAAAGATTTAAAAGTACAAGATAAAACTAAAAGCCCATCAGGATTTCGTCCGCAAAAGCTGAATAGAATTACGAATGCTCATTGTTACTACGTCTGCCCAACTTTCACAAAACCCAATGTTGGCAGAAGCACTATTTTGAGGTTGTCAATTCTGGAATGTTAAGTTGATATTTTTCTCTGATTTTTTGCATTTCCTGTTTCAATAATTCAGGATTTTTCCAATACTTTTCGCTTAATTTTTCACGAATTTCCCTCATCATTTTTACAGCGTCAAAAGTTTTATTCTGTTCCATCGTTTGTCGTATTTAAAATTTCTCTCGGAGTTCTTATTTCTATCATTTTATATCCAAGTTTTAAATTGATAGAGTTGTAAAGTCTAATTCTATTGATGTTCACAATATGTTTAAAGTTCCAACTGGCTAAAACGTCAGCGTTGTTTATTGTAGCTAAAGCAATATGAAGGGAATCATTGTAACTTTTCTTTGTCCAATGCACCTTCGTTAATATATGCTTCAGCAAGTTTAATAGCTTCCTCATTTACTCCCAATGAAATGATTTGTTCTTTTGGAAGTTCGTCAATTTTATTACGAATTTCTTCTCTTGCAAATTCCAATTCTTGGATTGTTAAGTCTGAAAGCATAATTTTCTTTGAACCTTGCTGATATTCAACAAATAGTGCCAATGACCATTCTTTAAATTCAATGTCAAAGCAACCTCCAATGGTTGATGTATCTGCGTAAACTTTCATTGTATAAAACTAATCATTTTTTGGTCTAGAAGGAAGTGGTGGAGTGCGCACTTGAATTGCGTTGAATTTACTACTTTTCATTTCTACATTTTTAATTTAATTATTTTACTTTTAAACGTACTAGTTTTAGGGGAGCTAAAACAGCATCATCTATTAAATGTGCTATTTTTGACCACAATATCAAAGTAACAAATACAAAAAAAACTGTAACAAAAAATTGGTTTTGGTAAAGCAAGATTAAAGAACAAAGGTTTTTATTATTTTATTTTAATAATATCACTTAAGCGAGTGGTGTAAAATTGGCTTAAGTTTTCTTGTTTCATGTGCCAATTATTTTCAAAACCTTGCTGGGCTACCCTTACCGTATCGGTACCGTTTAGTCTATTTATTTTATCAAACTGTTTAATAATTCCTATTTCACGTTTACGGTTTTGGCCATAAAATAAATTTAAGGTACCATCTGTTTGGTGGCACAAATTTGTGAGCATAATGCCAACACGTTTATAAACATAGCCTTTTTTGTAGATGGCATTTAAAGCTTCGTTAGCTTTTTGTATAAGGTAAGGGGTATAATCGGTAGGTACATTACATAAAGTATTTATTTTCGGGAAATATTGTCTATCGGTTTTTGAAAAATTATTAGTGCCTAGCCATACTTGTATGCCACCCGCCAACATTGTTTGTTTACGTAGTTTTTCGGCCACACGGGCAGTATAATTTGCTAAAGCCTCGGCTATTGGTTCTAACTCGGTTTGGAAAACGCCAAACGATTTTTGCGATGCAATAGCTTGTTTATTTGGTGTTTGTAACTCTAATGGTATACAGCTAATGCCTTGCAACTCGTACACCGTTTTTTGTAACACCACACTAAAGTTTGCTTTTGCCCAGTTGGTATCAACCACCGATAAATCGTAAGCACTACAAATACCTTTGCTATTAAGCTTTGCTGTTATACGGCCGCCAACGCCCCAAACATCGTTAACATCGGTATTTTTTAAAGCTTCAATCCTTTTTTCTTCGGTATCAATAACATAAACACCTATGCTGCGGTATTGCTTTTTTGCAATTCGGTTGGCCACTTTAGCTAATGTTTTTGTAGCACCTACACCAATAGAAACAGGTACGCCCGACCATTGCGTAATTTTATCTCTAGCATCTTTTACATAATTAAATAGGTTAAGTAGCTGTAAGCCTTCACAATTAACAAAAGATTCGTCGATGCTGTAATCCTCAACCGCATTAAAAAAATTACGAGTAATGGCTTTTATACGTTTAGACATATCGCCGTAAAGGGTATAATTACTACTAAAAACGTGTATTTGACTTAGTTTCATCATTTCTTTAATTTTAAAAACGGGTACGGCCATGGTAATTCCTAACGCTTTTGCTTCTTCGCTACGGGCAATAACGGCACCATCGTTATTGCTGAAAACAACTATGGGTTGGTTTTGTAGAGCTGGGTTAAAGCTGCGTTCGCATGATGCGTAAAAGTTATTACAATCAATAATTCCAATCATTAGAGCGTTTTTTTATATTTTGAATAACAAAGGTAATTACGCCCCAAACCTTAAAATCAGTTTGTTCGGTAATAATTATGGGCTTAAATTTGCTGTTTGCCGATATTAATTGTACCACGCCGTCTTTTTGGATACGTAGTATTTTGGCGTTAAATTCGCCATCAATGGCACATACTACTAAATCTTTATTTTTAGGTTTTTCGGCCTTGTCAATTACCACAATATCGCCTTCGTAAATACATATATCAATTAAACTATTGCCTGTTATACGACCCAAAAAAGTACTTGCTTGGTTAGCAATGCATATATCATCAAGGCTTAAAACTTCTTCTAAATAATCATCGGCAGGGGAAGGAAAACCCGCCTGTATGGTAGATAAGAATAGTGGTAATACACTTTCCGATTTTTTAAACTTGTAAATGGTAATATTTTGCGCTTTCATTGAAGATACAAAAATACTAATTTTTTTAGTATTTTATATTGCGTTTTAAGTTAGTTTTCAACAATAAAATGTGGTGGTAAGTGGTAAGTGTATTAAATTATAAATTGAGTTAGATTATTAAGTTTAATTAACAGGTTGTTAATCAATATTATTTACAGTTTAAGAGCGTTAACGATTGAAGCGATCCAGCTAACGGCCGCAAGGTATCCTTTTTTACGCCGTATCTCCCTCTTGAGGGATTGGGAGTTTGAATTCGTGATTCGAATTTTTTATAATTTTTGCTAAATAATTAGGATTCAAATTAGTTTAATTTTTCTTAATCAATTCTATATATTTGTTTTAGTTAATGGTTATAATATGAGTTTGCAAATTATACAAAACAGTAGGGGAGAAAATGCAGGTGTTTTTATACCTATGGAGGAATGGGAAATTATAAAAACTAATTACCCAGATGTTGATAATTTAGATAACGAAATACCAGAATGGCAAAAGCAATTGTTAGATGCCAGATTAGAAGAAATTAGCAAAAATCCCCAAAATTTAAGACCTATAGCTGAACTATTTGATGAATTAAATCGCACTATTTAATTTATGAGTTATACCATAGTTTATTTGGTTTCAAGCAAACTAGATGTAATTAATGCTAAAAATTGGTATCGAAATCAGCAAATAGGATTAGATAATCGGTTTGCAACAGCTATTAAATGTGCTATTTTAAGGTTAAAAGAAAATCCTTTTTATTTTCAATTGCGTTATAACAATATCCGTATAGCTTATCCTAAAACTTTTCCTTTTGGTATTCACTATTATATTGATTTGGCTAAAAGAGAAATTATTATTGTTGCAATAATTCATAACAAACGTAATTTTATAGAAGAAATTTGATGTGTTTGAATCAACATTTGGCATAGATATATGCCTGTTTTTCGTGTTACAATTTAATCAGATGAACGGAGAAATGCTAATAGTAAAAGCAATTTTATTTGTTTAGTACAACATCTAAATAATGGTTTTTGTGTAAAGATGTGTTATGTAAACCTTATAGGTTTTTAAATATTTACTAAGATTCTGTCTCTAATATCTCTCTAACCACATTTTCTAAATGGGTCAAATCCTTTGCTGCGTAAAATATTTTCTCCAATTTTATGCCGTGGTAAACGTTAATCTAATTTCCTTTTTTTAATATTTGAAATTGTCGTAATTTTTATTTTTTAGTTGGTAAAGAAAAGTTGCGGTTTTACAAAAGATAATGAGAGTATTTTTTTACAGAAAACAAAGGATATTCGGTAGCTTATAATTTTTATTTATATTTGTTTAACCTCTTTAAAAATTTGTTATGGAAACTTTAATAGTTAAAACAAAATCAAAAAATACAGCCGAAAAAATCATCAAAATTTTAACTATTATGGATGCTCAAGCCAGCTATTTAGATGATTTTGAAGATGAATTTTTAGGTAAAATGACGGAAGCTGGTATGAAAACTAAAACCCTTAGTAAAACTGAAAAAGAGTTGTTTTTAAATGGATTAGGGAATTGAATATTGAGATAAAGAAATCTTTTGTTAAAGATGCCAAAAAATTGGCTACTTCTGTGCAAAAAGATGTATTTAATTTGATAAAAGAATTAGAATTAGCCACTGATTTAGAGAAGTTTGATATTAAAAAAATGGTGGGGTATCTAAAATTTTATCGCCTAAGACTCGGCAACTATCGGATTGGTTTGTGTATAGAAAATAACATTATATTTTTGGTTAGAATAGCTAAAAGAGACGCGATTTATAAAATATTTCCTTAAATTAAATTTCTAATCGAATCAAAAAACCTTCAACAATTTTAGAGAATTGGACTCTATACCATTAAGTGTGTAAGTTGATAATTACAAAATCTAAAAAATTTCAAATTTCCAGCTTTTTAATGCCTATTAAAAATATATATTACGCCCACAAAACCATCCCACATTCAACTTAATAAAATCCTTTAAATTATTATATTTGGCGTATGAACCAAATGATTGCCCCATCTATTCTATCCGCAAATTTTGCCAATCTACAACAAGATATCGAAATGCTTAACCAAAGCCAAGCCGATTGGATACACGTTGACGTTATGGATGGTGTTTTTGTACCCAATATATCATTTGGTTTTCCGGTTTTAAAAGCCGTTAATGCTATTGCAACTAAACCTTTAGATGTACATTTAATGATTGTTGAACCCGATAAATATTTGCAACAATTTGCCGAATATGGCGCAGCAATAATTACCGTTCATTACGAAGCTTGCCCGCATTTACACAGCACTATACAAAAAATTAAAGCCCTAGGTTGTAAAGCCGGAGTGGCTTTAAACCCACACACACCCGTAACTTTTTTAGATGATATTTTAGAAGATTTAGATATGGTTTTAATAATGTCGGTTAACCCAGGTTTTGGCGGACAAGTATTTATACCCAATACTTACAAAAAAATACAGCAATTACGAGAAATGGCAAAAGATAGAAACCCCAATTTATTAATTGAAATTGATGGCGGCGTTAATGCTCAAAACACACAAGCATTATTTGCAGCGGGTGCAAATGTTTTGGTTGCAGGTAATGCTGTTTTTAATAACGAAAATCCCGAAAAATTTATTTCTTGGATGAAAAATGCCAACGCCTAACTTAAAAGCAATCTTAATTTATACTATGTTTCGTAAACTTATTTTATTGTTTTTATGCCTTCCTTTTATAGTGGTGGCTCAAATTAAAGTTAAGGTGCAAGGCTTGGTGGTTAACGAAAACAAAGAACCTATTGCCAACGTAATTGTAAAAGTGCAAAGTTCCAATGCTTCGGCTAAAACCGATAGTTTAGGCCAGTACACCCTTTTGCTAACTGCAGGTAACCGTATTGTGAATTTTAAATTGTTAGGTTACGTTTTTAAAACTATTGAAATAAAACTATTACAGGGCCAAAACATAAATATTGAAACGGTTTTACGTAAAGATGTTAAAATTTTAGAAGAGGTAAAAGTTGAAGATAAGGTAAGTCGCAATCAAAATATGGTACGTTTTAATCCCAAATTATTGGGACAAATACCTAACGTTTCTGGGAGTTTCGAGTCTATTTTAAAACAATTGCCTGGCGTATCGGTAAATAACGAATTAAGTTCTCAATACTCGGTACGTGGGGGTAATTTTGATGAAAACCTAATATATATTAACGATGTAGAAATTTACAAACCCTTTTTGGTACGCAACGGCCAGCAAGAAGGGTTAAGCTTAATAAATCCCGATTTAGTAGGCAATGTAAAGTTTTCGGCAGGTGGTTTTAGTGCCCGTTATGGCGATAAAATGTCATCGGTTTTAGATGTGCAATACAAAAACACCGATACCGCCAAATATATAATTGGAGTGGGTACAAACGGCGTTTCGGCAACAGCTTTATCGGCTCCAGCGAAGTTTAAATACGCCTTTGGCTTTCGCCAGAAACAAAACAGGTTAATTTTAAATAGCCAGCCGGTGGTAGGTATTTACGATCCTCAGTTTTACGATTTTCAATCTTTTTTAAGTTTTGATGTAAGCAAAAAGTTTAGCATACAAACTTTAGGCATTTATAATACCAGCAGGTTTGGCATTATTCCACAATCGCAAAGCACCGAGTTTGGTACTTTACAACAAACTTTACGTTTAAAAGTAAATTACGAAGGTCAGGAAATTGACAGTTACAATAACGTGGTTGGTGCGGTAACTTTAAACTTTAAGCCCAATACCAACTTAAATTTGAAATGGATAAATTCGGCATTTTTTATTACCGAAAAAGAAAACTTTGATATTTACGGTAGTTATGTTTTTGATGAGATAAATAAAGATTTTGAAGACGCTAATTTTGGGCAGGTAAGGGCAAACCGTGGTATTGGGGCTTACCAAAACTATGGCCGAAACCAATTAGAAGTTGATGTTTACTCATCGGAATTTAGAGCTTTGTACAACCACAAAAAATCGTTTTGGGAAGGCGGTTTTAGATTACAAAAAGATGCCATTACGGATAGGTTGAAAGAATTTTTATTAACGGATTCGGCAGGGTTTATTTTACCAAACAATGGGCTTGATTTGCAATTAACCGAATCGGTTGAAGCCAAAAATCAAGTAACCACATTTAGATATTCGGGCTTTTTAGAAAACAATAGCGATTTTGGTAAGTTTAACTTAACCACTGGTTTACGGGCATATTACAATACTTTTACTAACGAATTTATACCTAGCCCTAGGGCAATTTTATCGTACAAACCCAATCCCGATAAGGATTTAATTTACAGGTTTTCATCGGGTTTATACGCCCAACAACCCTTTTATCGCGAAATGCGTTTGTTTAATGGTTCGGTTTATCAACAA
>JAYULE010000121.1:0-3062 GCA_043763845.1 Sphingobacteriales bacterium
CATTGCTAAATAGGGATACATCGTAGGTATCGTTATATTGCTTTAGTTTGGTTTTAAAATCTTCGTTGGTTTCGTTATTGGTGTAGGTGTAAATGTAATTGTGCAGGCTTTCTCGGCACATATAATGCACTATATCTTTAGGGGTATAAAAAGCGCCTTTGTCTTTATTATCTTCTAACAGGTTTTCAAATATATGGCCAAGCATTTCGGGGTCTACCGCAACGGTATGTTCATCGGGTGCATCTTCATATATAGTAAAGTTAAAATTATTGAAAGTGGTAAAAAGCTTTTCAAAAATTGAGGATGGCAGGGCTAATTTGTTGTATTTAAAATCTTGGCTTTTATCGAACAAGCCACCGTTTAAATAAGGGAAACGAAAATCATTGTGTTCTTTTTGTACTTCTTCATTACAAAGTGTATCAAAAAAAAGTGGTACTAAATAATCGCTATAAAAACATTCCTTATACTTTGCTTTATCAAACAATTCAAATAAATAATCTACATCGCCCTGCCCCCAATTTTTACCTTTTGCTACAGCTAACCAACCTTTTTTTTGTATAAAATATAAAAATACAATACGCCCCATCATTCGTTTAAAAAAATCTCTTGCATACTTTTCGTTGTTTTCAAAATAATTGCGTAGCTGAAAATGTGGTTCGTGGGTTTGGGTTTCTATCCACTTGCTTCCTTTTTTTACAAAGCGTTTACCTGTAATAAACTCTACAAAATCTTCGTAAATTTCTTTGTACTTGGCAAAAAATTCTTTGCTTAATTTTTCTACACTGAAGGCTTCTTCAAAATCGTTTAAACTAAGTAAGGCATATAAATTGCCTTGTTGCTTTTGTATCAATCTATCAAAACGTATGGCGGCTGTTAATGCTTTTTCGCCATTGCCAAAAAGGTAAGTGTATCGCTTTGGTGCAGTTTCTTTATCTTCTATTTGGTTGGTGGCTGCATTTTTTACTTTACGCTTGCTTATGTAACTAAACCGCCATTTATCGCCAACAACAAATACCACCATAGCCCCTGCAACCTGTGCTGTAAGGGTTTTTATAAGGTTGCGTAAGCCTACTCTATTTCGGCTAAGTTTTACATTATCTTTTAGCTGTACTTCAAATATGCCAATTTTGGTATAGTCATCTATAGCATAATTACCTAACGATACACACTCGGTATATAAATCGCTTTTGCCTAAATTTAAAGGTGCATCGTTTGCCAAAAGGTTATTATTGGTAAACTGTGTTTGAATGAAGGATTTCCAAATCTTTCTATCGTAAGGGCTTTCGAGTATTGTTCTAATTTGTTTTATCTCCATTATAATTGTTAATTATCAATTGTTAATTGTTAACTGTTGCTTTTGTAGATTTTATTATACTGGTTATTAACTTTATAATTTCTACAGCATCTTTATTTATACTTTCAAATTCTTTTTTTGTTAGGTAATTAGTAGCATTTAAAAGCTCCAACCAATAAATAGTTTCATTAATTTCTTTTTGAGCAATAGAAAATTTATGAATGAAATCAGCTTTGCTTTGGCTATGTTCTGCTTCTCTTACCATTGCACCTGGGTTTGTACCACTTCTCATAAGTTGTTTTGATAGCACATACTCTTTTTTTTCAGCTTGTAAATGCTGGTATAGCTTTACAATTCTAATAGCAAATTGAAAGCTTTTCGTTTTTATTATATTTTCTTTCATTAATTAACAATTATTCATTTACAATTAATCATTGTTTTTATTAAGCATTGTAGAAAGCTGGTGCAGCTTTGCTGCTAATAATTTTTTATCTATCAGTTTGGTTTCGTAGTCGGCAATAATAGCAGGGCTTGTATTACGTGCCATTGCATACTCTACTACTTCTACATCTTTACCCTTGCATAGCAATATGCCTATGCTTGGGTTTTCGGTTGGTCGTTTTACATCTCTATCCAAAGCCTCTAAATAAAAGTTGAGCTTGCCTATAAATTCTGGTTCAAAATCTTGTATTTTTAATTCAAATAGTACAAGGCATTGCAAATCTCGATGGTAAAAAAGCAAATCGGTACGGTAATCTTTATTGCCTACTTGTAGCCTAAATTGGTTGCCCATATAGGTAAAGCCTTTGCCTATTTCTAAAATAAATTTTTGTAGGTTTAGGGTAATGGCTTTTTCTAAATCAAACTCGGAGTGTGTATCGGGTATGTTTAAAAATTCAAAAATGTAGGGGTCTTTAAAAAGGTTTTGTGGTAATTGTGTCGGCAATGACGACACAAATTTGTTACTCAGCAAAGTTCTTTCATATACTGCTGTATTTAATTGTCTTTCTAATTCTCTTTTTCCCAATTTTTCTAAAACTGTATGTGATAAGTAAAATAATTTTTCTTCTATGGTTTTGGTCTTATTTAATATTAGTAAATGGTGTGTCCAACTTACTTTACAAAGCATATTTTTTATAAAGCTTTCTGCCTCATTTTCTTTATCTTCAAATTGTGTCACCACTGGTGACACTTTTGTACTTTGTTCTTTTTTAATTTGTGACACCACTGGTGACACTTTTGCATTTACATCATTTTCAAGTGATTGTAATTGTGTAAACACTGTTGACACAAATTGAGGATTTGAGTACGTTTCATAAAATTGCTTCATTCTATACAAACCTCTACTGTTGAAACCTGATAGCCCTGGTTGTTTTGAAGTAATAAAATTGGCTAACTCTTGCACTGTACTTTGCCCCCAATTGCCTGCCTCTACTTTTTGAGAAACTATATTGCCTACATTAAAATACAGCAACACTAACTCGGCATTTGCTTTGACAAATACCCGATTACGAGCCTCTTGTATTAATAAGAGTACTTGCTCAAAATCTTTAGCATTATTGGTTACTTGCTTCATTTATATAAAGGTTTCTGAAATTATTATTTTAGGTTGTACTGGTGCATTATCTTTTATAGCTTTCCGCTTTATTTTGGAAGTATATTTTTGTGCTAATTTTATTAATTCTCTTTCTAATTTATTGGCATCGGTTTCGTTTCGTAGTTTAAAGACCTCGTTGGTAAGGTTGGCATACGTACCGTTTTTAACTAA
>JAYULE010000122.1:0-10879 GCA_043763845.1 Sphingobacteriales bacterium
ATTCGTTATTAACCAAAATTGCTTTTGCTTCAAAAAACATTGATCCATCTTCACGTAGTTTTAGCATAGAAGCAAAACTACCTTCAAAAGCTAAGCTAAGACCTAATATGTTAGCCATTTTAAAAATTGTAGATTATAAAAAAGCAAACGCTTTAACTGTGCCTGTAAAATCTATACAAAAATCGGAAAACGGCGATTTTGTTTTGCTATCGCAGGATGCTAAAGTGGTAAAAGCCAATATAAAAGTGGGTAAAATTTACAATGGCAATGCCGAAGTTTTAAGCGGTATTAAACAAGGCGATAAAGTTATTACCCTTGGTTTTAACGGCTTAAATGAAGGAGATTTAGTAAAATTTTAATAAATGAACTTAATTTTTTGCCGTTTTTATTTGCGTTAACGATGGCAGCGGCATCCTTTTATCAATTGCGGTTGGCTTAAGCCAACCGCAATTGATAAAAGATATAGCGAACAGCGTGTTTACCTTGCCTACCGGCAGGCAGGAACACCCAAAATATAATATCAGTGATAAAAATATTACCAAAACCTAGTTTTAATAGCTAAGAATAAATCAAACACATCAAAACAAAAAAGATGAAAGATAGTAACAAAGAATTTGGCCCAGCCAGTTGGGCAATTGATAATAAAACAGCCATTTATGTACTTACAGTAATACTATTAATTGCTGGTTATTTTGCGTATAATAGCTTACCTAAAGAAAATTTTCCCGAAATTTCTATTCCAAAAATATTTGTACGAACCATTTATCCTGGTACTTCGCCTGCAAATATGGAGAATTTGGTTACCAAACAATTAGAAACAAAAATTAAGGGAGTACAAGGTTTAAAAAAAGTAACTTCTAACTCGTTTCAGGATTTTTCTTTTATAACTGCAGAGTTTAACTCAAATGTTTCTATTAAAGATGCCAAGCAACGTATAAAAGATGCGGTGGATAAAGCCAAGCAAGATTTGCCTAATAACCTGCCCGAAGACCCAGAAGTTATTGATATTAACCTTGCCGATTTGCCCATAATGTATCTTAACCTTTCGGGAGATTATGACTTAAAAACATTAAAGAAATACGCTAAAAGTTTAAAAGACCGCATAGAATCTATGCCCGAAATTTCGGGGGTTGATTTGGTAGGAGCTTTAGATAACGAAGTGCAAATTAATGTGGATATGAACAAAATGGCTTCCACCCAAATTTCGTTTAGAGATATTGAAACCGCAATTGGTTACGAAAACATTTCTGCATCGGGCGGTACCGTACCCAGCGATGGCATTCGAAGAACCTTAAATATTAAAAAAGAATTTAAAGATGCCGCCGAAATATCAAATACTATAATAAAAACCCCATCTGGCGCATCGGTTTATTTGCGAGATATTGCCCAAGTGGTTGATGGTTTTAAAGAACAAGAATCGTTTGCTAGGTTGGGTGGTAAAAATGTTATCACACTTAATGTTAAAAAACGGTCTGGGCAAAATTTGATTGAAGCATCCGATAAAATACGTGTTTTACTGGCCGAAATGAAGGCTAAAGAATTTCCCAAAGGTTTAGAAATTATAACCACTGGCGACCAGTCGGACAAAACCCGTGTAACCCTTCACGATTTAATAAACACCATTGTTATTGGTTTTATTTTGGTTACCCTTATTTTAATGTTTTTTATGGGCATTACCAACGCATTTTTTGTGGCATTATCGGTTCCGCTATCAATGTGTGTAGCATTTTTATTAATGCCTACCATTGGTTTTACCATGAATATGATTGTGCTTTTCTCGTTCTTGTTAGCCCTTGGTATTGTGGTTGATGATGCCGTTGTGGTTATAGAAAACACCCATCGTATTTTTGATAATGGAAAAGTTCCTATTAAGCAAGCTGCAAAAATGGCTGCTGGCGAGGTGTTTCTGCCAGTATTTTCGGGAACTATGACCACCCTTGCGCCTTTTATTCCTTTAGCCTTTTGGCCTGGAGTAATTGGGCAATTTATGTTCTTTTTACCAATTACGCTTATTATTACTTTGCTAGCATCGCTAGTGGTGGCTTACATTATCAACCCTGTTTTTGCGGTTGATTTTATGGAATCTCACGCTGCCGATGAGTTGTATAAACCAACCTTCGATAAAAAAGTAAAACGTACATTGATGTACTTTGCAGGAGCGGCAGTTATAGCCTATTTTATAAATTTTGGCTTTGGTAACTTTGTGGTGCTTATGGCTTTGTTGTATTTAATGCAACACTTTATTTTAGAAAAAGCAATCCGTAAATTTCAAAAACACACTTGGCCAAAAGTTCAAGATAAATATGCAAATTTTTTAAATTGGGCATTACACCGCCCTTATACTATATTGGGTGGTACTTTCGGCTTATTAATTTTCTCCATAATTTTTACAGGAATTATGAAACCCAAGTTTGTGTTTTTTCCAGAAGCCGACCCTAATTTTGCTTACGTTTACTTAACCCTACCAACCGGTACCGACCAGGCTTATACCAACGAGGTTACTAAACAAATAGAGAAAAAAGTTACCCAAGTGGTTGATAGCTTGGGCAAACACAATGTATCTTCTATACTATCAAACGTTACTGTTGGCGTAACCGATCCGCAAGATGAAGATCAAGGAAATTACCCAAACCGTGGTAAAGTTACCGTTGCTTTTGTTGAGTTTGGCGAGCGTGAGGGTAAACGCTCTAGCGAATATTTAGAAGCCATTCGTAAAGCCATAAAAGGTGTGGCTGGTGCCGAGATTTCGGTAACACAAGAACAATCAGGGCCACCCACCGCAAAACCAATAAGTATAGATATTACTGGCGATAATTTAGACTCGCTGGTGCAAACATCAACACGTTTACAAAACTTTTTAATAAGTAAAAATATTGCAGGTGTTGAGGAGTTAAAGTCTGATTTTCAAAACAATAAACCCGAAATTATTTTTGATATTAACCGTGAGCGAGCAAACCGAGAAGGCATATCAACTGGGCAAATTGCCATGGAAATACGTACGGCATTGTATGGCAAAGAAGTTTCTAAATTTAGGGATGCCGATGAAGATTATGAAATAAATTTACGGGCACAAAAAGACCAACGCAATAATTTAGAAGCACTTAGAAACATAAAAATTACCTATCGGGATATGGGTATGGGCGGTATGATAAGGCAAGTGCCAATTTCATCTTTTGCCAATATTAATTATGTGAATACTTACGGCGGTATAAAACGCACCCAACAAAAACGTATTATTATTTTATCATCTAACGTATTGGGCGATTATAACCCTAACGAAGTGGTAGCTAACATTAATAACGAGATACAGCAATTTAGAACTCCCGAAGGTGTACAAATTAAAATGGGTGGTGAACAGGTTGAGCAACAAGAAACTGTTGCCTTTTTGGGTGGAGCCTTGCTAACCTCGTTTTTTTTAATTTTAATTATTTTAGTTATCCAGTTTAACTCGGTAGGTAAACCTCTAATTATTTTAAGCGAGATTGTATTTAGCATAATTGGTGTACTGTTGGGTATTAGCTTGTTCCGTATGGAAATGTCGATAGTGATGATGGGTATTGGTATAGTTGCTTTGGCAGGTATTGTAGTACGAAATGGTATATTATTGGTAGAGTTTGCCGATTTAATGATGGAACAAGGCATGAACGGTTTTGATGCAATTTTAGAAGCTGGCCGTACCCGTATGACGCCCGTTATACTTACCGCCACCGCCACAATGTTGGGCTTAATACCTTTAGCCGTTGGTTTAAATTTAGATTTTGCAACCTTGTTTAGCACTGGTAATCCACATATTTATTTTGGAGGTGATAACGTAGCATTTTGGGGACCACTATCGTGGACAATGATTTTTGGTTTAAGCTTTGCCACATTTTTAACCTTAATTGTTGTACCATCTATGTACTTAATTAGGCTTAGAGTAAAAGCTTGGTTTGCGAATAGAAGAGTAAAGAAAATTCATTAATTTCCAATATTTATTTCATTTACAAACCTATAAGGTCTTAAAGACCTTATAGGTTTTTTTGTTTGAAAAAAAACCAATACCTTTTGTAAAATAATTCTTACATTTCGAAAGATATAACCTAGCTAATACCAATATGAATACAAACCCTAAATCAATCCTTCTAATTACCTTATGTGCAATTAGTACTATAACTTTTTCACAAGAAAATAGAATTGAACTTCCATTAACATTTAAAAATGGGTATGGGCCTTTTGAGTCTGGTTTTAGAAGCGCAAATGTATATATGTCAGGTGAAGTTTATCCTTGGGTAAAACCTTACTTGAAAGTAGTAGGAGCCCCTAAAAATTGGAATGATACAATATATGGTGATATCGAAACTAATGGGTATCAAACTATGTATCAAAACTATAACCTTGGTATTTTATCCAAAGAACATTATGAAGAGATACAAAAATCTTGGAATTGGAAACCAGATACTTTAAATCTTTCTAAAAAGCCATTAAAAACTAAAATAGCTTTTGCATACACTAAAAACCTTACGGGTAATATTCAAATGGTGGTTGATGCAAATAATAATCTTGATTTTAGTGATGATCAAATATTTACGCCTGCAAATATTGATTTCGATAAAGACTTTAATAGAGATTCTCTCGCCAACACAAATTCAATAAATGTCACTTATGAAAGTTTACTCAACAATAAAATATGCTTAAACATTACACCCCTTTTAATAACTTATTTTAGCAAGCGAGACTATGTTATGTGCAATTTCCCCCAATATGCAACTACAAATTTAAACGGTCAAGAAATTTTGGTATGTTCTAATGGGTTTACAGATTTTAGTTATAGCGATTTAAGCATTGCTTTAGTAAACGGAAGTGTGGTAAATGGAGAGAATATAAAGTCTAAGAATGTAATTTTAAAAAACAAGTTTTTTGATATAAAGGGGGTTACTTATAAAAGTATTGGTGTAAATACCAATAGAAACACATTGATATTAGAGAAATCAAATTTACCTAAGAGTCAGTTAGTATCCACTCAAATAGAGTTTCGACCATATATGTTTAAAGGAAATAACTTCAAAACTAAATCTAAAATTTCATTAGAAAAATTAAAAGGTAAGTACGTATTGCTAGATTTTTGGGCTGTATGGTGTGGACCTTGCAGAAAAGAATTACCAAACCTTAAAGAACTGTACAACAAAACAGATAGATCAAAATTTGAAATAATTGGAATAGTTGGCGAAAGTAAACCCGATGAACTAAATAAAATAATGGAAGAGCAATCTATTACTTGGCCACAAATTATGTCGGATGATATCAATAAAATAAATAAAAAATATGATGTCTCAAGTTACCCACAAATATTTCTGTTAAATCCTGAAGGAAAAGTTATTGCTAAAGATTTAAGAGGTAAAGAATTGGAAGAAAAGGTTTTAAGCTTATTGGAAAAATACAAACTATAGTTAGCAAGAAAGTTATTTTATAATTAAAATGCTTCTTTAAATCAAGTTGCTTGTGCGGAGAGTTAACGCAGCCCTCTCCGCACAAGTCAATAAAAAGGAGTTATCAACTCTATGGATACAATTCAAGTATAATTTTAATGTGACTTAAATGCTTCTTTCATTTGTAAATCGTTGATTTGCAGTAATCATATAGTTTAGGATATACTTGTTGGAGTCCATAATCTATAAGGATGTACTTAGAGTTATTGCAAAGTTCTCTTTTAAATCCCGTTATAAGCAATAACTAATTAAATACATCTCACTTTTTATCTAACCATTTTTTCTCTACTAAGTAGCTTATTATTAAGCCTAAGCCCCCAAAAATCCCTATAAAACCAAAATAAATGGCTACGGCTTGGCCTTCTTTACCATCTGACAACACATCACCGAAAATACCTCTCACTGTAAATAGTGCTGCCAAAAGCCCAATTCCTATTCCAACTAATAATAATCCAAATTTTAAGCTTAAAAATGGTTGAGCGTTAGTTTTGTTTTCGCTTGGGTTCATACCCCGCTCAATCATAGCCATTTTTTCTTTGTTTAATAAATACCTTATACCAAATACCATTGCAAAGGCTCCTAAAAATAATGCTATTGGAACTAATTCTTTCATTTTGTTTGTTTTAAATTGTTTAAAAATTTTGTTATTAAATTGATATGTTGGTATTAAGACTACAATTTATTTTTTTAGGTTACACTCAATCCTATTTTAATGTTTTTTATTTTTATAATGCAATTGATGTAACCTGTTTTAAAAACAAACGTCATAGTGTTATAGTATGCAACAACAAGAAACGGATTTAGAACTTATAGACATAGTTTTGGCAGGTAACACTGCCGCTTATGCCCATTTAGTTAAACGTCACCAACGTTTTGTATTTACTTTGGCTCTCCGTTTTGCAAAAAACAGAGAAGATGCCGAAGAAATTGCACAAGATTGCTTTGTAAAGGCTTACCGAGCATTGGGAACTTTTAAGCAAAAATCTAAGTTTTCTACTTGGTTGTACACCATAACTTACACTACTGCAATGTCTTACCTGCGTAAAAATCAACTAAATACAACTTCAATTAATGATGATGAAAATGTTTTAGAAATTGCCAGCGTTGATTTTGATGCGAATATAGTTGAAAAAAAATCTTCTTATGTTTACCTAGCCCAAGCCATTAAAATGTTATTGCCCGACGATGGGTTTATTATAACGCTATTTTACAACGGAGAACAAAGTTTAGAAGAAATTGCAGACACACTTAATATGGAAACAAATACCATTAAAGTTAAATTACACCGAGCAAGAATTAGATTAAAAGAGAAATTGCAATATTTGTTAAAACACGAAGTTAAAGATTTGATATGAGTACAACAGAGGAACAAATTTGGAACTACATTGATGGTAATTGTAGCCCAGTCGAAAAATTTGAAATAGAGCAAAAATTAGCTTCTGATAAAAGTTTTACACAGCTTTATAACGAATTATTAAAAATTAATGGCATGTTGTTAAATGATTTGCCTCTTGACGAACCTTCTATGAGTTTTACCAGAAACTTAATGGAAAAAATAAACTTAGAAATTGCCCCAATTGCTTTAAAAACAAAAGTTAATAAAGCAATTATTTATGTAATTGCGGCTTTTTTCGGAATCTCTATTTTTACCATATTAGGTTATGCAATTAGCCAAAGTAATTCCACTTATGCTTTGCCTAATATTTCATTTAAAATTAATTTTACTCAATTAGCAAATCCAATGGTTTTACGTATTTTTTTAATGATAGATTTGGTATTAGGCTTAGTATTTTTTGATACTTTATTAAGGAGTAAAAAGAATAAATTTGTTTAAGTCCACATAACTCAATTGTAGCATAAATATTATTTTTTAAGGTTTACTTTTAGATAGGTTTTTTGTAGATTTAACGTTATAAAATTTAGTTACTATGGAACGAATTGTAATTGAAGTAAACACACTTGCTGCAAAGCAATGGAAGGTTTTCTCAACCGAGAAAAAAAAAGCTATAGAAAAATCTTTAGAAAAGTATATTAATACTTCGTTTGCTGATGAACCAGATACATTTTGGCAATTTGTAGAAAGCATAAGCAAAAAAGCAAACGAAAATGGTTTAACTGAAGAAAAATTGAATGAGATTTTGAATGAAAACTAATCTCAAGTTTGTTTTTGATACAAATTCATTAATTAGCGTGGCACTTTTGGTTAATTCAACCAATAAACTCGCACTGCAAAAAGCTGAAAAAATTGGTAAAATCTTTTTTTCGAGGGAAACATTGTTAGAATTAACGGAAGTTTTAGTAAGGAAAAAATTTGATAAATATTTATCTACTCAAGAAAGGTTGGACTTCGTAAATCGAATTGAAATGAGATACGAGCTAGCAAAAATAGTGAGTGATTTCACAGAATGTTCCGACCCAAAAGACAATAAATTTTTAAATTTAGCTGTTGATGTTGGTGCAAGCTGCATCATATCTGGCGATAAACACTTATTGCAAATGCACCCATTTCGTAATATTTCTATACTTAACTCTACCGATTTTTTAGCATATTATTAAACCAGCGAAAATCTAAAATCATTTTTTTACTTATAATAATAGTAAATGTTTATTTTGGATTTTTTAGTTAAAATTTTGTTTTGCTAACAATATAAGAAATAAAAATAAACTAACTCAATTTATTCTTAAACCCTTTATAGCCTACAAAATATTTTTTGTTGTTTAGTTTTGATTAGGGTTTTTTTGTAGATTTAACAATATAAAATTTAATGGTTATGGAGCGAATTGTAATTGAAGTAGATAATACGCTTGCAAAAGCATGGAGAGACTCTTCGGAACAAACGAAGCAAAAAATTGGAAGCAAAATAAATATTTCTTTAGCTCGTGAGTTTATTGGCCCGTCAAAAAATGGCTATGGAGATTTTCTTGATAAGTTAAGAGCCGATATTAAAGCTAAAGGATTGACCCAAGACGAGCTTGATGATATTTTAAATGAAGAGTAATTTGTTTTTTGTTGTAGATACTAATCTATTTATTAGCGCAAATTTAATTCAGAACTCTTTAAGTGCTTTGGCGTTCGATAAAATTTTAATAGATGGCAAAATTGGGCTTTCAACAGAAGTATTTAATGAATATATTGAAGTGTTATACC
Organism: Sphingobacteriales bacterium; assembly: GCA_043763845.1. Classification (GTDB taxonomy): domain Bacteria; phylum Bacteroidota; class Bacteroidia; order Sphingobacteriales; family Sphingobacteriaceae; genus Pseudopedobacter. The sequence goes on from JAYULE010000122.1 coordinate 8,614, forward strand.
GAAAAAACTTGACAAATACCTAGGCGAATACAATAGAATACAAGCAATAAAATTGTTGGAACAGAATGCTATTTTCTTCAATCCTAGTGAAAAAGTAATAGAATGTGCCGACCCTAAAGACAATAAATTTTTAGAATTAGCACTAGCTTGCAATACTTCAAGCATCATATCTGGCAATAAACACTTATTGCAAATGCACCCATTTCGTAATATTTCTATACTTAACGCTACCGATTTTTTGGCTCATTTTTAAACTAGCGAAAATCTAAAAGTAATTTGTTAAACTCTGCTTCAATACATATATTTTAAATCAAATTTTATTATTCAACCTTCTAATTCTAAAATTTTTAGTTTGGATTGGCTATGGGTACAATATAATATTATACTTTTGTTTATTAATGTAAAAAAAAGGAATCAAATTTAGCACCTCTTTAATTCTATAAACAGCATTAGTTTTAGCAATATTTTATGAACCCAACCAACATTCAGCCCGATTTTAGCAAAGCCGATTTACTGCCAGTTATTATACAACACCACCAAACTTTAGAAGTGCTAATGTTAGGTTATATGAATGCCGAAGCTTACCAAAAAACCATAGCCGAAGGTAAAGTAACCTTTTTTTCACGCTCTAAAAACCGCTTATGGACTAAAGGCGAAGAGAGTGGCAATTTTTTATTTGTTAAACACACTAGTATTGATTGCGACCGAGATACTATTTTAATTTCCACATTGCCCCAAGGCCCAACTTGCCACAATGGCACACGCAGTTGTTTTGATACGGCTTATAACCAAAATTTTATTTTTGAGTTAGAGAGTATTATTAAAGATAGGTTCGAAAATCCCCGCCAAGGGTCGTATATAAATAGTTTACAGCAAAAAGGCCTAAATAAAATTGCTCAAAAAGTAGGCGAGGAAGGTGTTGAAACTGTTATTGCTGCTTTGGCCGAAACTGATGTTGATTTTGTTAACGAAGCATCGGACTTGGTATTTCACCTATTAGTTTTGTTGCAACAAAAAGGGTTTTCGTTAGAAAGTATTGCTAAAAATTTAGAAAATAGGCATAAAAGTAATTAGTTAATTGCTAAATATAATATGGAAGCCATAGATTTAGAAGGACATAACAATCCAATATATGCTGTAGTTGCGCATCCTACCCAAAACCTTTGTTATACCGCCGGTAACGATAAAGGAATTGTTGAATGGAATATCCAAACTCAAAAATTTTCGAGAATTTTTAACCCGGTTAGCCACACTGTTTACGCGTTAGAAATTATTAGCGAGTACCGTATGTTAGTTGCTGGCTGTAACAATGGGCATATTTTATTTTTTAATTTAGAAACTGCAGAACTTCTTTTTACTAAAGATGTAAAATCGCCGGTTTTTTGCATAAAATATTCGGCATTAAAAAATGAGTTGTTGGTTGCCACAGATGCTGGGGAGATTATAATAATTAATATTGAAAAACAAGATATTGTTCACCGTTTTAATGCCGGAACTCAAAAAATTAGAAGTTTTGATGTTAACACTTCCTTAAATTTACTTGCTACAGGTTCAAACGATAATTTTGTAAGGCTTTACCAGTTAGATGATTATACCTTTGTTAAAAGTTTTGAAGCGCATACAATGGGCGTAGGTGCAATTGCGTTTGAGCCAACGGGCAAAAAAATACTTACCGGTTCTAGAGATGCGCATTTAAAAATTTGGAATACCCAAAATTGGCTTTGTGAAAACGATTTTGCTGCCCACTTATTTGCCATTTATCAAATTGCGTTTCACCCTAATTTACCTTATTTTGCAACTTGTAGTAGAGATAAAAGCATAAAAATTTGGCGAAGTACCGATTATAGTTTGTACAAAAACCTAAGTTTAGATAAAGGTATTAACGGCCATCGATTATCGGTAAATAATATATGTTGGAGGGGTAATGGCGAAACTTTAATTTCGGTAAGTGATGACAAACTGGTAAAAATTTGGGCTTTTAAGGAATAAGTATTTTCTAATTTAGGTAAGATATAATCCTCAAATTTAACGCTAAGCATACCTTTTCAAAATCCTCAATTTGTGGGTATAAATATTTTTGTCCTCACTAAATATCCCATAATTATCAATTTTATCTATTTTTACCCTGCCCGATGCGTGAATAATTTGCCCATTGTTTAGTAAAATGCCCACGTGGGTAATGCGGCCTTCTTCGTTATCAAAAAAAGCTAAATCGCCTAGTTTGGCAGTCTCTAAAAAATCTACAACTATTCCTTGTTGGGCTTGC
>JAYULE010000123.1:0-43751 GCA_043763845.1 Sphingobacteriales bacterium
TTATTGCACTATCCTGCGTTTTTAAACGGGATTGAAGTGGAAAGCCCGAAGTGCGAAGGATTATTGGGGTGGGCGGACTTGAAACGTAAAGCCCGACTATCGGGGGTTGATAAGTACTAAAATGACCTTTTCTGAAAATTCTGAAATGGCGTTTTATATTTTGGGTAAGATTTGAATAGGCTATTGTAAAAATTTGTTTTTGAGGTTTGGGGTAGGTACCATGCAATTTTGTTTTTTGCCAAACCATTTGTATCGGTTTTTTGCTACATAATTGTAAACTGCATCTCTAAATTTTAGCGGAAAAATGTTTAAACAGGCAAATAATGACCATAAGCCTCCTAAATGTTTGGCTATTTGTAATGCTGCATTAGACTTTGTGTAAATTTTTTGATTGGCTATAAATACTACAGATTGTAATTGATTATTATTTAGGTTATATTTTTGGATAACCTCTATGGCATAATTTGACTGTAAAGGAGCAAAATTAAACTTATTTTTTTTATCATGCCTTATAATGAATTGCACAAAGGTGTTGCAGAGATTGCAAACTCCATCGAAAAGAATTACGTACTGAGGCATGTGTTATTAACGTTATTAAATAGAAAAAGTTTAGTGCTAATATAATTGATATTTTTTTCCTAATTTTCCCGGTAAAAAAATATGCCTGTTAAAACATTTGGAAGTGCGGTTTATGGGGTTGAGGCTAAAACTATTATGGTTGAGGTTAACATTATTTCGGGGACTAATTATTTTATTGTGGGCTTACCAGATAATGCGGTTAAAGAGAGCATGTTTAGGATTGAAAGTGCTTTTAGTACTGCAAAATATAAAATGCCGAGGCAGAAAATTGTGGTTAATTTGGCTCCTGCGGATATACGCAAAGAAGGATCGGCGTATGATTTAACTATTGCCATTGGTATTTTGGCACAATCGAACCAGATACCCGATGATGAGATTGAGAAGTATATAATAATGGGTGAACTTTCGTTAGATGGTGCGGTGCAACCTATTAAAGGAGCTTTACCAATATCGATACAGGCAAAAAAAGAGGGATTTAAAGGCATTATTTTACCTAAACAAAACGCCCGTGAAGCGGCAATTGTTAGCGATATTGAGGTTTATGGTGTTACGCATTTAGACCAAGTGGTGGCGATTTTTAGAGATAAGGTTTTCCCCGAAAAAACTATTGTTGATACTAGGGACGAGTTTAGCTACGCTGTTAATAAGTATGATGCTGACTTTTCGGATGTTAAGGGGCAAGAAAATATTAAACGATCGTTAGAGATTGCAGCTGCGGGTGGCCATAATGCTATTTTAATTGGCCCACCAGGGGCGGGTAAAACCATGTTGGCCAAACGTTTGCCAACCATTTTGCCTCCATTAAATTTGTATGAGGCGTTAGAGACCACCAAAATACATTCGGTTGCGGGAAAACTTTCGGCAACGGATGCTTTATTAACTACTAGACCTTTTCGATCGCCGCACCATACGGTTTCTGACGTGGCTTTAGTTGGCGGAGGGGGGAACCCACAACCTGGCGAAATATCGTTGGCCCACAATGGCGTTTTGTTTTTAGATGAGTTGCCAGAATTTAAACGAACTGTTTTAGAGGTTATGCGACAGCCTTTAGAAGACCGAAAAGTAACTATTGCAAGGGCAAAGGCTTCGGTAGATTACCCAGCAAGTTTTATGTTGATTGCTGCAATGAACCCATGCCCTTGTGGGTATTACAATCACCCAGAAAAGGAATGTGTTTGTGGCCCGGGTGTTGTACAAAAATATTTAAGTAAAGTTAGCGGACCTTTGTTAGACCGTATTGATTTACATGTTGAGGTTACGCCTGTGAATTTTGATGAGCTTTCATCGTTACGAAAATCGGAAAATAGCGAAACGATTAGGGGGCGTGTGATAAAAGCTAGAGAAATGCAAAATTTAAGGTTTGCCGAGCACCAAAATATTTATTGCAATGCACAAATGAGTCCGCAAATGGTGCGTGATATTTGCCCTATTAGTGATGCTGGACAAATGCTGCTTAAAAAAGCGATGGAGAAATTAGGGTTATCTGCTAGAGCTTATGATAGAATTTTAAAAGTAGCCCGTACTATTGCTGATTTAGATTTGAGTGAAGAAATTAAATTGGAACACTTGGCAGAAGCAATCCATTTTAGAAGTTTGGATAGGGAGAATTGGGCTGGGTAAGTTCCCCCTCTAGCCCCCGAAGAGGGAATATGCCTTGTAGATGCATGAAGAGTTAGTTTTACAAATGTATGTTTGGTAATATTGCTGAGCGTTTGCCCCCCCTAGCCCCCATAGCCGTTAAGCACTTTTTATAACTAGTTGATTTTTAATTAATTAAAAGGAAATATAATCAGCTCACTTTTTTCAGGAGTAGGCTTGTTTTTTTGTTTCTTATTCATCATTTTTAGGAACGTTTTTTAGTTTAAAAGCGGGGCTTTGTGGAATAAGTACTCCGCTTTTTTTAATTTATAAAACATTCACTTATTATTTTGATATACAATATATTATATCAATTATTTCTTGTTTATTTATCTTTCTTTTTTTTTTCTAAATCGTGTTGGTTAGCTATTAAGTTAATAAGTTGTTGTAGGGTTTTTTTAAAGCCAGTTTTAGTTTTATATGCCAACGCAGTTATTTTGCATGCTACAAATTGTAGGCTTATAAAACATTTAGCTAGGGTTAAAAACTGTTTTCACTATTATACTCCGCTATTTTTGTGATATGATATATATGCCAATGAATGAGCATAAGCATCAACCTGGCATAAAATAAGATTATCCAGCGTTCGAATTTCATTTTATGTGTTTTGTCAATTCTGTAAGTTGACTTCCATTGTTTTAAAACCAATTCTATTTGCCACCGTAATCTGTAAATATTTCTTATAACCGAGGGTGGGAATTTTCCTTTTTCTATATTGGTTATGTAACAGTTAAAGCGATGTTTTTGTGCATACCCTGCTCGCATTTAATACCCTTTTTTATGGTTCTCTTTTTTCTTTGTTCCAATACGTTCTTCATATACATTTTAGGGAAATTGCTATATCACTAAACCGGTGGGTATTTTTTTGTTTTTATCTATAAATACCTCAAGTCTATATTCTTACAATTAATTTTTCCATCCTTTTACCAATTTTAGTAAAATCAAGTGGGATATATTGGTCTTCTATAAATTTAAAAACAGCCATTTGGGTGTATAATTTCGAGATAAAAATAGGCTTTTTTTGCTATGGTATCTTCAAAATTATTTAGACCAGAATAACCCGAATTTCTCAAAATTATGTCGCCAGTTTAGATATAGCCTTAGGTTAATTGGGCATCTTTACAGTTGGGTATATTGGCCGAGGTGGATTTAAATTCTACAATTTTGCCAGTTTTTGGGTGGTATTGAAGCTGAATGTAAATATGGGATTTTGAGGTACAACTCCCACCAAAATCCTATAAAATATTTCGCAAAGGCTTCGGGTAAATAAAACCGTGTACCATCTTTTACTGGTATACGTTTAAAAAAACCATCCAGGTTCGATGGATTTTTGTGTCGATCCCTAAAGTCATTTTTTAAATATAAGCCTAAATATAGTTTGATGAAAAGTATAGATTTCTTGCTAAATCGGGCATCAAGGGCTTGTTAACAGAGTGGCTTTCGCTTCTCATTTAGCGCAGTTAAATACATCAAATTGAAGCTTATATTTTATGACTCTCGCTATTTTTAAGCAAAAGTTTAAGAAATTTTCCGCCATCTAAGGTCGAATTTTTCTTTACAAAACATGTATGTGTAGGTATTGGAATGATTTCAGTTGCTGATGTGGTTTTGAATAAGGAGTTTACTAAGTATTGCTACATCGTTTCTTTGTATAGCATTATCCCAAATCTGCCTGACGGCTATGCCCTTTGGAGGCCTAGGGAAAAATATATTGAACAGGATTTAAAAACGCCCAAAAATTTACTCAAAACTATAAAAAAATTTAAATTGTATCAATCGAATTTAGTTTATAATATTAATTTCTACTGTTTACCCCTAACTCTAATAATTTTATTATATTAGATTTATAGTAAATAACAAATGACCATCCAAACTTTTGCAGCGTTAAAAGAATATTTTTCATCCCCGTACAAGGTGTTAGAGAATTTAAGTTTAATATCCGAGTTAAAAACCTATTTAATTCAACAAAATCCTGATGCAGAAAATATATTAAACCTATCTAGGTTTGCCGTTAACAATACTTTTGTAGATTTAGATTTCAAAATAAAAAAAAATGATAACATTTGCATTATCCCACCCAGCAGTGGAGGTTAATAAGCAACCATTAACAGCCCAACCTTTAAATTTGGTAGCGTTATTAAGTGTTGCACACCACCCAAAAGCGGGTGCTGTGGTTTTGTTTAGTGGCGAAGTTAGAGATAATAGCTTAGGAAAGCAGGTAGATTATTTAGAATACGAAGCCTACCCCGCAATGGCTACTAAAATGATAAACGATATTGTAAATGAGGCAATAACCCGATGGGGTTTAACATTTGCTATAGCACAACACCGCACAGGCATTGTAAATAGTGGCGAAAGTGCAGTTGTTGTAATTACAACATCGGCACACCGAACCGAGGCTTATGCCGCAAACCGGTACATTATTGATCGTATAAAACACGAAGCACCAATTTGGAAGTGCGAATACTTTACCGACGGTACTAAAGAATGGGGAGGTAATTGCAATTGCCAAAAGCAAACCGGCAATGCTAATAAGCATATTTACGAGTTTGATACAATAAAATCATTAAAATGAAACCTACAATTACCGTTGAATATTGCCCAAAATGCAATTGGATGTTAAGAGCGGCTTATTTTGCTCAAGAAATACTAAATACTTTTAGCGATGATGTTTTTAGTGTAGCCTTACAACCCAGCCAGACAAGTGGAAAATTTGGCATCCGTGTAAACGATAAAGAAATTTATGACAGAAAAATTGAGGGTGGTTTTCCCGAAATTAAAGAACTAAAGCAACGAATTAGAGATTATATAAACCCCGAAAAAAGCCTTGGCCATAGCGATAGAAAATAGTTTAAAAAATTTACTGGGTGTAGTTTTATGCGGCGGTAAAAGTGTGCGTATGGGTACCGATAAAGGTCTTTTAATTAAAGAAGGTAAAATTTGGGCAAGTATAGTTGCTCAAAAGTTTGATGCCTTAAGCATGCCTTATGTTGTTTCGGTAAACCAAAGCCAAACAGATAACTATACAGCTTTTTTTTCTCAAAATAATTTAATAGTTGATGAACAAATTGTACCTGGCCCTTTGCGGGGATTGTTAACGGTACACCAGCAATACCCACAAAAAAATTTATTGGTTTTGGCTTGCGACATGATAGATATGCAATTGGAAACCGTTGAAAGCTTAGTAACAAATTACATTACACAACCAAATTTTAATTTTTACGCTTACCATAATGGAGATTTTTGGGAGCCTTTTTGTGGAATTTATTCTGCAAAAGGTTTAAATAGCATAATTTTAGCAAATGAAACCGATTTTAGTTTGCAGCATTTCCTAACTTCGGGGCCAACCCAAAAAAATATAATTTTGGATATGGCGAGTTTTAAGAATTATAATTCTGTTTAAATTAAATTTTAAGTTAAATATAACCGATTTTATTTTTTATTTTTTTGATAGTTAATAATGTATTATCATTGCAATAACAGTACTCGCCACGCTACCCATTAAGATCAGCGTCCCAGGGCGAGTCTTTTGCTTTATAAGCTTTTTATTATTAAATACGCCTTTAATATGTTTTACGAAACACTTTTAAAGGTTTTTTTATGCCAATATTTTTATGTTTGAAAAAATAGCAATACCCATAAGTTTACAGATTGAGAAATTAAAGAAACGAGGTTTACATATAGAAACTGCAGATAATGCAGCACATTATCTTAGCCACATAAGTTATTATAGGTTAGCGGGTTATTGGTGGCCTATGCAAATAGATAAAGAAAAGCATATTTTTAAACCTAATAGTCGTTTTGTTGATGTAATTGCATTATATAACTTTGATAGAGAATTAAGATTATTATTATTTGATGTTATTGAAAAAATAGAAATTAGCTTGCGAACAAAATTAATTTATCATTTATCTCAAGAATTTTGCCCTTGGTGGTTTCAAAATACTGCATTGTTTACTAATACCAGCGAGTTAATTAAAACATTAGCATCAATTGAAAGTGAGATAACCCGTTCTAAAGGTATTTTTATAAAAGAGCATAAAAAAAAACATTGCGATGATTTACGTTTGCCACCAGCTTGGAAAACTTTAGAATTAACCAGTTTTGGAAGCCTCTCTAAACTGTACGGAAACTTAAAAAATAATATAGCAGCAAAGGACATAATAGCTAAAGAATTAGGTACAATAAATCATACATTTTTGCCAAGTTGGTTACAATCAATTACTCAAATAAGAAATTATTGCGCACATCATAGTAGGCTATGGAATAAAAATTTACCCGGAAAACCAAAGTTAATGTCGAAACCCCAGTTTCCTTGGTTAATAGATGTTCCTAAAGAAAACGAATTTAAAATGCTTTATATTCATTTGTGTTGTATGAAATATTTGTTGAATATCATTCAGCCTAGCAATAGTTTTACTGTTAGTTTGTTGCATTTACTAGAAAAATACCCAAATGTAGATACAAATGCTTTGGGACTAAAACTCAACTGGCAAAAAGAACCTGTATGGAGAATCGAATAATAGATAATTTATTGCGCAGCATTTCCTAACATCGGGGCTAACCCAAAAAAATATAATTTTGGATATTGGGAGTTTTAGGAATTATAACCACCCGTAGATTTTTTTTAGGATAGCTTTGCACAACCAGTTATTTTTTTGATATTTGCAAACTAAATAAAAACCGGGGGATTAGCTCATTTGGCTAGAGCGCTTCGCTGGCAGTGAAGAGGTGATCGGTTCGAATCCGATATTCTCCACAAACATTAATCCAAAAGCTTAATTTATTTAAGTTTTTGGATTTTTTGTTTTAAAACGCTTTTTAAACGCACATTAAAAAAATTTTAAACGGGTTTTATTAAGTGCAACACACTTCTAAAAGCCACATATTTTCCGTCGAATTTATTCTTAAAATGTACTTGTAACCCGGGCGACTGGTTTAGACGGTAATTTTCAAGTTTTTCTTCGCTATCGGTAATGTATTGGGCGCAATAGGTTATGCCTTCGTTAATGGGTTCGGTTAATAAAAAAAGGTTACTGCTTGTAAAAGCACCTGTTGCCATTACTAAGGGAATATGTTCTTGTTGCATAAAAGTTAAATACTCGGCTTGTATGCTTTCTTCAATTATAGTGGTTACGTTAAAAACAATCATGTCGCAAATATAGGTTTTAAGGTAAATAAATACAATTATAAAGCATCGCCCCGCAAAGTTCTAAAACGTTCGCGAGCTTCGGTTATGTATGGGCTACCGGGGTAATTGTTTAGTAGATTTTGGTAATTTTCTAGTGCTTGTTTAGGTAAATTAAGTTTTTGCACTTGTAATTGGGCTAATAAAAATAGGGCATCATCTGCATAAAGACTTTCGGTTTGGTTAATAATAGTTTGGTATTGTAAGGCGGCTTCGGCAAATTTATTTTGTTGTATAAATATTTTTGCTTTGGTTAGTGATATATCATTTTCTAGTTCGTTTTTTGGGTAAAGAAAACTAATGCTATCTAAAGTTAATAGGGCCCCATCTAAATCGTTTTTTAATAGTAACAAACTTGCAGAAGCATAAATTTTTAACGCTTTACCAGTGCTATCGGCTGTTAAATTATTTTGAATTAATAAACTTAAATCTAATGCATCGTTGGCAATAAATTGCGATGTGGAAGCTTTTAGTACATCTAACTGGCTTTTTGCCCATTTAAAATCGCCATTATAAAATGAAAGTTTTGCATTTCTTAGTTTAGCTTCTTGCCCCAAGGGTTCGTTAGTAAAGCTTTTTTCAACTTGGCTGTACAGCAAAGCGGCATCCCAAATTTGGTTATTAACTAAATAAATGTTGGCTAACTGCAATTTTAACTCGCCTAAATTTTTTTGCCCAATATTAGTTAATTGTAAAGCGATTTCTAAAAGTATTTGAGCTTGGCTAGGTTTATTTAAATAAAATGCTTGCAAGTTTGCTAGTTGGGTTATTGCAAATAATGTTTGATAGTTTTTGCCGTATTTGGTTAATATTGATGTGTAATCTTGCTCAAGCAATAATAAATCGGGCATTAAAAATTTTCCTTCTGTAATTAGTTGCTTTTTATTGCTTAGGCTTTCAATTAATGCATTAATGTAATACGGGTTACTTTCGCCTTCTTTTAATATATATTGGTACGCTAAATTTGCGGTTTCATAATCTTTATTTTGGGTAAAAATATTACCCAGCTCAAATACTTGAGCACCGTTTTGTTTCTCACGTTTATCTAAAGCAATAGTTTGCTTAAGAGCGGCTGTAAAATTTTTTTGTTGTAGGTAATGCCACGCAAGTAAATGTGCAAATGTATTATTATTGGGGTTTTTTTGTATAGCTTTTAAAAGTTCGGTTTTAAATAAGGTTAAATCGGTGGCAGTTTCTAAATATTGAGATAGTACGTTTTTTGCAAATCCTAAATAATCGGGATTGTTGGTTAGCAAAGTTAAAATTTCGGATATTAAGGCAGATTTATTGTCGGTTAATTTTAAAACATTAACCATCTCTAAGCCAAACAAACTATTATTTTTAAGGGTTTTACGGGCTTGTTGATACGTTTTTAAAGTGTAGTTGTAATTCTGGAGATTGTAAAAATGAGAGGCAACATCGGTCACTGTATTTTCATCGTCAGGTAAATTATCAATTACCTTATTGTAAATTTTGTTAGCTTTTTGAGTGTTGGCGTTTTGTTCGTAAATGTATCCCAAATCTATAACATAAGTAAATTGGTTTGGGCTTGTTTTAATAGTTTTGATAACTAATTTTTCGGCCTCGTTGTAATTTTTGGTTTTTAGTAAACAGTTTAAATAATCGGTGTAATACCAAGTTTTATCAATAGTTGTGTTATGTAATTTTTTATAAATTGTTATAGCTTGGCTGTAATCTCCGTTTTTCGATAACGATTCGGCAAGTTCTATATTGGTTTGCTGGGCGCCAGCCAGTAGCGTTATTAAACTTAAAACTATAAAAAAGGAGATTTTTTTTAACATAATTTGTGTTAGCTTATTAATAAATACGCCATTTATAAAGTTTAATTATAAAAGTTTAAATATAGGTAGCAAATATATTGTGTAATATGTAGCACAAAACTTAAAAATTTAATTTAATTTGTACAAAAAAAACTAGTTATTAATGAAGCAAAAATGTTGGGCACAATTAAGCAAATTTTAGTTTGTTGTATTTTTTTTGTTCTTATAGGTTGCAACCAAAAAGCCAATAACAACTTAATACCTACTTCCTATTTTTTTAGCAACACCCAAAAAATAAGTTACCAAATATCTCCCGATGGTTTATATGCTTCTTATATACAAAAACACAACAATGTAACCAATATTTTTTTAATACAAATAAGTAAAGGAACTACCCGCCAAATAACAAAATTTAAAACAGGCCTAATTAAGGAGTACTTTTGGGCTAATAACCAAACCTTATTTTATATTTTAACTAACCAATATGGCGAAGGATTGTTTTATGTAAATACCAGTGGAGCGGGAAATTTTAAAACTATACAGGCAAAAAAAATAGATTTTATATCAAATAAACTTTGGTACAATAAATTTTTATTACTCTCTATAAAATCAAAATTTAGAAACCAAAACGCTTATCAAGTAAATATAAAAAATTGGCATCAAAAACTTATTGGTTTAAACCCTGGTAATATTATTAAATGGAAGGCCGATAATTTGGGAAAGATTAGATTAGCTATTGCAAGCGATGGTTTAACCGAAAGTATATTGTTTAGAGACACTTATAAAACTTATTTTAAATTGGTTGCGGTAAGCAATTTTGTGAATACAATTGTACCTTTAAGTTTTAATAAAACCAATAACGGTTTTTATGCTTTATCTAATTTAAATACCGATAAAACAGCCCTTATAATGGTAAACTGTGCAAGTGGGTTTAAAACCAAAATTATACAAACCAATACCGATATTATTAGTGTAAATTTTAATAACACCTACCCTAGTGCAGTAAATTTAGCTGCCGAAAAAAAGAAAATTATTTGTTTAGATAACCAATTTGAAACATTATACAACCAAATTAAAAATAAATTTAGTTTAATAAATTTAGAGATTTTACAAAACGATGTTTCGGGAAAAAATTTTTTAGTAAAAAATTGTAGCGACAGGCAACCAGATGTTTTTTATATATTTAATAATACAACAAAATCTATTACAAAAATATCGGGAAACAATAGCATACCCGAAAACTATTTTTGTGAAATGAAACCCATAAAATTTATTAGCCGTGATGGTTTAAACATTAATGGCTATTTAACTTTGCCAAAAAACAAAAAATATAATTTGGGTTGTGTTGTTTTGCCACACAGCCAAAAGTTTGAAAACGATGTATGGGCTTTTGTACCGGAGGTGCAGTTTTTGGCAAATAGAGGGTATGCTGTTTTACAAATTAATTATCGTGGCTCGGGTGGTTATGGAAAAGCGTTTAAGTTGGCTGGGTTAAATACAGGAACTAAAAAAATAATTAACGATATTGAAGACGGCACTAAATGGTTAATAGAAAATAGAATTGCCAATCCGCAAAAAATTGCCATTTTTGGTTTTGGTTTTGGAGGGTTTTTGGCATTAAATAGCGCACTTAATCAACCTCAATTGTACTGTTGTGCTGCATCATACTCGGGCATAAATAATTTTTTTACTTATTTAAAAGATTTTTCTCATTACAGCAAACCGTATCAACAAATGATTAGCTTAACCTTTGGTAATCCTCAAAAAAATCCAAAATATTTCCGACAAACTTCACCCATATTTAACATTAATAAATTTAAAAATCCTTTATATATTGTGCAAGGGGCAAAAGATAACTTAGTTAGCGTAAATGAAACCAATCAGTTTGTAAAAGGTTTACGCAAAAAAAATGTAAAGGTCAGCTATTTACTAAAAGATACCGAAGGGCATATTTATAGCAATAATAAAAATATTATTGAACTTTATGATAATCTTGCTATATTTTTAAATCAAAATTTGAATTAAACCATGTTATCAGCTCCTGGCAATTATAAAAAAAACTTTGTATTAATAGTGTTTTTTTTGGTGCTTATATCTATTTCGTTAATTTTTGCTTTATTTTTGGGATTTAATTTAGCTCGTAAGTATGTAGAAAGCGAATTTTCGTCTCTTAAAATTGAGGTAATGGAAAAATCTTTTGAGCCTTATAATCATTTATTTCAACATGAAATTCCTCAAATTTCATATTATCAGGGGTATTTAGATTCTTCATCGGCATCTGCCTACGCTAATAATATTTTAAATAAATATGCTTTTGTAAACCAAGTATTGTTTTACGATTCGCATATAAGCAACCAAAAAGTTTACAATGGGTTCAAATATGGTAGGTTATCAATAGGTATTAAAGGTTTGTATAGATTTAGAAAAAACATTAATAAAGATTCTATATTAATTTTTAAAAACGATGGGCAGGGTTCTAATGCTTTAAGTAAAAGCGATGATTTTAATAAAATTGGTTTACGGTTTTGCCGTTTAATAGAAAAAACGGATAGTGTAAAAAGCTTATCGGCTGATGTTATATACAAAACCTTTTTTAATGTATCAAATGATCGCATAACCTTTATGGGAGTACCCCGTCCCGATGATTTGTTACGCTATAAAGAGTTGATGGTTAAAAAGCAGGTAAAGTCACCTTTATACGACCAAGATTTATTATCATTTGAATTAAACCCATTTAATATCCCCATATTAAACAACCATCCCGAACTTTACCAATTTATTAGTCTTAGAAGAATATCGTACGATCCTGTTTATAAACAGCCCAATTTACTAACAACAAATTTAAACATGTCGGGTGCGTTTGCCGATTATAAATTATATTTTGCAAGCGAACGAAATTTTATTAGCAAAGAAGTTAACAACAGGTTTTTTCCTATTGCAATCGCAATTATATTTGTTTATTTAATACTCTCGTTTATTACTTTTTTATTATACCGAAACTTAAACACCAACCACAAGCTATTTAAATTACAATACGATTTTATTAATAATTTTACTCACGAATTTAAAACACCAGTTGCGGTAATTAAAATAGCAGGTAACAACATTAAGAGTGCTATTGCATTAAGCACTTACGAAAAAAATCATTACGGGAAAATATTAGATGAAGAAGCCGACAAACTGAACGATTTGATGAATAAGTTACTTTCGTTTGCTCAACTAGAATCAAAATCAATTAATATTAAATACGAGAAAATAAACCTAGAAATATTTGTTCAAAATATTGTAGACTCATTTCAGTTAAAATATCCTGATTATGAAATTGAATTAGAAATTTCAAACATCCCTATATTTTATTCGGATCCGGTTTTTTTAAATAGTATTTTTCAGAACTTAATGGATAATGCTTACAAGTACTCATCTCCCGGCAATAAATTTTTAACGATTAAAATAATTAATATGCGTAAAAACATTCATTTTTATTTTACCGACAAAGGTATTGGCATAAAATCAACCGAACACACAAATATATTTAAGAAATTTTATCGAATACAAAACCAATACAATCAACAAGGAAGCGTAGGTTTAGGCTTAGCTTTTTGCAAAGAACTCGTGATTTTTATGAACGGAAGCTTAAATGTTACAAGTAAAATTGATAAAGGTTCCGTTTTTGAAATTATATTGCCTCAAAACCCATTATAGTTATGAAAAAAGAAATAAAAATTGCACTAATAGAAGACGATGAAAACCTTAGGTTTTTAATGGCTCACCGTTTAAATAACGAGGGCTTTACAGTTACACAAACAGGAAACGGTAATTTAGCCGAAGAACTAATTTTAACCCAACAGCCCGATATAGTTTTATTAGACTGGATGCTACCAGGTAAAAATGGGGAAGAAATTTGTACTGCCTTGCGGGCAAAGGGGTTTGATAAGGTTATTATTATGATGACTGCCAAGGCGCAAGATTTGGATAAAATAGATGCCTATAATTTTGGTGTATCCGATTATATTACCAAACCATTTAGCATGGATGTTTTAATAGCAATGTTAGATAGTAAAATTAAATCCTTTCATAGTGTAACTAAAATTGAGCCACTTAAGTTTGGGAATATGGAGCATCACCCAAATACCCATATGGTATATAAAGGCGATGAAAAAATAGAATTAACAATTTTAGAAAACCGTATACTAATTTACTTTTTTAACCATGTAAACCAAATTGTTACTCGCGAAGATTTAACGATGGAAGTTTGGGGTTACGAAGTAGACGTTAACACGCGTACCCTTGATATGCATATTGTTAGGTTACGAAAAAAATTAGATGGAGATGTTGAAGAGCCCGAATTTTTACAAACGGTTAGAGGTTTAGGATATAGATTTACACCTTAATTTTATAATTTATTTAAAATAGTTTCAAATTTTTGTCGCCACTCTAAAGTAAGTTGGGGTAAATTTACAAGAAGCTCTAAGCGTTCTTTATTTTTGTTATCGTGGTAACGGGTGTAGTTAACGCTCATAATAGATATTTTTTGCGGTTGTGAACTTAAGTGAATTAAGGTATCGTTAACACTTACATTTCCTTCTTTTATAGTTCGTAAATAAAAACCAGTATAACCAGTTTGCTGACAAAGTTGAGGGAACTTTTTATAGTTAAACCTTATGCCAATCATATAACAAGGTCCTCTAGGTTCAGATACTTCAACAATACTTTCGCCCAATTTATACCTATCGCCAATACAAACATTTTCTTCTAAAGCCGTATTACCTATTAAAGTAAGATTTTCGCCAAAAGCACCTGGTTGCATATTAAAACCTAAAGTATTTTTCCAGTAGGCAAACCTATCGGCATTGTAACAGCAAATGGCTTTATCGTTTCCGCCATGGTATTTAGTATTTACCACAATATCGCCAATAAAGCCAGTATCTGTTAAATAAATCAGTTTATTTTGTGTGGGTTCTTTTTTATAAGCTGTAAGTGCAGCTTGGTGTTTGGCAACCAACAACTCGGGTTGTGCTTTAAGATTTATAGATTGTATGCGTATATCTTTACTCATTTTAAAATGTTAATAACTACCAAAAATAAGTATTGTACAATTAAAATACCATCTAAACATAAAAAATAGTAGTACGGATTTTTGCGTAACCCCGATTTTAAAATTACAAAAACAGCAAGAATTGGTGTAAAAACCGATGCAAAAAAACGGCTATCGGTTAATGAATTATTAAAGCACAAAACAAGAAGTATATTAACTAGCAATAAAATTATTGCAAAGACATAAGCTTTTTTTACGCCATACATTATGGGTAGGGTTTTTAAATTTGATGCCTCATCTTCTATAAAATCTCGTACATCAAAAGGGATTGTTATGGCAACAAAAAGCAAAAATTGTTTGGTTATTAAAAGTGTAATTTCCCTTTTGGGGATAAAAAAATCTGCCTGCAATAAAGGAAGCAAAACCACGCTTAATGCCCACACAAAAGCTATTAAAAAAAGTTTTAGCCCTTTTACGCTTCGTAGAGAAATTGTTTTGAAGTTTAAAGAACGCAATTGCAAATTGTACCCAGCAGAAAGTACCACCAAAATTATCACCAATGTTTTGGTTTCATAATTAAGCATTAAAAACAAAGGAATTAATACTAAGCTACTAAGTACGGTAACGCCAAAATTTAAATTAAAATAAGTTAAAAACCAGTTTAATCGTTGGTTTTGTAATTGTAAATTGTTTGGTAATTTGCTTATTAGCAAGCAAAAATTATAGTAGGCTAAAGTTGAAAAAAACAAAAAACAGCAAACCCAAACATCTGGTTTAATATTAAAAAAACTATACGTGTATAAGGCTTGTGCAACAGCGCAAATGGCAACAAAAACATTACCAAAAAGCAAAAAATCCAAGCATTTATAGATTATTTTTCTCATATATAAAGCTTGGTTATAAATTTACTAACTGGGCTGTTTGCTGGCTTTAAGTTCAAAAATGGTTATTTCGGGTAAAATACCCACCCTGCCAGGGTAACCTAAAAACCCAAAACCCACATTTACGTATATTTTTTGGTTGTTTTGTTGGTATAAGCCATCCCATTCTTTGTAAAGATATTGTACGGGGCTCCATTTAAAATCTTTGGTTTCTACACCAAATTGTGCACCATGTGTATGACCAGCAAAAGCAACATCTATTTCTGGGTAATTCGGTAAAATTTGGGCTTGCCAGTGTGATGGATCGTGAGATAGCAATAATTTAACAGGAAAATTTTCTGTGTTTTTAACAGCATCACTCATTTTACCATATTTCGGAAATCTGCCCCCTCCCCAGTTTTCGATACCTAATATTCCAATTTGCTCACCATCAACAGTTAAGCTTCTATTTTCGTTCATCAACAAATCCCAACCCATTAATTTGTGGGTTTGCTTTAAATCGTTTAGGTTTTTTAAGCGGGCTTTCTCCGACGACCATTTTTCGTACATTCCATAATCGTGATTGCCTAAAACAGAAAAAACACCTAAAGGGGCTTTAATTTTTGAAAAAATATCTTGATAATCTTTCATTTCGCCTGCTCGGTTATTTACTAAATCGCCAGTAAAAAAAATAAAATCGGGTTTTTCATTTAGCAATAAATTTACCCCACCAGCAACTGCTTTTTTATTGTAAAAAGAACCAGAATGTATGTCAGATATTTGAGCTAATTTAATTCCATCGAATGCTTTGGGTAAATTAGGCAAGTATAAAGTTTGGCGTTTTATCCTATAATCGTAAGCTCCCGAAATTATGCCATAGCTTAAAGTTGCAAACGGAAGAACAGCAACTGTCATACCACTTTTAACTAAGAAATCGGAACGACTAATGCGGTTTTCTAAAACAATAACTCCCTTTTTGGGATTAAATTTCCGTTTAATCCAAACTATTAATCTTCTTAAATCATCAATTAAAAGTACGGGAATAAAAAAAAATTTACTTACAAAAGTCATAAAAAAGGCTACTAATAAAACAGCTCTAAATCCTAATTTAATATTTGTATAAATACTTATAAATATACCAGTAATCAGTAAAACGGTATATCCCCACCAAATCCACGTAAAATTTTGCTTCTTTTTTGGAGTCCATTTTGGGTAAATACCAATTATGGCGTTGTAAATGTATAAATCGAAAATTAGCAATATGCCGGCAATAATAAGTAGAGGTAGTATGCGGTTCATCAGTTTTTTTAGTTGTAAGTTATTTTAGTCGTAAGTTATTTTAGTCGTAAGTTATTTTAGTCGTAAGTTATTTTAGTCGTAAGTCATTTTTAAGGTGTAGATAGTCTTTTATTAGTCGTAAGTTTTATTAAACGTAAGTTATTTTGTTAGCATTGATAATTTTTTATTAAAACGAAGATAAAGACTATTTTGACTTACGACTAATTTGACTTACGACTTTTTAAAGACTATTTTCACTTACAACTAATTTGACTTACGACTATTTTAATGACTATTTTAACTTACGACTTTTTTTATCCCAAATATAACAATTCAAATTACGCCAAAAAATCTAAAAAACCTTTAAATTGCACCAATGGAAAAAGGAACATTATATTTAATTCCGGTTGTGCTTGCCGATGGTGTCGAAAGCAAATCGTTAACACCTTATTTAATTGATACCTTAAATAGCATAAACGAATATATTGTTGAGAACGAGAAAACGGCTAGAAAATGCCTAAAAAATGCAGGTTTAAAAACTCCGCAAAGCGATTTAATTATTCACGATTATAGCAAACACAATCGTAATGTAAGTACTTCAACCTATTTAAAAGGCTTAGAAGCAGGCAATAATGTAGGTTTTATGAGCGAGGCTGGTTGCCCAGGCATTGCCGACCCTGGTGCCGATATTGTTGCCGAAGCACACCGCCGAAATATAAAAGTAGTACCATTAGTGGGGCCAAGTTCTATTTTATTGGCACTAATGGCATCGGGCTTTAATGGCCAAAATTTTGCATTTTATGGCTACCTACCAATTGATAAAGCCGATAGAGATAGAAAAATTAAAGATTTAGAACTAAGCTCCGAAAAAAACAACCAAACCCAAATTTTTATTGAAACCCCTTTTAGAAATAACCCATTTTTAGATACAGTTTTAAAAGCATGTAAGCCCGATACCCGACTTTGTATTGCTGCCAATATAACTGCCGATGATGAGTTTATAAAATCAAAATCTATTGCCGACTGGCGTAAAGAAGTACCTGATTTACATAAAAAACCAACTATATTTTTGCTGTACCGAAACCGATAAAACAATTTTATGTTAAACTAGCAATTACCTCCCCCCTGGCTCGCAATTCTCTCTCAAAAATTTTGTAAATGTGGTTGCTAAATGCTTACTTGTTCCCTCGCCTTCGCTAATGATATGTGTACGATTTGGGTAAGTCATTAATTGGAAAGGTTTATTGTGTTTTACCAATTCGTTTATCATTTGCTCGGCATTGTTGTAATGCACATTATCATCGGCAGTGCCGTGTATAAGCAGTAAATTTCCTTTGAGTTTGCTTGCATGTGCCAAGGGCGAGTTATCAACAAAATAATGTTTATCATCGGGTAAAAGTCCCATATAACGTTCTTGATAAATATTATCGTAATTTAATTGGTTATCAACCGCGGCAATAGAAATACCAGTTTGGTAAACATCTGGGTATTGAAAAAGCAGGTTTAAAGTGCTAGATCCGCCACCGCTCCAACCCCAAACCGCAACTCGGGTAGTGTCAATATATCCCCATTTAAAAATTTCTTTGGCGGCCATTGCTTGGTCTCTAATGTTGATATTTCCAATATTATGGTAAATAGATTTTCGCCACTTGCGACCTTTTGGTGCAGGCGATCCTCGGCCATCAACCGAAATATAAATATAACCGTCTTTAGCCATACTGCCAGCATAAAGGCGGTTGTAACCTACGCCAAAAACATCCTTCACAGTTTGTGATGCGGGTTCGCCGTAAACGTAAAATAAAACGGGGTATTTTTTGGTGGAATCAAAATTATCTGGTTTTACCATCCACCCATCTATGCTTACGCCATCTACGGTAGTTACCCTAAAAAACTCGGGCGTAAAAGGTAATGTTTTGGCATTCGCCGATTTTGTGCCTCCACTTATTTGCTGGTGACCAGGCAATGCTACTACTCCCGATACGGGATAAGTATTGGAGTTTGAGTAAGAGTAGAATGCTAATTTACCGTTTGGCGATATATCGTAACTGTTTGTACCTGCTTGGTTATCGGGCGTTAAACGTTCGGCTTCGCCATCCCAGTTAAGGGCAACTTTATATAAAAAAGATTGTAAAGCATTATTTGGCGATGCCATAAAGTACAATAAACCAGTAGCTTCGTTAACGGTTACAACGCTTATTACATCGTAATTACCTTTGGTTAATAAGCGTTCTTTTCCTTCCCGGTTTATTGCGTAAATATGTCGCCAGCCATCTTTTTCACTTTGCCAAATAAACTCATTTCCGTTGTTAATAAAATCACAGCCAAAGGCTTCACTTTTTGCATCAATCCATGCTTTATCAGTTTCTTGGTAAATGGTTTTCGCTTCGGCCTTGGCAACATTAACTAACATAATTGTGCTTTGGTTTTGTCGGCGATTGAGTTGTTGTAAAATTAATTCATCGCTATTGTTTGCCCACTCCATACGTGGTATATAATTTTGTATGGCATTACCTGGCACATTCATCCATTTGGTTTTGCCATTTGCAATATTTACCACTCCTATTTTACAACTACTAGGGTCTTGGCCCACAACCGGATATTCTACAGGGGTGGTAAAAGGATACAAAGAATCAGTATTATTTATCATTAAATAGTTTCTGATTTTGCGGGCATCAATTTGCCAGTAGGCAATGCTTTTACCATCGGGGCTCCACCTAAAACCATCTCGGCAATCAAATTCTTCTTCGTAAACCCAATCAAAAGTGCCGTTAATTAGGCGCAAAGTACCATCGGTGGTTAGTGCTTTGGTTTGGTTATTTTCTAAATTTTGTACGTAAATATTATTGCCACTTACAAATGCTACTTGGCTAGCATCGGCCGATAGTTTAGCAAACATTAAACTTGCTTTAGGCATATTTGCACCTATTTGGGTAAGCGTTTTTGTTGCTAGGTTGTACAGCCAATAATCGCCACGGGTATCGTATCGCCAAACTTTTTGGGTATTGGTGTTTAATAAAAGTTTTTGTTTATCGTTAGAAAAAGCAAACCTTGCAATATCTAAATAGGGTTGGTTTTTAGGTTTAAGATTTTCTTTGCTTACTAAAATAGTTTCTTCGGCATTTTTTAAAGCATTAATTTCTATGATGTTACCGTCTTTTACTTTTAAAGTTTTGTTACCATCGGCACTCCAATAGGTTTGCTCGCCGTATTGCGCTAAAGCGGATGAAATAATTAATATTTGAATTAATGCGGCAAAAATATATTTTGATATGTTCATGTTTGATTGTTTTTTTAACACAGCTAAAGATATATTTATATGCCCTATTATAACTTATTTTTTTTGGAGATGTTGATTTAAGATTTATTTAAGGTTAAATTTAAATTAGATTTTTAATTTTGCATTATGAAATTTCCCATTGTTGCGTACGGTCACCCGGTTTTAAGAAAAGTAGGCGAAAATATTGAAAAAGATTATCCCAAACTTAAAGAACTAATTGCCAACATGTTCGAAACTATGTATGCCGCAAACGGGGTAGGTTTGGCAGCACCCCAAATTGGTTTGGCAATAAATCTTTTTATTGTTGATTGTAATCCTTTTGCGGAAGATGAACCAGCTTTAAAATGCTTTAAAAAAGTATTTATTAACCCTATTATTGAAGACGAAACTGGCGAAAAATGGGATTTTAACGAAGGTTGTTTAAGCATACCTAATATTAGGGAAGATGTAAGCCGCCACCCCAAAATTGAAATTACCTATTACAACGAGAACTGGGAATTACAACACGAATTTTATGAAGGCCTTGCCGCCCGTGTTATACAACACGAATACGACCATATTTTAGGCAAACTTTTTACTGATAAAATTAACCCATTACGCAAAACCCTAATTAGAGGAAAGCTGATTGATATTACCAATGGGCTGGTTAAAGCCGATTATAAAATGAAATTTGTAGGGCATAAGAAGAAAAAGTAAAAATTCAAAAGTGAAAATTCAAAAATTAAGCGGAAATAAATTTAAAAGAATTACCTGAGTTCGATTGTTAATTCAAATATAATTTACTGTGTATTAGGGTTATAAACTATTTTTTGCGTTAACGATAGAAGCGGCATCCTTTTTTTACGCCAAATCTCCCCCTTCGGGGGGCGGGGGGATAGATAAATAAAAAAGATAAAGCGTAGAGCGTGTTAAAACGCCCTAATCATTAACAAAACAATATTTATTAATCAAACTTTTAAATCTTAAAAAAATTCAACTACCCACGATACAGGTTTTTGAATTTTAACTTTTGAATTTACAAAACCGTTTTAATACTCAACTCTTTCATTTGCTTTTCATCAATTGTTGATGGAGAATCAATCATCACATCTCGGCCCGAATTGTTTTTTGGGAAAGCGATAACATCACGAATAGAATCTAAACCGGCAAAAATAGAAACCAATCTATCAAAACCAAAGGCAATACCACCGTGTGGAGGTGCGCCATACTCGAAAGCTTCTAGCAAGAAACCAAATTGTTTTTGTGCCTCTTCAGGCGTAAAGCCTAAATGTTTAAACATTAAGGATTGTAGCGTTTTATCGTGAATACGGATAGAGCCGCCACCAATTTCAGTTCCGTTAATTACTAAATCGTAAGCGTTTGCCCTTACTTCGCCAGGGTTGGTATCTAACATGGCAATATCTTCGGGCTTTGGCGATGTAAAAGGGTGGTGCATAGCGTGGTAACGTTCGCTTTCTTCATCCCATTCTAACAACGGAAAATCTATCACCCAAAGTGGGGCAAATTTATTTTTATCTCGCAAGCCTAAACGGTTGCCCATTTCTAAACGCAATTCGTTAAGTTGTTTACGCACTTTATCTTTTTGGCCAGCCATAATCAACAGCAAATCGCCGGGTTGGCTGTTAAACGCTAACGACCATGATTTTAAATCCTCTTCGCTATAAAATTTATCAACCGATGATTTTAAGCTACCATCATCGTTATGGCGCATATAAATTAAACATGTTGCACCAATTTGTTGACGTTTTACAAAATCGGTAAGTTCATCTAACTGTTTGCGGGTATAATGTGCGCAAGCTTTGGCATTAATACCAACCACCATTTGGGCATTATCAAAAACTGGAAATCCAACCTCACCCCCGCCTCTCCAAAGGAGAGGAGCTTCATTTTCTGGTAAGGTGGAATTTTTTAGTTCAATGAATTGCATCCCAAAACGTATATCAGGCTTATCGCTACCATATAAACGCATGGCATCTGCGTAAAGCATTCTAGGGAAATCCTCAAACTCTAAACCTTTTATGGTTTTAAACATGTGGCGAGTTAAGCCTTCGAATAAGTTTAATATATCTTCCTGTTCTATAAAAGCCATTTCGCAATCTATTTGCGTAAACTCTGGCTGACGGTCGGCTCGTAAATCTTCGTCTCTAAAACATTTTACAATTTGAAAATAACGGTCGAAGCCGGATACCATTAACAATTGCTTAAATGTTTGTGGCGATTGTGGTAAGGCGTAAAATTCGCCCGCATTCATACGGCTAGGTACAACAAAATCTCTGGCACCCTCGGGGGTAGATTTTATAAGCACAGGAGTTTCTACTTCTAAAAAATCTTGGGCATCTAAATATTTTCTAATTTCTTGGGCCATTTTATGGCGCAAAATTAGGTTGTTTCGTACAGGGTTGCGGCGTAAATCTAGGTAGCGGTACTTCATACGAAGTTCTTCGCCACCGTCGGTTTCGTCCTCAATCATAAAGGGCGGTAATTTAGCAGGGTTTAAAATTTCTAAACTAGAAACTCTAATTTCTATATCGCCAGTGCTAATTTTTGGGTTTTTGTTCGACCTTTCTACAACTTGACCAACTACTTTTATTACAAATTCTCTACCTAGCTCTCGCGATTTTGTGCGTAAGGTTTCATCATCATCGGAGTTGATAACCAGTTGTGTAATGCCGTACCTATCTCTCATATCAATAAAAGTAGTTCCACCTAAATCACGTGATTTTTGCACCCAACCACTTAGGGTAACTTGTTGATTTAGTTCACTTAGAGTTAATTGTCCGCAGGTATGGGTTCTATGCATTTGTTTTAAGTTTTATAAAATAGCTTGCGAATATACTAATACCAAATTATATTGCGTAAAGTAAGCTTGAAAATTACAGGGCTAACGCATTTAAGATTTTGGTACATATTTTAATTTATATTATGACATATTTGGCTTCAATCTTAATAAAAAAAAATATGCTTTTGTCACTCAGAGTGCAACGAAGAGTCTCAAGAACGCCTTTTATGAGACTCTTCACTTCGTTCTGAGTGACAGAACGTAGTACAAAATAATAATTTTTTTAAGAAAATAATTTTACAATTTTTAATTGCGTTAGCCCTGTTGAAAATTAGCGACATTTGGAAAAAGAGATTTTATTTTAAATGTTTAATTTTTCGGTTATTCGTCAAAAACTGTGGAATAAAACTAAAATTAATTTACATTCTACATGTGTGCGATTTGGGACGGCCTAGCTGTTGTTTGGAGTGGGAGGCCTAATAAAGTCTAAATTAAAATTAAAAAAATTTTAACGCATGAAAGGCTTTTTGAATTTTACCTTTTGAATTTTATTTGCGCCGTAAATTGCGCCGTTAAAAATTTATTGAGCATATCCGACAAACAACAGCAAGCCTTGATTTTTTGTAAATTTTTATCAAGAAAAATTTATTAAAAAAATGCCAATTAATTTTTATTTTATCTTAATCAAAATTAAAACCACACAAAATGACGAAGAACCAATTATCCCAACTTTAATGCTTCTTGCAATAACTGCGTTTTATTAATAGGGACAACCCCCACTTTCTCGCAAACTAAACCGCCAGCAAGGTTGCCTATTTTGGCAGCGGTAAAAATATCGGCACCTGCTGCTAAACAAACTGCGGTAACACTAATTACCGTATCGCCCGCTCCCGATACATCGGCAACGGTACGTATATGAGCGGGAGTAAGTTCTTCTTTATCGCCACTGGCAACATAAACCCCTAATTCTGATAGGGTAACCATCACACTTTTTGCAGAAATTTTTTTTTGCAATTTTGCAACTGCAGCCTGTAAACTTGGGTGGTGTTGTGCGTTAAAATCTAATTTTAAACCTTCTTTTAATTCTTTAAGGTTGGGTTTAAATAAATCAACGCCTTTATAACTTAAAAAATTTCGTTTTTTAGGATCTACAATTACAGGTATGTTTCTTTGTTTGGCACTTTTGATAACTTCATCAATAAGAAATTGCGTGATTAAACCTTTATCATAATCCTCGAAAATTATAGCATCAATTTTATGTTCTGCTAAAAAGAAAGAAACGTTTTGTAAAACTTGTTGGCTTTGCGACAATGAAATTTCGCTATCGGTTTCGGCATCAATACGTAAAATTTGTTGGTTGTGCCCAATTACTCGGGTTTTAACAGTGGTTTGCCTTTCGGCGATTTTTAAAATACCCGAATCAGAAATATTTACTTCTTTTAACAACTGTGTAAACTCGTGACCTTCTTTATCATCGCCTAGTGTGGCACAAATAAAGGGCGTAGCACCCAATGCTTGTAGGTTTAAGGCTACATTTGCTGCTCCGCCTAAACGATTTTCCTTTTTTGTTACCGATACAATAGGTACTGGCGCTTCGGGCGATATTCTATCTACTTTACCCCACAAATACGCATCAATCATAACATCACCAATTATGATGATGTTTAAATTATCGAAACTATTAAAAAGTTGTTGTATCACAATTTATACCAACTGCAATAATGCTTTTTTAATATTTGCCATTGCTAATTTTAATTGATCTTCTGATGCTGCATAAGATATTCGGATACAATTTGCGTTACCAAAAGCTTCGCCAGTAACGGTAGAAACATGTGCCTCGTTTAATATAAATAATGATAAATCTTCGGCAGTATTCATTTTAACACCGTTAAAAGATTTACCCAAGAATGCCGAAACATCAGGAAAAAAATAAAATGCACCATCCGGCAAGTTTACTTTTATGCCCTCAATATCGGTTAATAAACCATAAACTAAATTGCGGCGTTTTAAGAAAGCATCACGCATTTCGTAAACGCTATCTAAACCACCATTACATGCTGCAATAGCTGCTTTTTGCGTAATGGAGCAGGTGCCTGAAGTAATTTGACCTTGTAATTTATCGCAAGCGTCTGCAATTTCTTTGGTTGCTGCCATATAACCTATGCGCCAGCCCGTCATGGCAAATGATTTTGAGAAACCATTTACTAAAATTACACGATCTTTAATACTATCAAATTGCGCAATAGATTGGTGGCCGCCTATAAAGTTAATGTGTTCGTAAATCTCGTCGGATATGATATAAATGTTTGGGTACTTTTCGAAAACTTTAGCTAAACCAGCTAATTCATCTTTGCTATAAACGCTACCTGTTGGGTTACAAGGCGACGAAAACATAAACATTTTTGTTTTTGGCGTAATTGCAGCTTCTAACTCTTCGGGAGTTATTTTAAAATTATTTTCGGCTTTGGCATCAATAAAAACCGAAACACCTTCGGCTAGTTTTACCATTTCCGAGTACGATACCCAATAAGGTGTAGGTACAATCATTTCGTCGCCAGGGTTCATCACACACAAAATAGCGTTGGCTAACGATTGTTTTGCACCTGTTGATACCACAATTTGATCGAAAGTATAATCTAAATTATTTTCGCGTTTTAGTTTATCGGCAATAGCCTTACGCAAATCGGGGTAACCCGAAACTGGAGTGTAATAGGTAAAATTTTTATCCATTGCATCCTTTGCGGCATCTTTAATATATTGTGGTGTACCAAAATCGGGCTCACCAAAACTTAAATTTATAACACTAACGCCTTTGGCAGAAAGTTCGCGGCCCATTTTAGCCATTTTAATGGTTTGAGATTCAGATAAATTCTCAATTCGTTGTGATAATACTGTCATAATAATAATAAAATGCAAATATAGAAAAATAGTTTTTCTGTTAATGATTATCTAATATTTAAGTGAGAGAAATTAGTGGGGGAACTGTGGCATCCTTTGTTAAGTAAAAAACCAATTAGTTGAAAGGTAGATAACGTAGATATTTTTTTATTAAAGCCTTTTAAAAATAAAGTTTTATATTAGGTGTTATTTAAGGAATTGTAAATACAACTGACCTAGTGCTATCTATGCAATACAAAACATCTCAAGAAGAGAAATTCCCAATTAAGAATTATTACAACTCCACGGAAAGAAAATTCACCTTCCTTAAACTGGAATTTCGTAAGTTTAGTGTATCCGACGTAGTTTTTCTAATGATTTTTGCTTTCGGCATAGTAACCCATTTTGTTCTTAATGCGAACTCTCCGGATAAACGCCACTTTGGAATCGTTGCTATTGGATTTATTGTTGCCCATTTCACTACAACTACACCTTTCGGTTTGAGATTTAGAAACGTTTATTTTTTTGTACCGTGGCTTGTTTTGTGTTTGATTTTTTTATTTGCAGGAACAAGTTTTTCTGTGCTTCCACTAAGTACTTTTATGCTTTATCAGTTAATACGATTATTATTCTGGAAAAGATATTCTAAAGAATTTATCCCTTCTCAATTAGTAAAACCTCCCTTAGAATTTACTAAAAAAGCACTTCAATGGACTTTTATTAGGGAAGTAAGTAAGATAGAAGGACGGGGCGGCTATAAAGAAGACAAACAGTACATGAAATGGTTGGTTTGTATAGGGTTGAGGGTTGGGCCTATTTATGCTATGTATTTTTGGGATGATTATTGGTACTAAGTTTAAATGATAACGTTGGTGAATAATAATTCACAACCAGTAAACGTCTATCTTTATATATTCAAAAACTTTTCTAAACATTTTTTATGAGTATCTTAAATGTAAAAATTAACGAAATAGATTTACCAATTTGGCAACAGTTATCCGTTTCATGTCAACAATTATTAGCTACTAAGGTGTTGCATTCTTTTTTAAACGGCCAACTTTACCCAACAGGTACCGAACAATTAGAGTTAGCAATTGAACTTGCCGAAAACGGTGCTGATGAGCTGGTTATTTCTATACTTACCCGTTTAGATAAAGAGGCATTTGAAAACTTTATAGTTAAATAGAATTGATGTTGTTTGTTTTCGACACCAAATTTTTACATTACCCCGGTAAACTAATTTTCCCCATACAAATACTAGGTATCCCATTTTTGTTTCCAAAATCTATTGCATTACCGCAAATATTTTCGTTGGCTAGTAAAGCAAAAAGTACGGCTTCTTTAGCATCGGGGTTTACGCCCAAACTGTTAGTGTTTTTAAATGTAGCAAATGGCAGAAACTTTTTTAAGTATTTTACTAACAATGGGTTGTACATGCCGCCACCACTTAAATAAATAACGGGTTGTTGGTTTGCACTAAAACATTTATTTATGGCATTGGCTATTACCACAGCCGATAACTTGCAAAGTGTAGCTAAAACATCGGCAACGGCCAAGGCTGTGTTATTTGTTTTTTGTAGTGCCGTGTATAAATATTGGAGGTTAAAAACCTCTGGCCCGGTGGTTTTGGTGAAACCTAAATTAAAAAATGGATAAGTTAACAATTCTTCTAATAAGGTTTGGTTTACAATTCCTGTGAGGGCAATTTCTGCATCTTTATCGTAGTATTTATTAGGGAAGTTTTTTTGGATGTATTGGTCCATTAAGGTATTGCCGGGCCCAACATCTGTAGAAAACACTTCGTAAGCATTTACTGTGGCTGGCAAATAAGTAAAATTAGCTATGCCACCAACGTTTAGCATTATGCGATTTTCGCCTTTTTGGCTAAACAATAAATAATCGCCATAGACCGATAATGGCGCACCTTCGCCACCGGCAGCAATGTGTTTTTGCCGAAAATCGCTTAGCGTTATGGTTTGTGTGGTTTGGGCAATATGGTCGCCATCGCCAATTTGTAGTGTTGCATTTGGCTGGTTTTTAAGTTGGTGTTGTGTTTTAGGTGAGTGGTAAATGGTTTGACCGTGACTAGCTATTAAATCTATACTGCTAATATCAATATTCCACTTTTTTAGAGTTTTAACCACCAAATTGCCAAAAGTTAAGCCTACGGTGGCATTTAATAATGTTACCTTTTGTAAACTAACCCATTCTTTTATAAAAACAGATTTTATATCCTCCTTTAAATTTACATCAAACTCAACCGTTTCGAAATGTAATACTTCAACTTGAGTTTCTAATCCTGCGTTTTTAAACCTACAAAGCGCAATATCTAAACCATCGAACGATGTGCCCGACATTAAACCCACTATTAAACGGCTAGGTTTTGTAGCTATCTCGAATAATTTTTGCAGATTGGCGTTCATTCACAAATGTTTACACTTTAATTTTCATCCGCATTAATGAGTTTAAAAATTTTATCCATTTTATCAACATACTCGTTGGTATCATCCATAAAAAACTCTAATTGTGGTATTCCTCGTACTTGGTCTTTAATACGTTTGCCCAAATTATACCTAATTTCGGCATTGTGGGCGGTAATGGTATTAATGGCTAAAGCGTTATCGGGCGTATTAAAAAAACTTAAAAACACACGCACAATTCCCAAATCGGGAGTTGCCCTAACCTTGGTAATTGTAATCATTGCATTGGGCAATAATGAATGTGCGTCTCGCTGAAAAATCTCACTTAATTCTTTCTGTATCAACCTCGAGAATTTTTGTTGTCGTTTAGATTCCATATTATTCGTAAATAATTGTTGGTATTAAATTTGGTACAATATTAAATTGCATAAAAGCAAATATAAGTTTCAAACTTAGTTTAATTGATTTTTGTAAGATAAAATCAATCACAAAAGAAATTTTAATTTAAAATTCCTACGAAAAACCTTTTTACGTAACATATAACAACAATTTAGTTCTAATTTATTTAAAACATTATATTTGCACAATTATGGGATTAATAAAATTTTTAATATTTGCCATCTGTATTTTATATATACTTAAAACGCTTGCAAAAATTTTCCTTCCTCTTTTATTTAAAAAAGCGGTTAGTAAAATGCAAGATAATATGAATGCACAAAATGGGCAAAATCAAGCTCACACTAAACCAACAGGAACTATCAGTGTTGATTATGTGCCACCAACCACAAAAAAAGAAGCCAAAGTAAACGGGAACGATGATTTTATACCCTACGAGGAAATAAAATAAACAGTAAACTATATTTAATGAAATTAATTATTCATGGTGGCTTTTTTAGTGAATCAACCACAAATGCCGCAGTTAAATCTGCCAAACAAGCATCATTAAAACAAATTGTAGCATTAGCTTATACTTTTTTACAAACTAATACCGCATTAGATACCGTTATTTACGCCACAAGTTTATTAGAAAACGACCCACTATTTAACGCCGGTACGGGTTCGCAAATACAAAGCGATGGAAAAATTAGGTTAAGTGCCAGTTTAATGGATGGCAAAACCAATAAGTTTGCAGGCCTTATAAACATTAGCGACATACAAAATCCTATTGTTTTATGTAAAGATTTATTGGCTACTAACGACCGTGTTTTAAGCGGCCCCGAAGCTTTAAATTATGCCCGACTTAAAAATGTACCCTATTATAACCCCGAAATACCGCAACGCAAAGCCGAATACGATGCAAAACTTGCAGCAATAAAAAGCTTAGGTACAGTTGGTTGCGTAGCTTTAGATGCCCAGAGTAACTTAGCGGCGGCAACATCAACCGGGGGTAAAGGTTTTGAAATACCAGGCCGAGTTAGCGATTCGGCAACTGTTGCTGGTAACTACGCAAACAAATATGCAGCCGTTTCTTGTACTGGCGTAGGCGAAGATATTGTTAGCGAAGCTTTAGCTTGTAAAATTGTAACTAGAGTAACTGATGGTTTTTCGTTAGCCGAAGCTACTAAAAAATCGTTTAACGAATTAAAAGAAATTGATGGTTTTGCTGGCATTATAGGTATAAGTGCGAATGGCGAAATTTATCATTGCCACTCGCACCCATACATGGTTTGGGCTGCACATACCCAACAAGAATTAACTTGTTTTTTGTAAAATTAATAGTTAATAGGTTTCGCTATCTGGCGGAATGCCATAATCTAAAACCGGTTTTTTTTTAGTTTTAGATTTTACAAAGCCCGTAACCACATCAACCAAGCTAGCAACGCTATTTTTATTTACCGAAGTTATTGCACCTTGCGAAATAAGAGAAAATAATGTTTTAACAATAAATCCTGATTTTCTAAAAACAAGTTTGTTTATTACAAAAGGTACTCCAACCCTTGCTAACAAGTTAACCCAGTCTAATTTATTATTCTTTACATTAGCATTCTCCAAAACTTTGGTTTTGCCCGAAAACATACTTGTTATACGGTTATAAAGTTTTAAAGGCTTAGCCAAACGTTCTTTTACTGCCACAACTTTTTCTTGCAAATAAATTTCGTGTTCTTTTTTGGCAAATTCTAAATTAAGAATATGTATTTGCAAATCGGCAAGGTTTTTTATATTTTTCATGCTACCAGTTTTTAAAAATATTAGCAATAAATTTACTTTGTAAAGGCTGTATTATGCGTTTGTCTTTTATTAAAAATAAAATCCATACTATAACTAATAAAATAATACTTAGCAAGCCAAAACCAGCAGAGTTGCTTCCGGTTATTTCGGCCAATAAAAATCCTAAAGTAAAAAAAGCAGCCAGTAAAAATACAAGCGCAAAAACACCAATTAAAATAAAAGCTAATATGCTAGCAACAATGCCCACAAGTTTTTCAATAATTTTTAGTTTAATAATTTCTATACGCAGGTTAACGTAATCTTTTATGCGGTCGGTTACACCATCATAATGTTGTTTAGGCTGTTCCATAAAATTAAATTTTATACCGCGTGTACATCATTGGTAAAATCAACATCATCTTCTTCGGTTTTTAACTTCGTTTTAATGTTGTTTACCACTTTGTTTTTAAACTCGTTGAGGTTATCTAATTCTTGGGAAGCTTTATCTTTTAAGCTGTCGCCCAAATCTTTTAAACTGTCAGCTAATTTGTCTCTAGTTTCCGCTCCTTTTTCTGGTGCAAATAATATACCTAAAGCAACACCTGCTGCCAAACCTGTAATTAATGCAATTAAACTGTTCGATGCGTTTTTCATAATTTTTGTGTTTTAAATAGTTTTTAGTTTTGTTAATTTTTGTTTTTGGGCGTATCCCATTGCCTTAAAAAGAGGCTCGGGTCGGGCTTTACGCTTATATCTTTTTTTTTGTAACCCCAAAAAGGGTCATAAAAAAAAGGATGCCAGCTTCCTGCCTGCCGGTAGGCGGGCAATCCCTTACGCAAACTCTAATTCCCTAAGAAAATATCCTGCCAAAGTATTAAAACAAATACATTTTTGTACAAATTTTTTAAGTAATTATTTCATATTTGTTTTTGAGAATATTAAAACAAACTTAAAAATGAAAACAATATGTGTATGGATACTATTTGTTATCCCTTTTAATGTGTTTTCGCAAACATTGGCTCAAAAAATAAATTTAAAATATCAAACCTTTGCCAGCTTAAATAATTTAAAAAATGCGAGTTTTTCTATGTCAGTTTTAAATACACAAACTGGCAAAATAGTTTTTGCAGCAAACCAAAATATGGGTTTATTACCAGCATCTACCTTAAAAACGCTAACATCGGCAACAGCCTTACAATTATTAGGTTCAAATTTTACTTTTAAAACCCAAGTTGCTTTTACTGGCGAAATAGTAAACCATACTTTAAACGGAAATTTACTAATTACGGGCAATGGCGACCCTACACTGGGTAGCAACCGTTGGGATAAAACAAGTAAATCAACAATACTAAAAACTATTTTGCAGGCAGTTACAGCAGCAGGCATAAAAAATATTAATGGAAAAATTATTGCTAACGATATAGTTTGGGATACCCAATCGCTGCCCGATGGTTGGCTATGGCAAGATATGGGCAATTATTATGGTGCACAAACTTCGGCATTATGTTGGGGCGAAAACATGTTTGAGATAAATGTTTTGCCCGGCAAAATAATAAAATCACCAGTGAACATAAAAAATAATTTAGCCTATCCGTTTTTAATAATCGAAAACGAGGTGGTTACTGGTCAGGCACAATCGGGCGACAATGTGTTTGGATACTCGGCACCATACAGCAATACCATTTATTTAAGAGGCACTTACGATATTAATTTGAAAAAAAAAATTGGACTTTCGTTACCCGACCCAGCTTATGCTTTGGCTTATGATGTACACACCTATTTAGCCCAAAATAATATTACCGTAACCAATTTTACCACAAGCAGACTGCTAAGTTTAGACTTCCAAAATCCCGCCAAAGCGGTAAATATAGTCACAATTACATCGCCACCGTTAAGCCAAATTATTTACCAGCTTAACCAAAACAGTATAAATTTATACGCCGAACAAATTATTCGCACCCTAGCCCTGCAAAAAAACAAAAAAGCATTAATGCCCGATGGTTTAAATATTGTGAAAACGTATGGGCAAACTTTAAAAATAGAACCCGAGGCCTTGCATATTTACGATGGCAGTGGCCTATCGCCAGCCAACCGAGTAAGTACTTTGGCAATGGCTATGGTGTTGTGCCAAGCCCACAATTCTCCATGGTTTACTGAGTTTTACAAAAGTTTGCCTATACACAATAATATGGTTATGAAAAGCGGACTTATTGCCGATGTTTTGGCTTACGCCGGATACCAAAAAAACACAGAAGGTGATTTATGTTTTTCGGTAATGGTAAATAACTTTAGTGGTAGCGAAAGTGTAATGAGGCAACAAATATATGTTTTATTAAATGCTTTAAAATAGGTGGGTTTGTATAAAAAATCTTTTTAATGTTTAGTTTTACCCACTGGGGCATTTTGCAAACACGTTAACTTGTATTTCTTACTAAAAATAATTGCTTAACATTTTTGTATTTCAAAAAATAACATAAATTAAGTTTGTGCTGTAGACAAAGAAGAAGAGTATTTGCACAAAGCTGCAGTAGATTTATAATAAAGCTAAGTTTAATGCCAATATGGTAGGCTGAGTTTTGATAACAATTCGCACTCGCACATTTGCAAAGTGCGCAAAGGTGTACTATATGAGTAAATTTGCCTAATTTGAAGTTAATATATTAATTTTTAAAATTAACGCATATATCAAGCTAATAATCTAATTAGTTACTTTACAGCTGTGTATAAAACAATTAAAGCCTATAAATTTTAAGTCAATTTTGTTATATATTAGCGTTATATTATTTTTGCAATTTTTTCAATAATTTTAAACCCGCCAGCTTACTTTATGTATTTAATAATAAAATTTCTAAAAAATAGTTTTAAGTTTTTTTGTGTAATTACACTACTTAGTTTTGCAAACCCGCTATTTGCAAAAGTGGAGAAAATAAACTACCGTGGATGGAAAAATTGTTACCAAATTTCAAATAGTATAAGTAAGTTGATAATTGTTCCTGAAAGTGGTGGTAGATTACTAGCTTTTACGCATAAAGGAAAAAATATACTTTTTGAAGATAGCAATCAAAATGGGAAATCTTTTAAACAATGGTTAGATCAACATTTCGACCCAGATGGTGGACGGTTAGACTACGGACCAGAAAAAGAAACAGACAAGCTTCACCACAAAACCTGGATGGGGGTTTGGAAAGTAAAATTTATAGGCCAAAATAGTATAATCATTTACTCGGAAAACGATTGCATGTTGGGCTTATATTCTGAACGTCAGTATACGCTTCACAAATCTTTAGCGCAGATATCCATTTTTCAATCAGCAACAAATGTGAGCAATAAAATACTTACAAGGCACTTTTGGAGCAGAACATTAGTACACCCTGGTGGCGAGGTTGTAATAAAGTTAAATTCTAAAAGTAGATTTAAAAATGGTTGGGGCCAATTTTTGTTCGATCCTGATCGTATTGAAGAAAACAGAGCAGATTCTCGACTTACAATAAAAAATAACTTTATTAATTTTAAGTCGCTAGGAAATACATTTAAATTTGGCACCGATACTGATACAGGACTAATAGATTATTACTACAATGGTTTAAAATTTCAAAAAAGATATTTAGTAGGTAGCTTAACCAACTATACAGCAAGCAATAATATGAGTGTGATATTTTATCATTGTCCCTCATTTTTTGAAATAGAACCAACTAGTGAAACCATAAGGTTAAAACCTGGAGAAAAAATGTTTTTTACCGAAGAGTGGAATTTAACTGAGAAAAAATAACCTACCATTTAAAGTGTAATGTATTGTTTAAAATTAATAGCTTTTGTAGTAAATGTAAGGAGTGTGCTTTCAACCATAGTAGTGTTTAGAACTACATCAAGTACCTGCAAAATCATGTCGCTTTTGCGGTCTGTAAACCTGTGGTTGGCCTGTTTAACCTAAACTATTTAGTGTTTTAATTGAAACCCATAACCTATTTTATGATAGCGGGTTACGGTTATCAACCAATTACGAATAAATTTATTTAATTTCAACAATATCGTTAAAAGGCATTTTTAATATCAAAAAGACTAGTGTTATGGGCAAGCATTGGCGTATATTTTAGGGGTAAAGTAAGCACAAAAAAACATTCGATGCGCCAACGATTTTCACAACAGCAAGAATTGGGTATAGCCCCGATAGCTGATATTATCATCCCAAAAAAAGACCGTCACAAGCTTACCCAGTATTTGCGGCCTTATAATATGTTTTTTTACACCGGAACTAAACGAGCAGGTATTTGAGCTTATAGAGGCTAAGATTAAGCACAAAACAAGAAACAGGGTGCAAAGGGATGGATATGTGGCTATATTAGTATTAGCAACCGTACGTTTAACGGTAAATGCCAATTATGATGCCTTAGAACATTTTGCTAATTTCGACAAACTCTTCCGCCAGATTATAAGTGTAGAAAACAAGTTTAATGATGGCAAAACCTTTGGTATACAAACCATTAAAGACAATATATCGTTATTAGATGAGTAAAATATCCATCAGGTAAACGAAATAGTGGTAAAGGCGGCACATCAATTTGTGTTAAAAAAAAACGAAACGCTAGCGATAAAATCAGACACCTACGTTTTAGAAACTAACGTACATTTTCTTACCGACCTTAATTTGTTATTAAATGCTATGCGTAAAGTGATGGATATAATGGATTATTGTAGAAACAATTACGGTTTAACAGGCTGGCGTAAACTTAAATCTTGGCGTTCGGCGTTAAAGTCATCCCAACATTCAAC
This sequence comes from Sphingobacteriales bacterium, assembly GCA_043763845.1. Lineage (GTDB taxonomy): Bacteria > Bacteroidota > Bacteroidia > Sphingobacteriales > Sphingobacteriaceae > Pseudopedobacter. Next base: position 34,631 of record JAYULE010000123.1, read on the forward strand.
TTGTAAAGCTTGTGCTTCAAACAGTAAAAATAAAGATAAAATGGTGCATACCGAGGTAAGCGAATACCTGCGTATAGCTAAAGAGTTAGACCTAAGAATTACACAAAGTAGCCTAGCACTTTACCTATTGCCTGTTACAGAAAAGCTTTTTAAGAAACTACAAGAGTTAGATTAAACCAACAAATGGGTAAAAAACATATTGATTTGATAGAAAGGCGTTTGCTTAAAAAAGAACTTATCCCATCAAGCGAGAAAATATATTCTGTATTCGAACCACATACAGAATGGATTAGCAAAGGTAAGCTGAACAAAAAAGTAGAATTGGGACATAAAATATTAATAAGCACCTGCCAGCACCATTTTATTTTACACCACCAAGTAATAGAAGCAAAAGCAGATGTTGAATTAACCATACCCTTAGCCGATACGTTACTATCAAAGTACCAAAACATACAAAGTTGGAGTATGGATAAAGGGTTTTACAGCAAAGAAAACAAAGAACTATTGTCACTCGAAATTCCACAATTGATAATGCCAAAAAAAGGCAAACTAAACGTAGCAGAAAGAGAGCAAGAATCGCAAAAGAAATTCAAAAAACTAAGAAAGCAATACAGTGCAGTAGAATTTAACATTAACCAGCTAGCGCATAATGGCTTAGATAGATGCCCCGATAAAGGGTTGAAAAATTACAAAAAATACGTGAATTTAGGTATTCTGTCCTACAATCTCCATCGTTTGGGCAAAGTACTGGTGGCTATTATGGCCAAACAGGAAAGTAAACAAGCAGCTTAAGTTACAAAAATCAAATAAATTGAAAGCCTTGGGGGATAGTTATGCCCAAACGTGGCCTAAAACCAACAAAATAAACCTTTTATTGCCGTAAATGAGAATACACAAACACCTCGAAAGTTTTATAATGATAATTAAAGATAATTGCTTCTGTGAATTTTGAATTTTTGCGCTTTTTAAATTTTTCATGGGGTTTCCGTTCAAACACTAATTAACTAAAACGGTTAAACTATGTTTAAAGCTGGTTGTTGGTTGCCCGTTGCCCTAAACCAGTTGCCCGAAGCTCGCTGCCCGTTGCCCGCAACGCATCGCCATCTTTCCTTAAATAAACCAGCAAATACAATAATGCTAAAACATTAACAGTGGCAGCACCATAAAAAATGTACTTTATTCTAAAAATAACATCTTGATAAAACCAACCTGCTAATAAAGCACCTAAACCAATGCCAACCTCTAAACCAATGTACATAGTAGCAACAGATTTTCCGCGTTTATCGGCATCGCTTAAATCAATTGTCCAGGCCGAAATTGCAGGCGAAAACATACCCGTAGCAATACCATAACATACTGCACCTACCATTAACATAAAACCATTTTGTGCAAAGCCAATAACAACAAAAGAAATAGCCAACAACACCAACGAAACTTTTAAAACTGGCGTTCGGCCGTATTTGTCAGATACTCTACCGGCAATAAATCTTACCAAAAGCGAAGCAATAGTAAAAACCATAAAAAAAACTCCTTTGTTTTTTAAGCCCAAATGCCCGCCCCAATCAGGTACTAAAGTTACCAAAACACCAAAACTCATATAGCTTAAAATAGAAACCCATAAAACCGGTAAAACTTGTTTATTTATAAGTTCGGATTTAGATATTTTTAAAAACGCTAATTTAAATGGTTGCTTAGTAGGTAAACTTTCTTTCATTTTAAAAAGTATTAAAATAGAAAGTAGCGCAAACACCGATGAACAATAAAACAACACATTAATGGTGTAAAATTGTGTAATGGTGCTGCCAATGGCTGGCCCAATTGCCATGCCAGTACTAAAACATAAGCCGTGTATGCCCATTGCTTCGCCCCAACGGTTTTGAGGAACCAAATCTGCAACGTAAGCCGATGTTGCCGTAGGTTTAAACCCTGTAGAAAAACCGTGAATTAACCGCAAAAATAAAAACCCCGAAACCGAAGTTAGAACTGGATATAAAAACCCACAAAAAAAACAAACCAACGAACCTATGGCCATAACTGGCACACGGCCAATTTTATCGGTTAGTTTACCACTAAAAGGTCTAGAAATACCAGCTGTTAAAGTAAATAAGGCAATAATTAAACCTTTATACTCGCCGCCACCTAAACTGCTTAAATAAGATGGCAATTCGGGAATTAGCATATTAAAACTTGCTGAAAACAAAAACGAGCTTAAGCAAACCAATACAAATTGGGTATTGTAGATAGAGTTTTTAAATGCGTTTTTGATAATAATTTAATTTAATAGCAGGCTTTGCTTTTAAAGGCAAAATTATAAAGATAGTTTAATGATAAATAAATTTGAATTGAAAATTTAAAATAAAATCGAGCTAAAAAAATCAGGGATGCAAAGCAAAAATTTTGTTAACCCAGCATAATTAATAAATTTACTTCAACTATCTGTCAGTCAGTTTGTAGATTAGTTTAAGCGTTAACGATTGAAGCGGTATCCTTTTTTATGCCGAAACTCCCCCTTTGGGGGTTGGGGGGATAAAAAAATAAAAAAAGATTTAGCGTAAAGCGTGTTTAAACGCCCAAATCATAATTAATTTAATTAAAAATTTTTATTGTTCACACTCATGTTATTAGAACTATTTTTATCACTCGCCCTCTTTACTCTCGCCTTTAAACAGTTTTTCTTTGTCAACAACTTCAACCAACATATCGTTTTTTAAAGTTTTTGAAATAGCTGAATATGGCGCACTAATAACTTTTTGGCCAGCTTTTAAACCCGAAAGAATGGTAATATTTTCATCGTTTTGTATGCCTGTTTTAACTTCAACCTGTTTTACCTTTGTACCATCAAGCACAAAAACATATTCTTTAACTTTAGCCTTACTTTTATTTTTATCGTCGCTTTTATTGCTGTTTTTGGGTGTGTTTTCCTCTTTTTCCTCTTTCATTTCTTCGCGAGTGGTAACCGATTGTATGGGAATTACCAAGCCACGGGCTCGTTGAGTTTGTATATCAACCGTTGCCGATAGGCCAGGTTTAAAAGGTGCAGTTTTTTTATTATTAAGATTTTGGTACGATTGGGGTAATATGCGCACTTTAACAGCAAAGTTAGTTACTTGGTCGGCCGAGGAGCCCACTACCGTTGCCGAATTAGCAATTTCGGTAACCACACCTTTAAATTTTTTATCAATAAAAGCATCCACTTCAATTAAAGCAGTATCGTTTAAGTGCAAACGGTTAATATCGTTTTCGTTAACCTCAACATTTACTTCCATAGTGCTCAAGTCGGCAATGCGCATAATTTCGGTACCCGTCATTTGAATAGTTCCAACCACACGTTCTCCTTTTTCAACCGATAATTTAGACACCACACCATCAACTGGGGCGTAAATATTGGTACGGGCTAAATTATCGCTAGCTTCTTTTACAACAGCTGCCGATTGCTCTAAACCAAATTTAGAACCTACTAAACCTTGCTTAGCTTGTTCAAGATTGGTTTTTGCCACTGTAAACTCGGCCTTAGCCGCATCAAACTCGGCTGCCGAAAGTACTTTTTCGTTGTACAAAGTTTGGTTGCGTTTAAACCTGGCTTCAATATTTTTAAAATTAGCTTCGGCTTGTAAAATTTGTTGTTTGGCACTTGCCACACTACTTTTTTGGGCGTTGTACGATGCTACCGTACGCTCGTAACCTGACACCAAAATATCGGGCTTAATTTTGCACAACAATTGACCTTTTTTTACCACATCGCCTTCGGCAACATTTAACTCTACAATTTCGCCCGACACCTCTGGACTTAGTTTTACCTCAACCTCGGGCTGTATTTTACCACTTGCGGAAACTGTTTCAACAATATCCAAAGTTTGAACTTTGGTAATAGCTACTTCCACCGCTTTTGCCTTACCAATCCAGCCCATTTTATTTCCAACTACCGCCAGTATAATTAATATAACTAAACCAATTAATACATATTTTAATGTCTTGTTCATTTTGTGTTTTTATTTTATGTTGAGGATATTTTTATAGTGTTAATGGGTTGCCTAAGTAAAAATCTATTATTTTGCTTCTAAAAAGCAAATCGTATTTGGCTTGTATCACATCAAATTGTGCTTTATTAAAATTAGTTTGGGCTAAATTAAGTTCTATAGAATTTACTAAACCCACATCGTAACGCTTTTTGTTTACATTAAATACCTCGGTTGATGAGGCTAATGCACTTTGTGTTGCTACGTAGCGTGTTTGTGCAGCTTTTAAATTTAAAACTGCTTGGTTAACAATTTTATTTAGATTATTTTTTGCCAACTGTTCGTTATTTGCTGCATTAGCCAACCTAATTTTTGCAATATTATAAGTAGCCCTATTACGGTAATTATTAAAAATTGGGAGTGATAAATTAAACCCTACCGATTGGCCAAAATTCCGGTTAGTAATTTGTTCTTTAAACGCAACAGGGCTATTACTGGTGTAACCCGTATTTACACCACCACCAAAAGATAGTGAAGGATATAACCGACCTTTAGCAACTTTAACACCAAATTTTTGAGCTTCGGTATTAAATTGTGCCACTTTAATTTCGGGGAAAATTGCAACCGCTTTATTAAAAATCTCTCTGCTTTTATATTCGGCTTCAATAGGTAAATTAGCAATAGTTGGAGCCTCAACTTCAATGGGTATTTCGGTATCCATTTCCATTAGTTGTTTTAAATCTAATAAAGCTAACGAGTAAGCGTTTTGTGCATTGGTAACATTTAATTGGTTAGTAGCCAGTTGTGCCTTAGCTTGCGCCAAATCGGCAAGGGTATTATTACCAACTTTAAAGCGTTTATCTGCTACAGCCAATTGGTTGTTTGATAGTTCGAGCTGTTGTTGGCTGGCTAAAATTAAATCTTTATTGGTTAAAATTTGTAAATAGGTGTTTACTACGTTTAATGATAAATCGTTTTTAATTTTTTCGATATTACTTTTGTCAGCATCCAACAAATTTTTATTTTGTTTTATTTGATTGATAATGCTAAATCCTTGAAATAAAGGAATACTAGACGTTAATCTGCCATTTGCTTGGTCTAAAGTACCGTTTAATAACTGGCCCGATTGCTGATCGAAAAACAAACCATATTGCCTATTAACAGATGCCGAACCTTCTATATTTGGCAAAACCTCGAACCTAGATTGTTTATAATTTTCGTTTGAAACCGCTGCCGTAAAAGCCGCTTGTTTAATTTGTAAGTTATTGGCTAATGCTAAATTAACAGCTTGGCGTAAGTTTATTTTTTGGGTTTCTTGGGCAAACACGGTAGTAATTCCAAATAGGCATCCCACCAATAAAAAACATTTTTTTAGCAACAAAGCATTACAATTAAAATCAAAAATTAGGTTATTAAACATAAATATTAGTAAGCTTGTATATTTACGGCATTAAAATTAAACTATGTATTTTGTTAAAACGCCTTGGTGGTTAAAAAAGCTGTATCCTCAATTAGTGTGGAACAAAGCCCGCACCACCAAAACCATTTTTTTAACTTTTGACGACGGCCCTATACCCATTGTTACACCAGCAGTATTAAAAATTTTAAAAACCTACAATGCCAAAGCTACATTTTTTTGCATTGGCGATAACATAATTAAACACCCCGATATTTTTTTGCAACTTAAAGCCGATGGCCACGCCATTGGTAATCATACTCAAAATCACTTAAAAGGTTGGGCTACAGCCGATGAAGAGTATATTGATAATTTTAATAAATGCCAATCTTTAACCCAAACCAACTTATTTAGACCACCTTACGGGAGGATAAAAAAAAGCCAGATTTTTAAAATTCAAAATTTAAAATTCAAAAATCAAAAACTTGCACCGGGAGAAAATGAAATTCATAATTCAAAAATCAAAAATCAAACCCCAAACAATATATTAGACCAAACTGAAACATTAAATATCCCTGTTGATAAATCAATAATCAAAAATCAGAAATCAAAAATCATAATGTGGGATGTTTTAAGTGGCGACTTTGATACTACACTTTCCCCCGAAAAATGTTTGAGAAATGTTTTAAAACACACCGAAAACGGAAGTATTGTTGTTTTTCACGATAGCTTAAAAGCTTGGGATAGACTGCAATATGTATTGCCCAAAGCATTGGAGTATTGGCAAAAGCAGGGTTTTAGTATTGGGGTGTTATAGTCGTAAGTCAATTTAGTCGTAAGTCATTTGTATGGAGTAGATAGTCTTTTTTTTAGTCGTAAGTAAAATTAGTCGTAAGTCATTTGTAGGGTGTAGATAGTCTTTTTTTTAGTCGTAAGTCATTGTTAGTCGTAAGTCATTTGTTTTTGTGTAAATAGTCTTTTTTTTAGTCGTAAGTCTGTTTTTTATAAACATAAAAACTTATATTCCTCTTAAGCTAATCAAAAATTACACATCAAAAATCTGTTAGGGGTAATCCTAAATCAAACCTCCTAAATCAAAAATCTGTTAGGGGTAATCCAAAATCACACCTCAAAAATCAGAAATCTCTTTTATCTTTGTTTTTCAATGTATCTAAAATCACTATCGGTAATAAATTTTAAAAATTATGATGAGGGCGAGTTTTCGTTTTCGGAAACTGTAAATGCTTTTACAGGAAATAACGGGGCAGGCAAAACCAATTTGTTAGATGCTATACATTACTTATCGTTGTGCAAAAGTTTTTTTAACCCAATTGATAGTCAACAAATTAAGCAAGAAAAAGATTTTTTTGTTATCCAAGGTAAATTTAATAAAAGCAATGCCGAAGAGTTGGTTGCCGTAGGGGTAAAAAAAAATCATAAAAAACAATTTAAACGAAACAAGAAAGAATATACACGCTTAGCGGACCATATAGGGCTTTTTCCGTTAGTAATGATATCGCCAAACGACATTAGCCTTATTTTAGAAGGAAGTGAAGAAAGGCGAAAGTTTATTGATAACGCACTTTCTCAAACCGATAGTAATTATTTAGACGAACTAATTATTTACAACAAAACGCTACAAAATCGTAATGCTTTACTAAAACAAATTGCCGATACTGGCCAATTTGATGCCAGCCTTATAGAAGTATATGATGAACAATTGGTGCATTGTGGACAAAAAATATTTGATAAACGTAAAGCATTTATTGAAATTTTTATGCCTGTTTTTAATCACTATTACCAATACATTAGCAACCAAACCGAAGTGGTGGAACTGGTTTACGAATCTCAATTGTTTGATAACGATTTTAAAATTTTGTTGAGCAATAGTTTGCGCCGCGACCGTATTTTGCAACGCACCACCACAGGCATACACAAAGACGAGTTGGTTTTTACTATACACAACATGCCTTTAAAAAAGTTTGGTTCCCAAGGGCAACAAAAATCTTTTTTAATAGCTTTAAAACTTGCCCAATATGCTATTTTAAATAACCTAAAAGGGTTTAAACCCTTACTTTTATTGGATGATATTTTTGATAAACTGGATGAACACCGGGTTAAAAAATTAATGGAAATGGTATCGAACGATGATTTTGGACAAATATTTATTACCGATACAAACGCCAACCGTATAAAAACTATTTTTAACGAGATAGGCAAAACACCCAAAATATTTGAAATTTACAACGGTAAACTAAATGAACAGAACTAACGATAAAACCTTAAAAGAGGCAATGGCGCAATTGTTAAACGTTTATCGCCTTAAAAGTAAATTTGATGAAACAAATGTAATTGCAGCATGGGAAGATGTTATGGGCGTAGCAGTTTCTAACCGTACAAAAGAAATTTTTATTAAAGATAAAAAGCTATTTGTACGTATAGAATCATCGGTAATAAAAAACCAGTTGGTTATGATGCGATCGCAAATTATAGAAAACTTAAATCAAAAATCGGGTACGGTGGTAGTAACCGAAATTGTATTTTTGTAGTAATTTACGGTTGCTTTTTTTCTAACTTTCTGCTTAATAAAAAATACACTACAGTACTTAAAGTTGCTGTAAAAATTGCTCTAGCTATAAATGCCCCGTTAATTGGGTCTTTTAATATGAGCATACCAATAAGTGGCGAAACGAGTAAAACAATCATAAAAAAAGTGATGTATTTGGGTGTTAAAATTTTCATCTTGCAATTTAAAAATTGGTTAATTTTCTTGATTTTTAACGGAATACTCGCCACTAAATACCATTTTAGCTGGTCCTTCTAAATAAACATCTGTAAACATATTGCCATCATAATGAAATTGGATGTTCAACTGCCCACCCAAAACTTTTATAGGTGTACTATTATGGCCAATCATATTATTTTCGATAGCTACTGCCAAAGCCGCCGCCGTTGCACCAGTACCACAAGCATAGGTTTCGTTTTCAACACCTCGTTCATAAGTGCGAACCACCAAATGGTCGCTTTTATCTTCAACAAAATTTACGTTAATTCCTTCTAATTTATAGTTGGGATTGTTGCGGATTTCTTTTCCTAACTCAAACACATTTAAAAAAGAAACCTCTTTAACTATGCGTACATAATGGGGCGATCCTGTATTCATCACATAAGCATCATCATCGCGGTTAACGCTATCTACATCAATCATTTGCAAACTTACCCAATTGCCATCGTTATTAATTTTTGCGTAATGAGGGCCATCAACAGCTAAAAAATTAGTTTCTTCGGTAATAATTCCTAAATGCTTGGCGAAGGCAACAATGCATCGACCACCGTTGCCGCACATACTGCCTGGCTGCCCGTTGGCATTGTAATAAACCATTTCAAAATCGTAGCCGTCGATATTTTGCAACAACATTAATCCATCGGCACCAATGCCAAATCGCCTATCGCAAATTTCGCCAATAAGCTGGTACTGGGCAATATCAAAAAATGTATTTCGATTATCAATCAAAACAAAATCGTTGCCGGCACCTTGGTATTTATAAAAATTAAATTTTTGCATAATTGATGTAAATATAGAAAAATGTGAAATTATGTACCTTGGTTTTAAAATGGGATTTATAACTTGCTAATGCTTTTAACCTGAGTTCGATTAATAAACCATTGTCAATTATAGTTTTGATTATGATTTGGGCGTTTTAACACGCCGTCCGCTGTATCTTTTTTTATTTGTCTATCCCCCCGACCCCCGAAGGGGGAGATTCGG
>JAYULE010000124.1:0-10704 GCA_043763845.1 Sphingobacteriales bacterium
CCTTGATTTATGTTGTTTAGTGCGAATTGACCGTTAGTATTTGTTCGGGTATCGGTAATTAAAACCGAATCTTTAGCATTTAATAAAACTATGGAAGTATTTTTTAATGCAATATTAGCCACCGAATCTAAAATTACCCCAGATATTTGATGAGTTTGGGCGTAGGTAAAAAGGCTAAGGCAAACCAATACCACAAATAATAAATGTTTTTTCATAGGAAAATGAAAGTTAAGATAATCTTTTTATTTATAAGAGATTAATTTAACCCAAATGTTACACCAAAGGCCATATTTTTTAGGCCTTTTTGTGGAGTGCTATCAAACATATCTGTTGCGTAATATTTTGCAAATACACCTAGTCCATCATAGCCCATACGTAAAGCGCAACCAAAACGGAAAGGAGCAAAATTATAGTCGTCGAATTCTTTTTGTTTTCCTCGTTCTGTACTAATTTGTTTCAACTTAGCATTTAATAAGAACCCAATTTCGGGACTTGCTACAACATAAAATCGGTTGCCATTTTTATCTCTCTTAGTACGATATTCAAAATTTATTGGAATATGTAAATAACTATTCGAAAACCTGTTTTTACTAAAAACTATTGGTTCATTTATATAATTTAAGGTGGGCATATTTTTTTGCATCGTAATGTTTTGGCGTAATCTTATTAAAGTCCAGTCAAAACCTGCCGATAAACACAGTTTAAATTGTGGCGTAAAACGGTAGCCCAACTGCAAAACATCAAACGATATATGGCTGGTTTTACTAGCCCGATAATCTAAAAATTGATTAGTTGGCGATAAAGAAAAATTTTTATTATCAACTAATTTGGAAAAACCAAAATCAAAACGAGTAAAAGTAATACCGCTAAAAAAGCGTTCGTTTTCTGTACTATCAATTTTTTTAAGTGTATCTTTTTTAGAATGATTAAATATATTTCGCCCACCAATATTTATGTTAATAGTTACATTACTTTTTTTTGTGGTATCTTTTTGTGCGTAGATGTTAGTATGTGCAAGCAGCAACATTATTGTACTTGAGACGATAGTTAATAAAGTTTTCATTTGTAAGTAATTTAGTTATTTGTTGAGTTTTTAGAATTAAATTGTATAATACCTATGTTGAGAGCCACTATAGAAGAATTATTGTCCTCGTTGCTGTCAAACTTTATTAATTTTTTTTCACGCTTATCAATTTTGTTTACCAAAAAGTTTATTGCATCTCCCAAGTTTTTAATTTTCTTTTTGGGAATTTTAGCTTGCACTAATTCGTTTTTATTAATAAATTTACTAACTGTCTCATTAAGTTCAACTGGAGATTTATTGATTAAAACGTTTGCAACTAATAGGGTATCGGATGCGGGTAATTCTAATTTATTAGTTAACCCATTGCTGATTTTAACATCGATTGAATGATTTTCAATCAAATTTTTTGATTCTTCTGTATCTTTAGCAACGGATTTTTTAGCAGTTGTTTTGGGTTTTGCTTTTGTTGATACTGCGATAGTAATGTTTTCAATTTGAATTTTTTTTGTCTCTATCTTCAAAGGAAGGCTAATATTTGCTTTATTTAAATTTTCTTTTAAGTTGTTATGATAACCAACAGATGGAATTTTTTTTATGTTTTTTAATGCCGTTTCTCCCTTTTTTTCAAAAATTAGTAAAGTTGTAGAAACTAATATTATACAAGCAGCCGACCACCAAAAAATCGGCACTTTTCGCCTTTTTTTTGTGGGAAAATTTGCTTCAATATTATCCCATACATTTGCCGATGGTGTGATTTCGGCATCTTCAAACTTGTTTTTAAACAAATCATCCCATTCATTATTTATTTTAGGTTGCATATCTAAAGCCCTCCATTTTAATAATTTCTAGTTGCAATATTGCTCTAGCTCTTGATAGTTGAGATTTGCTAGTACTCTCGCTAATGCCCAAAGTTGCACCTATTTCTTTGTGGCTGTAGCCTTCTATTATGTACATATTAAAAACTATTCGGTATCCTTCCGCTAGCTTTTGTATTATTTTTATCAAATCTTGCATTTCTAAATTGCAAAAATTAATACTGTTTTCTGGTTCTTCAAATGCATATTCTATGGGTACAACATTTAAAAAACGTAAATTTTTACGATAACTCTCAATAGCTGTGTTTACCATAATTTTTCGCATCCAACCTTCAAAATTTCCTTCGGCTCGGTAACTGTTAATTTCTTTAAATATTTTTATAAATCCTATTTGCAAAACATCTTCGGCTTCCATGCGGTCTTTAGCATAGCGCATACAAATTGCAAACATTTTGCTTGCGAATTGCTGGTAAAGCAATTTTTGCAGCAACTTGTTGTTGGCTTTACTCCCTTCAACTATTTCAATCAATGTATATGTTTTGCCTAACTTCATTTATGTTTCTTAAGGTAAGATGAAATTTTAAGGTATAAGGTTGCAAGGGTTATCAAATTAATTTTTGTATATAAAATTTTTAAAAACAACATAAAAATTTAAACCGTAGCTTAAAGGTATGATTTAACCTCTAGTTCAGCACTTGTTTATGTATATTCGTTAAAACTCTAAATTTAAAATGAAGAAACATTTATTTTATCTACCAACAAAAACCATTGTTTATTTATTATTATTATTTATAATTTCTAACTCATCTTTTGCCCAACAATTTACCAAAGCAGATACCCTACGAGGCAGCTTAACCAGCCCTTTTAGAACCTGTTATGATATTAATTTTTACCATTTAACGGTAAAAGTTGATATAGATAAAAAATTTATTTCTGGCGATAACCAGTTTAGTTTTACAGCAACAACTAATTTTAAAACCCTTCAATTTGATTTGTTTGATAATTTACAAATAGAAAAAGTAGTTTACAACAATATCAATATTCCGTTTAAGCGAGAGTTTAACGCGGTATTTATCACCTTTCCGGATAGTATAAAAGCAAAAAGTAAACAACATTTTACGGTTCACTATTCGGGTTACACAACTTTAGCCAAAAATGCCCCATGGGATGGCGGTTTTGTGTTTGCCACGCACAATAACGGGCAACCTTGGGTAGCAACAGCTTGCCAAGGTTTAGGAGCAAGTAGTTGGTGGCCAAATAAAGATCAACAAGCGGACGAAGTAGATAGTATGCGCATTAGCTTAATAGTTCCCGATACATTAATGGGAGTAAGCAATGGAAAACTCGAAAATAGTACAGCTTTACCAAACAATTACACCCAATACAATTGGTTTGTTGCTAACCCAATTAATAATTATGGCGTGGTTTTAAACATTGCCAATTACACTAAAATCAGCGAAAGCTATAAAAATAAATATAGGCCACTTAGCGTGGATTGTTACGTATTACCCGAAAATATTGATAAGGCTAGAAAGCATCTTACCAAAAATGTAAAACAAATGCTTACTGCTTTCGAATATTGGTTTGGTGCCTACCCTTTTTACACCGATGGTTATAAAATTGTGGAAACTCCATTTTTAGGTATGGAACACCAAAGCTGTATTTCTTACGGTAACAATTACCAAAATGGCTATGCTGGTAAAGATTTATCGGGTACGGGGTGGGGGTTAAAATGGGATTTTATGATTGTTCACGAAAGTGGCCACGAGTGGTTTGGTAACAACATTACCTCAAAAGATATTGCAGATATGTGGATTCACGAAAGCTTTACCAATTATAGCGAAGCTTTGTTTACCGAATATTGGTACGGTAAAGCTGCCGGAAAAGCGTATGTTTTGGGTTTGCGAAAAAACGTTTTAAACGACAAACCTATTATTGGCTATTCTGGAGTAAACAACCAAGGCTCGGGCGATATGTATTATAAAGGTGCAAATATGTTACATACTTTATGCACCATAATTAATAAAGATAAAACTTGGCGAGCAATTTTAAAAGGTTTAAATACAAAATTTGCCAAGCAAACTGTAACTACTCAACAAATTGAAAACTATATAAATACGGTTGCCAAGCAAAATTTTACACCTATTTTCAACCAATATTTACGCTTTAAAAACGTACCAGTTTTTGTTTACAAAATTAAGAACAATACTTTATTTTATAATTGGAAAGCCGATGTTGTTGGTTTTAATATGCCTTTAGAAATCGCTATTAAAGGTAAGTTGATAAAAATTTACCCTACAACCCAAATCAAAACCATGCAACTAAAAAAAGGAATTGATAAAATAAAAATTAGCGATGATTATTTTGTTGGGGTAGAACAAATGGAAAATTGAGATAAGAAAATAAATTTGTTTTATGGGTTTAACTCAACCATAAAAATATCGTAAGGAATACCCAAAAATTTATGAAGTGATTTAACCATTTTTAAGGTTAACTCCCTTTTACCCGAAAGCACCAAAGAAACATAACTTAATGTACCAATATATGGTTGTAAATCATTTGCTTTTAACCCTTTTTCTTCCATTTTTAGTTTTAAAACCTCAATAGGATTTAATTTTGGAACTTGAATATGTTTATCTTCATAATCTTTTACTAATAACAATAAAACTTCCAACTCTTCAAATTCGGCAGAATTTGGCTGGGCATAAAAAATTTCAATTGTTCTATCAATTGCCTTTTTATATTCTAACTCGGTTTTAATAACTTTAAAATTTACCATAATGTCAAATTATATTATAAACCTGACTTCGATTATTAAACATAATATACTGTTTATAAAATAAGCTATAAAAACCTATTTCCTAGCAGCCAATAAATACAATACTGCCATTCTAATTGCTACCCCGTTTTCTACTTGGTTAAGTATTATAGATTGTTTGCTATCGGCAACATCACTCGTAATTTCCACACCTCGGTTTATTGGGCCTGGGTGCATTACCACAATTTCTTTATCTAAACTGTCTAATATTTTTTTGTTTAGCCCGTACATCATAGCATATTCCCTTATTGATGGAAAGTATTTTATATCCTGACGCTCTAATTGAATACGCAGCATATTGGCAACATCGCACCAGTTTAAAGCTTTAATTAAATTAGTTTCAACTTGTACTCCTAATGTGCGTATAAACTTAGGTATAAGTGTTGTGGGGCCACAAACCATAACCTGTGCACCTAATTTTTGCAAGCATAATATATTAGATAAAGCAACCCTAGAGTGTAAAATATCGCCCACTATAACCACTTTTTTACCTGCAACTTCACCAAATTTTTCTCTTATCGAAAAAGCATCTAACAAAGCCTGAGTAGGGTGTTCGTGTGCGCCATCCCCAGCATTTATAATGGGTACGTTTATGTGCTTGCTTAAAAAAACACCCGCTCCGGAATAAGGATGGCGCATTACCACCATATCTACTTTCATAGCTAAAATATTATTTACGGTATCAATAAGTGTTTCGCCTTTACTTACCGATGAACTGGACGCAGCAAAATTTACAACATCCGCCGATAAACGTTTTTGTGCCAGCTCGAAAGATAGTTTAGTGCGAGTACTGTTTTCAAAAAATATATTGGCAATGGTGATATCTCGCAAAGAAGGTACTTTTTTAATTGGTCTATTTAAAACCTCTTTAAAAGTATCGGCGGTTTCAAAAATTAATTCAATATCTTTTAAACTAAGGTCTTTAATACCTAAAAGATGCCTGCTACTTAATTGTTGTTGAGTATCTGCCATTTTTATTTATGCTCTGATACTAAAATTACATTATCCAAACCATCGGTTTCTTGCCAACTTACTACTACTTTTTGGGAGGATATTGAATCTACTTTTATGCCAATATAATCGGCTTCAATTGGAAACTGACGAGAATATCGCCTATCTACCAACACTAAAAGTTCTACCTTTTCTGGTCGACCAAAAGCTTGCAAAGCATCCATTGCTGCTCGTATTGTGCGGCCTGTCCACAATACATCATCAATTAGAATTACTTTTTTGCCTTCAACAATAAAATCTATTTCGGTTGCGCTGGGTATAAGTGGGTAATCGCCACGTCTAAAATCATCCCTGTAAAAGGTAATATCTAAAACACCGTGGTTAATTTTATTGTTTGGTAATATTATTTGAAGTTGTTTTGCAATACGTTTAGAAAGCCCGATGCCGCGGGGTTGGATACCTAAAATTACAGACTCAGAAAAATCGTTGTGGTTCTCTATCAATTGATGACAGAGTCTTTGTAAAGTGATTTGAAATTTTTCTCCGCTTAAAAGGGTTAAATTTTGCATCGACTGGTTGATTTAGGCAAAAATATAAAAAAAATGCTTTATTGGGTGTTTTAAAAAAAAGAAATAATATTTAAACTTCTATACACTCAAACCCTAAACTTGCAAAATCATCCCAAAACATAGGGTACGATTTTTCTACCACCATTGCTTCTTCAATCTCTACTTCATCAATAACCATTGCTAAAGGTGCAAAAGCCATTGCCATGCGGTGATCTTCGTAGGTTTTGATGGTTATTTTTTTGGGATAATTTTTTTGCGAGCAATCTAATTGGTAAATTTCTTGGTGTTCGATAAGTTTAACACCAATTTTTGCCAATTCGTTTTGTAAGGCTGCAATACGGTCGGTTTCTTTAATTTTTAAAGTTTCGAGGCCAGTAAAACTGGCATTAACCCCTAAAACTGCACAAGCTACAATTACCGATTGCGCTAAATCGGGGCATTCTTTTAAATTAAATAGTTGTGATTTAAAGTCTTTATTTTGGTTTTTGATAACCAAATTATCGCCATCAAAAACAGATGATACACCAAAATTTTCCATTATTTGGGTAATGGCACTATCGCCTTGTAAGCTATGTTTTTTTAAGTTTGGTAAGGTTATGCAACTTGCATCGGCGAAAGCCAAAACCATATACCAGTACGATGCTGCACTCCAATCGGGCTCAATAGTTAAAGTAGTTTCGTTAAAATTTTGGTTGGCTATGCTTATCACATTATTTTCCCATTGATGTAAAATACCACATTGGGCAAGCATTGCTAAAGTCATTTCTACATAGGGTTTTGAGGTTAATTCCCCCTCAATCTCCACATTTAAACCATTATGCAACGAGTTTGCTATTAACAACAAAGCCGTTATATACTGCGAACTAATGTTGCCTTTAATTTTAATATGATTTGTTTTTTGAACAAAAGTACCCTCGAAGGCTAAAGGCGGAAAGCCATCGTTTTCTTGATATTCAATATTTGCTCCTAAATTTCGTAAAGCATCTACCAAAATTCCGATAGGTCGTTGTTTCATCCTATCGGAACCAGTAAGTATAATTTTGTTGTTTTTTATGGCATAATAAGCTGTTAAAAAACGCATTGCAGTACCTGCTGGCCCAACATTTACTTCATCGGTTTGGGTTTGATGATTTAAAATATGATTTAGCGTTACCGTATCTGCGGCGGTAGAAAGGTTATTAATTTTAACTTTTCCTCCGCTTAAAGCGGCTAAAATTAATGCCCTATTGCTTTCACTTTTAGAACCCGTAAGTTGTATAAGCGCATTGGTATTAAAAGTATTTTTCTTTAACAGAATGTTGTTCATACTATTTAGCCGCAGTTTTTTCTTCATTCATTATAGCAGTTTGCTTACGGATAGATTCGCTGTGTATTAATTCTAGCATATGTTCAATAAAATCTTTATCTAGTTTAAGTGCTTCACCAATTGCGGTACGTTTTTGTAAAATCTCGTCCCAACGGTTTACTTGCAAAATAGTAACATCATTATCGCGTTTGTAAGTACCAATTTTTTCAACTATCGACATACGTTCGGCCAATTTCTGGAAAATTTGATCGTCAATTCTATCAATGTTACCTCTCATTTCGTTTAGCTTGTTTGTAAATTCAGAATTTTCCGAATCTGGTGTACGTAAAGTTAAAGTATCAATTAGTTCGCTTAATGCAGCGGGTGTTAATTGTTGTTTGGCATCTGTCCAAGCTACGCTAGGGTCAATATGCGCTTCAATCATTAAGCCTTGCATATCTAAATCTAAAGCTTTTTGAGAAATAAAGCCTATTAAATCTCGAGTTCCACAAATATGACTTGGGTCGTTTAAAATAGGCAAGTTAGGCGCAATTGTTTTTAAGGCTATAGCTAAATCCCACATTGGTTCGTTTCTAAACGCCGATTTTTCGTAGCTTGAAAACCCACGGTGAATGGCTGCCAATTTGGTTATTCCGGCTCGGTTAATACGCTCTAAAGCACCAATCCATAAAGATAAATCTGGATTTATGGGGTTTTTTACCATTACTGGGATATCAACACCTTGTAAAGCATCAGCAATTTCTTGTACGGTAAAAGGGTTTACTGTACTTCTAGCGCCTATCCAAAGTATATCAACACCCGCTTTTAAAGCCATTTCTACGTGTTTTGCAGTAGCAACTTCAACAGCAGTTGGAAAGCCAGTTTCTTCTTTTGCTCGGTTTAACCAAACCAAACCTTCGGCACCAATACCTTCAAATTCTCCTGGCCTTGTACGTGGTTTCCAAATACCTGCTCTTAAAACACTAATTTTTCCAGTTGCTTTTAATAAGTGTGCAGTGGCTAATAATTGCTCTTCGGTTTCGGCACTACAAGGGCCCGAAATAATTAATGGTTCGCTTGTGGCTGGCATCCAGCTGCTTAATGGCGCAATATTTAAATCTAATTTCATTTTGTTGATATTTAAATTGGAGGTTATTTTATTTAGTTATTGATTGTTTTGTGATAAAAAAAAAGACCCGAACTTTACAGCCGGGTCTTTTATGTATGTTTTTATATTTTTTTACATATTGTACCCGTTTCTATCTTGATAGAAAAAGTAACCATAGTAATATGTTGTTTTTAAAGTCATTTTTATTTGATAGGCAAATGTACATAAGTATTGTATAAATGCAAGAAATTTTTTATTTTAAAATTTTACTTGTTTTAGACATGTAGAATTAAAACACAAACACATTTATAAGTAGTTTTAAATTTAAATAAAACTACTATTTTCCTTTAACCATTATAAAATATTGTTAATAAATGCAAATTTTGAAATTATAGCCAAATAGTTGCTATAAATGCTTATAATTGCTTCAAATAACATAAAAATAACAGAAATTTTTGGCATTACTAATATAAAATGAAGGAAGAAGAAAAGTTTTTAGCACCAAATTTAGAATTATCAGTAGAAGATTTAGAAGAAATTCAACATTTAAACAACCCTATTGTAGGCATACAACCTATTGTAAAAAAATATCTCGACGAAATTAAAGAAGTAAGACAAGAGGGAAGCAAATTTTATTTTAGCGATAAAACTTCAACAGTTGAAATTAGAGTTATAAGCGACGAGATTATTCGTGTAAAACTGGCTCCCAACAGTGTTTTTTTAGATGAGTTTTCGTATGCTGTACCTATTCTTGATCAAAAAATAACTGTATTTAACTATCACGAAACGGATACACATTTTATCGTATCAACAAATACAGTAAAATGTAAAGTTGCAAAAGTTAATTTTTGTATCTCGTTTACTGATAATGAGGATAATATTACCAACGAAGATAGCCAAGCAATGCACTTTGAAGAAAACACTGCTTTTGGTGGTTATTATGTTTATTGTACAAAAAAATGCAGTAATGGCGAAAGTTTTTTTGGCTTAGGCGATAAACCAACCGACTTTAATTTAAGAGGAAAAAGATTTCATAATTGGAATACTGATACTTACTCTTTTTCTAAACACCAAGACCCACTTTACAGAAGTATTCCATTTTATTTAAGTTTAAAAGAGGGAAAATCGTACGGTATATTTTTTGATAACACTTACAAAACGCATTTTGATTTTGCCCACGAAGACCAAAACAAAACAAGTTTTTGGGCCGATGGTGGCGAATTACAATATTATTACATACACGGCCCACACATGATGGATGTGGTAAAACGCTACCACACTTTAACTGGAACACATAAATTACCTCCAATGTGGGCATTAGGTTATCACCAATGCAGGTGGAGTTATTACCCCGAATCAAAACTACAAGATTTAGCAAAAAACTTTAGAGACCGAAAAATTCCTTGTGATGCTTTGTATTTAGATATTGATTACATGGATGGTTATCGTTGTTTTACATGGAATAAAAAGTATTTCCCAAATCCTAAAAAAATGATTAAGGAACTTTCTGATGATGGTTTTAAAACGGTGGTAATTATTGATCCAGGAATTAAAGTAGATGACAATTATTGGGTATTTAAAGAAGGAAAAGATAATAAATATTTTTGTCGCCGTAGCGATGACTATTTTATGGAAGGGCATGTTTGGCCTGGCCGTTGCCAGTTTCCGGATTTTACAAACCCTGAAGTGCGTAAATGGTGGGGTACTTTATTTAAAGAATTAGTAGAAGTTGGCGTTGCCGGAGTTTGGAACGATATGAACGAGCCAGCAGTTTTTGGTGCAGGCACTTTCCCCGATGATGTACGCCACGATTATGATGGTCACCGTGGGTCGCACCGAAAAGCACACAACGTATATGGTATGCAAATGGTAAGAGCAACTTACGATGGTTTAAAATTATTGCAAAAAAACAAACGTCCGTTTACAATTACTAGGGCTGGTTACTCGGGTTTACAACGTTATAGTTGTGTTTGGACTGGCGATAACGTTGCCACTTGGGAACATTTAAAACTCGGAAGTTTGCAAATGCAACGCCTATCTGTTTCGGGTATTCCATTTGCAGGTACCGATATTGGAGGCTTTAGCGGCGAACCCACTGGCGAGTTATTTACCCGTTGGATACAAATTGGGGTTT
>JAYULE010000125.1:0-10673 GCA_043763845.1 Sphingobacteriales bacterium
CAAGGCGATGTGATGTTACACCAGCAAGATACCGAAGCCTTTATCGAAAAAATTATTAAACCCTTAAGTAAAATATATGCTATTAATTTTGATGCAAGTGTAAATATAGAAAACTTACAAAACAACCTACCCCAGCCTGTAATATATTTGAGCGAATTAAATGATAATTTTTTAATGGTGCGCCCAAAATGGAAATATGGTAACTACGAAGCCGAAATGGATGGTGCCGACAAAACTATTTTAAATAACCAAAGCCAAGTAATTAGTGTTGAACGAGATACTGCTAAAGAACAAGAACTAATAGATTTTATAAAAACATTACACCCACGGTTTAAGGTTCAAAATAACAAAGAATATTTTTATTTACCTTTTACCGAGGCTATGAACAAAAACTGGTTTATGCAATTTTTTAACGAATTGCAAAATAAAAACATCCCAGTTTATGGCTTAAACGATCTTAAAAAATTTAAGTACAACACCAATAAACCAGTTTTTGAAATAAAATCATCATCCGGTATTGATTGGTTTGATTTGCAAATAGAAGTGCATTACGGCGACCAAACCGTTGGCCTTGCCGAACTTAAAAAAGCAATATTAGCCAAACAAGAATTTATTTTGTTAAAAGATGGCACTTTAGGCATACTACCCGAAGAGTGGATAAAAAAATACAGCCCGTTATTGCGTATGGGGCAAATAAAAGACGATAATTTAAAAGTTTCTAAACTGCACTACACCCTTTTAGACGAACTGTATAACCAGTTAGATGATACCGCTATACAGGATGAACTTAACGAGAAAAAACAAAATTTACACCGTTTGGGAGATTTAAAAGAAATTGCCCTCCCCAAAAAATTAAAAGCAACTTTACGCGATTACCAAATAGCTGGCTACCAATGGATACAACAATTAAAAAAACTAGGTTGGGGTGGCTGCCTTGCCGATGATATGGGCTTAGGCAAAACCCTACAAGCGCTTACATTTTTACAACATTGTATTGAACAAAGTAGCACCGAAACCCATTTAATAGTTTGCCCAACATCGTTAATTTACAATTGGGAAAGCGAAATTCAGAAATTTACACCAGGCTTAAAATACTATATTCACTACGGAACAGATAGGCATTTAAGCGACGAAAAATTTACCGAAAACAACCTAATTATAACCAGCTACGGTATGGTACGTAGCGATATTGAACATTTAAGCAAACTAAATTTTGGTTATTTATTGTTAGATGAAAGCCAGGCTATAAAAAACCCAGCCGCACAAATTACCAAAGCTGTACAAGTATTAAAATCGGCTAATAAACTTATATTAAGTGGCACCCCTGTGCAAAACAACACCTTTGATTTATATGCACAAATGAATTTTTTAAACCCTGGTATGTTGGGTAATATGGAGTTTTTTAAAACCGAGTTTGCCAACCCAATTGATAAATATGGCGATAAAGCCAAAGGCGACGAACTGCGTAAACTAATTTACCCCTTTATGTTACGTCGCACCAAAGAACAGGTAGCCAAAGATTTACCCGATAAAACCGAAACCGTTTTATGGTGCGAAATGGATACCGCACAACGTAAAGTTTACGATTATTACAAAAAACTTTACCGCGAAAACCTAATGGAACGCATTGCCGAAAACGGTATGGGCAAAAGTAGCATGTACATTTTAGAAGGCTTGCTTAAATTGCGCCAAATTTGCGATTCGCCAGCTTTGTTAAAAGACGAAAAGTATAAAAACGACTCGGTAAAAATAAAAGAATTGGTGCGAGAATTAGAAGACAATACAGGTACACATAAAGTATTGGTTTTTTCGCAATTTGTAGAAATGCTAAGCCTAATTAGAATTGAGTTAGACCAAAGGCAAATAAAATATTCGTATTTAGACGGAAGTACCCCTGCCATAAAACGAAAAGATGCCGTAAATAAATTTCAGACTGATGATTCCATTCGTGTGTTTTTAATAAGCTTAAAAGCGGGTGGTGTGGGTTTAAACCTAACATCGGCCGATTATGTTTACTTAATAGACCCTTGGTGGAACCCCGCTACCGAACAACAAGCCATAGACCGTACCCACCGTATAGGCCAAACCAACAAAGTTTTTGCTTATAAAATGATTTGTAAAGATAGCGTTGAAGAAAAAATACTTCAATTACAACAAAAAAAGAAAGCCTTAGCCAGCGATTTAATTTCGGAAGAAGCAGGTTTTGTTAAAAAACTAACCAAAGACGATATTGCGTTTCTGTTTAGTTAAACCTAAAATCTTACTAAAATATGCAACTCATAAAAAACCTCACAATTGCCTTTATATTAATACTTTGTGGCATAAACATAAAAGCTCAAATATTAACTTCGCAACAAATAGATAGTTTAACCCAACAAACTTTAAGCACTTTTAATGTGCCCGGTATTGCGGTGGCGGTTATTAAAGATGGAAAAGTAATACATGCCAAAGGTTATGGCATACGTTCAATTAAAGGCAACCAAAAAGTTGATGAAAATACACTTTTTGGGGTAGCATCTAACACCAAAGCATTTACAGCTGCCGCTTTGGGAATGTTGGTTGATGCAAAAAAAATATCTTGGGATACCAAAGTGGTAAAAATAATTCCCGATTTTAAAATGTACGATGCCTACGTTACCCGTGAGTTTACCATTCGCGATTTGCTAACCCACCGCAGCGGTTTGGGTTTGGGTGCAGGCGATTTAATGATTTGGCCCGATTCGAGTTTGGTAACCAAAAGCCAATTGATACATAATTTAAGATTTTTAAAACCTGTATCATCATTTCGTACCCAGTTTGATTATGATAATTTATTATACATAGTTGCTGGCGAAATAGTTGCAAGGGTATCGGGCATTAGCTACGAAGATTTTATAGAAACCAAAATTATTAAGCCATTAGGCATGACGCAAACTGCAGCATCGTGGTATAGGTTAAAAGATAAAACTAATATAATTGATGGCCACGCCCCATACCAAGGTAAATTACTGGTCGTAGGTTTAAGTTTTGGCGAAGTTGCCAATGCCGCAGGTGGCATTTACTCTAATATTACCGATATGAGTAAATGGGTTTTAGCCATGATTAATGGAGGTAAATATGGCGAAAACCTACAAGAAAAATTGTTTAGTAGCCAAGTACACCAACAACTTTGGAGCCCACAAACTATAATTGAAAGCGCACCACAAAGTTTTAGTGCTTATGGTTTAGGCTGGTTTTTAAACGATGCAAATGGCTTTTTCCAAGCATCGCATACGGGTGGCTTATCGGGTATTGTTACCCAAGTTAGCATTGTGCCTAAGTTAAATTTAGGCATAATTGTGTTAACCAACCAACAATCTGGTGCAGCTTTTAGTGCAATAACCAATTCAGTTAAAGATGGTTATTTTGGGATGAAGCAAAAAGACAGAATTAGAATTTATAACGACAATAGATTAGCAAACGAAAAAGAAGCCGATAGTATTGTTGCCAAAACTTGGGCCGATATTGCGGCTGTTAAAAACACAAAATCGGCCACAGCCAACTTAAAAAACTATGTAGGCATTTTTACCGATGCTTGGTTTGGGCAAGTAAGCATAAGTCAAAAAAACGGAAAATTGTGTTTTAAAGCAAAAAACTCGCCTAAGCTAAAAGGAGAAATTACTTTCTACAAAAACCATATTTTTATTGTAAAATGGAACGATAGAAGTTTAGATGCCGATGCTTTCTTGAAATTTTTGGTAGATAAGAACGGGAATGCAAAAGGCTTTAAATTGGAATCCATATCGCCATTAACCGATTTTAGCTTCGATTTTCAGGATTTAGATTTTAAGAAAATAAAGGGTTAAAAAGCAAAATATTGCAATTTTATAGCGTTAAATGTAAAATATCTTGAATTAAATCTCATTTTTGAAGAATGGGTAATTTAGATTACGATGCCGTAATAATTGGAGCTGGTGCTTGCGGTTTAATGTGTGCTGTACAAGCTGGTTTTTTGGGCAAACGCATTTTGCTTCTGGAAAAAAACGATAAAGTGGGTGCTAAAATATTAATATCGGGGGGTGGGCGTTGTAATTATACCAACCTAAATTGCGAAACGCATAACTTTATTTCTCAAAATCCACACTTTATAAAATCGGCTTTAGCCGCTTGGACGGTAGATGATAGCATACAATTTTTTGAAACCTACGGCATTATTGGGCAAGAAAAAACTTTAGGTCAGCTTTTTCCACAAAGCAATAACGCTAAAGATATTGTTGCCGTTTTTGAAAATTTGTGTGCACAAATGCAGCAAAAAATTGTGTTAAACGCTACCCTTACCGGGATAAATAAGTGGGATGAAATATTTACGATTAGTTACCAAAGCAACGGAAAAAACTTAACAATTACAACCCAAAAACTAGTTATTGCTAGCGGCGGTTTACCTATAGCAAAAATGGGTGCTACCGATTTTGGTTTAAAAATTGCCCAACAATTTGGCTTAAAAATTACCCAAACCGCACCTGCTTTAGTACCATTAACCATCACTGGTAAAGATTTAGATTGGTTTGCAAACCTATCGGGCAACTCGGTTTTTGCGGAAGTTAGTAACCCTAAAATTAGTTTCCAAGAAAACATACTTTTTACTCATTGGGGCTTAAGTGGGCCTGCAATTTTGCAAATATCATCGTACATAAACCCCGGCGATACTATTAATATTAACCTTTTACCAAACAGGCAAATAAAAACTTTGATAGAAGCCGAGCGTAAAATTAACGGCAAAAAACTGTTATCAAATTACCTCATTTTGTTTTATACCCGCAAGTTTGTTGAAGCCCTTACGGGGGTTTTACCGATAGAAAAAAACCTAGCTTCGTTAAGCAATACAGATTTTATAGCTATCGAAAACTTTATTCATCACTTTAAAGTAAAACCCGCAGGCAATAAAGGGTACGATAAGGCCGAGGTAATGAAAGGCGGAGTAAGCACAGATGAGTTATCATCAAAAACTTTAGAAAGCAAAAAAGTAAAAGGTTTGTATTTTGGTGGCGAGTGTGTTGATGTTACTGGTTGGTTAGGTGGCTACAATTTTCAATGGGCTTGGGCTAGTGGTTTTGTAATAGCACAAAATTTGTAGTTTTAGAAAATAACTTGCAAATACGTCTTGGTCTTAAAAAAGACTGTTGGAAAGGTAATTAACCTCGACAAAGATTAAAAACTTTGTCGACGGTTAAATGTTGTGAATTGGAACACAATCGTTTCCAAGGTCTTAAAAAAGACTGTTGGAAAGGTAAATTAAAAATTAACCCACGTTTTGCTATAAATTGAAATTAAACGCTATTGGTGGTGTTTATTAACAAAAATATTTATCCTAAATTAATTCGTATAATTCGTTTATCTTTACAACATTAACATATTAAAATAAAAAAAATTGACATTTAAAGATTTCGACTTTAACCAACTTTTACAAGAAGGTTTAGATACAATGGGTTACAGAGAACCCACTCCAATACAAAAACAAGCCATTCCGTTAATATTAGAAGGAAGAGATTTAATTGCTTGTGCACAAACTGGTACAGGTAAAACGGCATCATACCTTTTACCGGTTTTAAATAAAATTAATAACAATAAAACTGTTGGTATTAACACACTAATTTTAGCCCCAACGCGTGAATTGGCTCAACAAATTGACCAACAAATTGAGGGTTTGGCGTATTTTACAGGCAACAGTTCAATAGCAGTTTATGGAGGTGGCGATGGTTTTAATTACGAACAACAACGCCGCTCACTAAATGATGGGGTTGATATTATTGTAGCCACACCAGGGCGTTTAATTGCTCACCTAACATCGGGCACTATAAAATTAACTAATTTAAAACACCTTATTTTAGACGAAGCCGACCGTATGATGGACATGGGCTTTTACGACGATATTGTACGAATTATTTGCTATCTGCCAGAAAAACGCCAAAATTTAATGTTCTCGGCAACAATGCCACATAAAATAAGAGAACTTACTAAAAAAATATTGCACAACCCTGCCGAAGTTAATATAGAGGTTTCTAAACCATCAATAGGTATTTTACAACAAGCGTATTTAACTTTAGATGAGCAAAAAGCATCCCTTCTAAAAATCATTTTAAAGAAAAAAGAATTTACAAGTGTTATAATTTTTGCATCGCGTAAAGAAATTGTAAAAAAACTAGCAAGTAGTTTAGAACGAGCTGGCGTACAGGTTGATGCCTTTCATTCGGATTTAGACCAAGCCCAACGCGAAAAAATATTGATGGCTTTTAGAGGCAAGCAAATACAGGTTATTATTGGTACCGATGTTTTATCAAGAGGGATAGATGTTGCAGGTATAAGTTTGGTAATTAATTACGATGTACCACCTGATCCTGAAGATTATATACACCGAATTGGCCGTACCGCCCGAGCAGAAACTACAGGTACTGCAATTACTTTTATTAACCAAAAAGACCAGCGTAAATTTGGCCGAATAGAAAAAATGATTGAGCGAGAAATACCCAAAATGCCATTACCAGAAGGGTTAGGAGAATCTTTTGAATATAACTCAATGGCTCATGGTGGTGGACATTCTCATCATGGTGCACCACGAAAATGGAAAAAGAAACCAAGCGGCACTAATAAATAGTTGATTGATTTAAGGTATTAGTTTAAATTGCTGTTTAACATAAAAAAACTACTTAATTTCAACACTATCAACACTTAATGTACTGGCACTAAAATAACCTAACGCACCATTATTAAAATTACTTACGGGATTGGCAGGTGCAGTTGGTGGGCCACCATTCCCAGATATTTGGGTTATTGAGAAAAGGTATCTGTAAACGTTTACATCAATAGTAAGCAAATCAATTTTTACTTTATCGCCTACAGCCAAATCGGGTTCGTTAATAAAAATTGTATTTGCAATTTGTTTTCCATCGTTAAATCTATCAAACTCAACAAAAAACTCGTTTCGTTTTGTTTTGTTAATAAAAATACGGTTATTATAATAATTTCCAAGACCTGCAGGATCTTGAAAATGTACTTTTAAAAATTTAGTTTTTTCGCCGAAAATAAAAATTTCGTTTTGCCTAATCGAATCTAGTTTTACGGCTTGTGGCATTGTTGATGATGCTAAATAATTTTGGTTATTTACCGTAACGCTTAAATTATATTTTTTTCCAGACTCACCTTTAACGGGTGTTAGGGTTTGGTATATTCCAGGATTAGTTTCTACAAAAGTTATTAACATATTTTGCATATCGCTTAGCGTTACTTTTGCGCCTACAATTGGTTTGAACTGATTACTAGTTTCAAAATTTATAGTTTGAGATATGGTTACGGTTTGTATTTGTAAGCTATCGGTAAAGGTTGATTCTATTACCAATTTAGGCGAAGTGTTTTCTAATTTTAAATCAATTACTTTTTCACAACTAACAAATGCAAACGCTAAAAGGCTGATAAAAAAAATTGGGTAATTATTAATAAATATTTTCATTTTTAAAATTTAAAGTTCCAGGTTACTGATGGTATAATGCCAAACAAAGTTGTGCGTACGGCTTGGGTTTGCATTTTATTGTCGGGGTTGTCTCTAAAATCAATAGCAAACGGATTTTGACGATTATATAAATTATAGATACTAAAATTCCAGCTTGATTTATATTTTTTGGTAGCCTTGCCATCTAAAGTTGCCGAAACATCTAAACGATGATAATCTGGTGTACGGCTACTATTTCTATCTCCATAATAAAATACGGTTTGACCATCTATGGTGTATTTCCCTTGTGGGAAAGTTACCGCATTACCTGTGCTGTAAATAAATGTAGATGAGAAAGTCCAACGTTTGCTTGCTTTATAAATGCCTACTAATGATACATCGTGGGTGCGGTCTTGTTTGGCAACAAACCAACGCCCATCGTTAATTTGGTCAAATTGGCGTTCGGTTTTTGATAAGGTATAACCTACCCAGCCATTAAAATCGCCATACTTTTTCTTTGCAAACAGCTCAATCCCATAAGCTCGGCCTTTGCCATAAATTAAATCGGCTTCAACGTTTTGGTTTCCTCTTAAATCGGTACCGCTGCGGTACTCTATTTGGTTTTGCATGGTTTTATAATATACCTCTGCCGAAAACTCGTAGGTATCGTTTTTAAAATTGTTAAAATATCCAAGAGCTACTTGGTCGGCAATTTCTGGCTTGGTATTGTTGCTGTTCATAATGTATAAATCGGTTGGCGATGTTGCCGTGGAATTAGCCATTAAATGAAGATTTTGCGTGTTTCGTGTGTAAGATGTTTTAATAGATTTTGTATCATCAATTAAAAAACTAGAAGATAAGCGTGGCTCAATGTTAATGTAAGTTTTTACAACTTCGTTATTGGCGTAATCTTTTGAAGTTACTGTGTTGCCATCTCTATCAAAGGTTTTGAAATTACCGCCGCCCATCAAAGCGAATGAAGATAATCGAGTCCCAAAAACCACATTAATTTTATCTGTTACTTTATACTCGTCTGATACATAAGCTGCAACCTCGTAACCCTTACGTACCTGCACAGTAAGTGGCGTAATACTTGTGGATGTAGTAGTTAATTTGCCTGGTGCAATGGTGTGCTGTATAGCATCAATACCAAACTTAAGTTCGTGTTGGTTATTTAATGCGTATTGAAAATCTTGTTTAATATTAAAATCGCGAATGCTAGAGTTTACCTTAAATTCGTTACCACTTAAAAGGTTTTCTATGGTATAATCGTAATTGCTATAAATTAATGAAGTGTTTGAGAACAAACGGTTGCTAAACAAATGGTTCCAACGTAAAGTTGCTGTTGCATTTCCCCAGCCAAAGCCAAAAGTTTTGGCTAAACCTAATTTATCTCTACCAAAATAACCCGATAGGTAAACCACATTTTTATCATCTATTTGATAATTTACTTTGGCATTTAGATCGTAAAAATATAGGGTATTGCCACGTAAAGCGGTGTCGGGTGCTAGAGCTAAAAAGGCATCGGCGTATGTTCTACGGCCACTAACCATAAATGAACTTTTGTCTTTTTTAAACGGCCCTTCAACTTTTAAACGAGACGATATAAGACCAATACCACCTTCAACAGTGTATTTTTTTTTGTTCCCATCATTCATTTTTATATCTAATACCGATGATAAGCGCCCACCATATTGGGCTGGCATACCGCCTTTATAAACCGTAACATCTTTAATAGCATCGGAGTTAAAAGTGGAGAAAAAGCCTAAAAGGTGCGATGCGTTGTAAACCGGCGCTTCATCTAAAAGTATTAAATTTTGGTCGGTTGCGCCGCCTCTAACATAAAACCCACTGTTACCTTCGCCTGCGGCTTTTATGCCAGGCAGTAATTGTAAAGTTTTTAAAATATCTCGTTCGCCAAATAAAACAGGTACGTTTTGTATGTCTTTAACATTAAGTTTCTCGAACCCCATTTGCGCACTACTTACATTGTTATTGCGTTTAACATCGGTTACAATTACCTCGGCTAATTGGTTAGAAATTAATAATTCGAAATTTAATTTGGTGTTTGTAGTAATTTCTAAATCTTTAGAAACACTTTGGTAACCCACATACGAAACTTCAATTTTATAACTCCCGCTAGGCAAATTTAACGAGTAAAACCCATAAGCATTTGTAGCTGTGGCGGTTTGCTTAACGCCACTTACTTTTACCGATGCGCCAATTAAGGTTTCGCCAGTAGCAACATCTTTTATAAGTCCATTTAAAGTTTGATTTTTTTGCGCATAAACTGCGCTTGTTAAAAATAAGAAACAAACAAATAGGGTAGAGGCTATTCTTGATTTTGGTGGGAGTTTTAAATTCAAAATGTTTGGTGTTTGATTAAAAAAGTTTAACTATCTTATTTTATAAATTGTTTTAGCGGTTTTGCAAAACTATGGAAACTTTTAACATTTCCAAAGTTTCGGGATGATTTAGGTGTTAAGATTTTGTTAAGCCATTATGCTTATTTGATTTTACTAAGTATTATGCGTAATTCTATTACCACTATTTATAAAACATAAGTTATAATAATGAGGGTACATATTGAGATATATGATATAAAGAAATTTTTAATGTGCATTATTTTTAGCAAAAATTTGATAAATAATATATTTTAATACTGATGTTATCTTTTATTTTAAAAATATAACAATGATTGTGAAATTAAAATACAATTTTTGTACAAAAAAGCGTTTGTTGTTGCAAATATCAATAGTATATGCTATAATTGTATTAATGTTTCTAATAAAAAAGCTTTAGGCATTATTAAAGATTGAATTTTTTAAATTTTTTTGAATGTTTTCTTGTTTTGCACTAAATAAATTCTCTCAAAAACAATATTTTTTAATTGTTTTTTAAATTATACATACAATTAACTATCTAATAATGCTTAGTATTCAATTAACAAATAAAATACTTAATTATAATTAAAATGTTTTTTTTATAATTCGCATTTAAATGTTTTACTCACTTAATAAAAACAAATGTTACTATCGCTATATATCAAACCCAAACAATCTATGAAAATATTTTTTTTAATGTCGCTCGCAATAGTCACTTTAAATGCTTGCACACACTCGCACAGCGAAGAAAAACAAAGCGATGTATTTTTAGTTACTCAAGCAATTGTTGTTGATACTGCAACCTATACCGATTATGTAGCCAACATACAAGCCTTACAAAATGTTGA
>JAYULE010000126.1:0-2967 GCA_043763845.1 Sphingobacteriales bacterium
GTTATACCTACCGATATTTTAATTACCGATATTAATATGCCTCAATTAAATGGCATTGCACTTACTAAATTGGTTAAAGCAAAGTTTAAGGATATTAAAATTATTTGTCTTTCTATGTATTCGGACAATATTTCGGTACGGGAAATGTTTGATGCTGGGGTAAATGGCTATATTTTAAAAAATACGGGTAAACAAGAGTTATTAGATGCAATAGAAGCAGTTGGGAAAGGTGAAATGTACTTTTCGGCCGAAATTAGCAACGAGGTTTTAAATTTTGATGCCTACAACACATCAGATAGATTAACCTTACGAGAGATTGGGGTTTTAAAACTCATTGAAAAAGAGATGAATAACCGGCAAATTGCCGAACAACTTTTTATTAGCGAAAGAACGGTTGAAACTCATCGGAAAAATATTTTTAGAAAAACCGATACTCAAAATGTAATTGGCTTATTAAAATATGCTTATAACCATCATTTAATATAGGTTTTTTTAACCATAGACAAGGTTTTAAACCGTAGGTTTAATTATTTTAACCATCGGCAAGGTTTTCAACCGTTGTCGAGGTTTTTAACCGTTGTCGAGGTTTTTAACCGCTGATGAGGTTTTTAAACGTTGTTGAGATTTACCTACCCAAACTAAAAGTTTAAACCAATTTTTTTCATTTTCAATTTAAATAAATTAGCTTTGAGGCTTATAAAACAATATTTATGGAACAAGAAATTAACCAACAAGATTATAACTGGGTTTATTACGTAGTTGGCCTTACAGCTGGTATTTTAATTGGCTTTGCCGTTGAAGGACATGTTATTTTAGGAGCGGTTTTAGGTTTATTATTTGGTGGATTAGCAAAATTTGCTGTTAATAAAAGTAGGGATTAAATATAAAAAGTTAAAAAGTCGTAAGTTAAAATAGTAGTAATTCAAAATAGTCTTAAATTGCTATTTAAGCGGTAATTTAGAACAATCGAAACAATAAATTAAGTAATATTGATGTGACCAATATTAGTAAGTTTTCAAAAAATCATTAGCTGAAAACTATCTTTAAAAAACTCATAAATAATTAAATTAAATACGTTTCTGCTTCTAATTTAATTATTTATGAGTTTTTATGTTAGATTAATTGATTTAAACTTCTAAGACTTTTTGCAACAAAACACTTTACCATATTAAAAAATAAACCTTATGAATAATTGACTTACGACTAAGAACTCCCTTTACTTACGACTAACTCCCTAATTTAAATACACATACGTTATCCCATCCCCGCCCCTATCTGCGTGTTCATCTTCTAAACGGTTTACTTGAGGGTATTTTTTTAAGTAGTTTCTAATTAGTTTTCTTAAAATTCCATTACCTTTGCCGTGTATAATTTTAAAATTACTTAGGCCAAACATTATAGCTTTGTCAAAATACTTTTCTATTTCATAAAGTGCATCTTCGCCACGCTGGCCACGTATATCAATCTCGCCCGAAAAATTTGCTGCCGACTCGGTATGGCCCGATTTTGCAAATCGTTTTATATCTTTAGGAACCTCTTTATTCGAAATTTTTTCAACTCGATTTAACTTTACTACCGAACGTAAATCGCCAAAAGCTAAAATAACATTGTTTTTTGCAACCTCTAAAACTTGGGCAACGTTGCCCGTATCTATCATTTTTACCCAATCGCCTTCTTTAAAAGTAGTTTCGGTAACCATAGGCTTTATGGCTTCGGGTTTTATGTCGTTGTTACGGAGTTCGGTAGTTAAATTTGCCCGCAGGGTTTGTGTAGTTTGTTTATCGGCTTTAGCTTCTTTAATTTCGGCGATGGTGTTTTCTACCAATTTATTGGCGTTTTTTATAATGGTTTGCGCCTCCAATTTAGCATCTCTAATTAAATTACGCTTATTTTCGGCATAATACAACTTTAGTTTTTCGTTATCCTCTAAAAGGGTTTTATATTGGCTTAATTGTTTTTCGAGGGCAATTTTTTGGTCTATAATGTCTTTTTTATCTCGCTCTAAATTAATTAGCATGGTATCCATTTTACGTTGCTGTACCCCAATTTTATTTTTCGCTAATTCTATTACCTGTTGCGATAAACCTATTTTTTGGGCAATTTCGAAAGCGTAAGAGCTACCTGGTTTACCCATTTCTAGCATATACATAGGTTGCAGGTTTACATTATCAAACACCATTGATGCGTTTTCTAAACCTGGTGTATTATTCGCAAACAATTTTAGGTTGCTGTAATGGGTGGTAATTACGCCGTAAGCGTTTTTTTTGTTAATAACTTCTAATACGGCTTCAGCAATTGGGCCACCAAAAAGAGGATCGGTACCAGTACCAAATTCATCAATTAATAAAAGTGTTTTGTGGTTGGCAAAAGTGATAAAGTGCTTCATTTTAGACAGATGCGCACTATAAGTACTCAAATCACTTTCTATAGATTGGTCGTCGCCTATATCGGCAAAAAGTTGTTTAAAAATGCCAATTTCTGACTGCGAAGCAGCCGGAATTAACAAACCCGCCTGCACCATAATTTGCAACAAGCCAATGGTTTTCATAGCTACCGATTTTCCACCGGCATTAGGGCCAGATATAAGTACAATTCTACTTCCCTCGTTTACTAAAATATTTAATGGCACTACCAATTTACCCACTTTTTTATTGGCCAATAACAGCAATGGGTGTTGGGCATTAAACAATTTTATAATAGGGCTTTTACTTAAAATAGGCATTTCAGCATCAATAACGATAGCGAAAAGTGCTTTGGCCCGCACAAAATCTAGCTTGGTTAAAAAACCATGATATTGTAATAAAATGGGTACATAAGGGCGCAGTTTATCGGTAAGTTGGGTTAGTATTCTAATAATTTCTCGTCGTTTATCAAACTCTAAATCACGCACTAAATTATTTAGACTAAAAACCTCTTCGGGTTCAATGTAAACGGTTTGCCCGGATGCCGATTCATCGTGAATAAATC
>JAYULE010000127.1:0-2944 GCA_043763845.1 Sphingobacteriales bacterium
TGGTTATGGACTTTTTGGCAAGGTGTTTTAGGTTTGATTTTAATTTTTACAGCCCGAAGTTGGGAAAACTCGGTAATGACTACCATTTCGCTTTCACAAGTTTTTTTAGCCTCAATGCTTTTAGGAGTAGAGTTTTTGAGCATAAAAATTGGTTCATCACCATTTATATTGTTACGAAATGCCATAGAAGCACCCATATTTTCGCGAGCCGATTATTTAAGTTTAATACCCGATGGTAATGGCTTAAATCCATTATTACAAAACTATTGGATGGTAATTCACCCACCAACATTGTTTTTAGGGTTTGCATCAATGATTGTTCCTTTTGCTTACGGTATAGCCGGATTATGGATGAAAAGATATGCCGAAATGGTTAAGCCTGCAATAGCTTGGAGTTTATTTGCGGTTATGATTTTGGGTACTGGTATTATCATGGGATCTTTTTGGGCCTACGAGGCTTTAAACTTTGGTGGTTTTTGGGCTTGGGACCCAGTAGAAAATGCGTCAATTATTCCATGGATAACTTTAATTGCTGGTGTACACGTATTAATAGCGTATAAAAATAGCGGCCATTCTTATTTTACAGCACTTTTTCTTATCATTATTAGTTTTATATTAGTGTTGTATGCATCTTTTTTAACCCGTAGTGGTATTTTGGGCGAAACATCGGTACACGCCTTTACCGATTTAGGTATGAGCGGGCAATTGCTAGTGTTTATTTTTGCCTTTGTATTGCTTGCAACAGTTTTAATTATTCAAAACTGGAAAAACTTACCTATAACCCAAAAAGATGAAGCCACTTACAGCAGAGAATTTTGGATGTTTATTGGCGCAGTAACTCTTATAATTTCTTGTATTCAAATTATTGCAACTACATCAATACCAGTATTTAATGCTGTTTTTGGTTCTAAATTAGCACCCCCAACCAATCCTATTGCCCATTATAACAAATGGCAAATAGCTATTGCAGTAGTAATTGCTTTTATATCGGCATTTTCGCAATTTTTAAAATACAAGCGTACCAATATGCGCAAATTTTACATAAGTGCCGGAGTTTGTATGGTGGTTGCAGCATTGCTAACTGGTGTATTGGTTTACATAACTGGGGTTTACACCAATTTTATGTATATTTTGCTAACCTTTGCTGCCTTGTTTTCTATAATTGCAAATGGTAAATTACTGGGCGATGCTGTAAAGGGCAAGTGGAAATTAGCTGGTTCGGCGGTGGCACATATTGGCTTTGCGCTGATTTTAGTTGGGGCATTAATAGCGGCGGCAACTAATAAAGTAATATCAATAAATAATACGGGCGTGGGCTTTGGCGATGAATTTGCAAAATCTAACAACCCCCGAGAGAACATAATTTTATACCAAAATACACCTGTAAAAATGGATGGATATATGGTTACCTATAAAGGCGATTCTACTTCTGGTGTTAACACCTATTATAAAGTAAATTACCAAGTTTTAGATGCAAAAGGAGGTTTAAAAGAAGATTTTAATTTATATCCCAATGCACAACAAAATTTAAAAATGAAGCAAATTGTAGCTTCGCCCGATACCAAACATTACATTTTACACGATATTTATACTCACGTAAGTAGCGTACCTTTAAAAGAAGAAGAGCAT
The DNA here is from genome assembly GCA_043763845.1 of Sphingobacteriales bacterium. Lineage (GTDB taxonomy): Bacteria > Bacteroidota > Bacteroidia > Sphingobacteriales > Sphingobacteriaceae > Pseudopedobacter. The sequence goes on from JAYULE010000127.1 coordinate 1,630, forward strand.
GAAAACCATGATGGCCACTCGGACGATGAAAACTACGATACTCCAATTGTTCACCAAGTTTCCGTAGGTGATACTGTACGTTACAAAGAAGGTTTTATTGTGGTAAAAGCTATTAACAAAAATGTTAAAATAGAAAACTTACCATTAAAAAATAACGATGTTGCCATTGGTTTACAACTTGTGGTAGAAAACCCACAAGGTAAAACCCAGGCCGAACCCATATTTTTAATAAAAGGCAACAACAAATTAGATTTTGGTAAAAAACTAGACGAACAAGGCTTAAAGTTGCGTTTTACCAATATTTTACCCGATAAAAATAAACTTGAACTTACCGTTTACCAAAAGCAAAAAACAGTTAGAAAAGATTGGATTGTAATGAAAGCCATAGTTTTCCCATACATTAATTTGCTTTGGGGCGGAACAATTATTATGATTATTGGCTTTTTGTTATCTATTTTTAGACGAGCTTAAGAGTTAAAATCGGCGTAATTTTATCTTATTGTAATGTTTTGAGATGATATAATTTCAAAAATGATTTTGAGATTTACCAAAATCACAAAAATTTATTTAAGTTTGTTTATCAAAAAATTAATTATGTACCCAATTAGCGAAATTTTAGCACCTGAAAATTGGGATTTTACATCGCCAAAAGAAAAATTATTTTCAAGTGATCACGTTATTGATGTTTATTTAAAAGGGAAAAATGATGGCTTAGAACAAGGTCAAAAATTGATTTTAGATAAACTAATTATTAATATCAACAAATCGGGTAAGCACACATCCGATATTTTTAAATTTTTAAAATCAAAAAAATTCAATCCAATTTCGGCATATTTAAAAATTACTTCCTGGGACGATTTTACAATACTTTTTGTTCTTCCAGAAACAGAATTTATAGACAATAAAATTATTTCGATTTATGATTATATTTCAGATTTCGAAACTAAAGTAGCCGAAGATCTTTATTATTTACAAATTATTATTTGCGATTCAACAGATAAAATTGACGAAGATTATATTAAATCGGACGGTTTTGTGTTAAAACACAAAATGTAGTTTAAATGAAAAATCAACACGCAATTCATAATGAGGCTGCTTGCAATTATCTATTAGAGAGCAAAAAGTTTAACGATTGGGTAATTACTACTGCTTTTTACGCAGCCCTACATTATGTACAACACGAAATATTTCCACTAACAGATGAAGGTATAATTTATAAAGACTTTAATACCTATTATGCTAAAGTTTTAAAAAAGCGAAATAATCGACTAACCAAACATAGTGCAACTATACAATTAGTAAGCACAAATTTAAA
>JAYULE010000128.1:0-2898 GCA_043763845.1 Sphingobacteriales bacterium
GGTAAAAGCGGCTTTATCAAGCACATCCCAAGTATGGTCGCCAAGTAGTTTTACGGTTGAAACAAATTGTTTAGCTGTGGCCGATTTCCCCCATTCATCCGGTGCAATAATGCTTATTAAATGCCCGCCAGTTTCTTTTTGGTATAAATGATAGGTTTGCCCTAAAACGGGTTTAAAACGCATTTCGGCTTGGTAAATAAGTTCCGAAATTTTTAGCCTCTCTTCAATATCTTTTACTTGTTGCATTATTAAATCGGCTTGTTTTTTTAACAAAACCATTTGTTGGGTAGCTTGTAAATGCATAGCTTCTACGGCTACGGCTCTAATTTTATTTTTATCAATTAGTTTTATAACAGGCGAGCTAACGCTAGTAGGTACGGGCGAAAACTTTGCTTCGCCTGTGTAATAAGTGCTTTTTGTGCCTTGTTGGGGGTTATCTTGTTGCGTCATGCTTTTATCATAAACCTAAATACGAAGCTAAAGTTTTTTTTAGTTGAAATTTAATAGTACACTATACCGCCCAGAATGTATAGTTAGATTTTTAACAATTGTTGATTTTATGTTTAACTCATTTGCAAGGTTTGTAAAAAAAATTGGATTAATTTTTAATAACCCATTTTTTTTAGTTTTGCTATAATCAGAAAAAATCGCATAAGCTAAAAATTTTATAAATTTGAATGTGTAATTTTTTATTAACGAGTTATACAATACACTGGCTATATCACTTATAACAGAATGATTTTCGGGTATAATGTCACAAAGAAATAAAGAAAATTTTTGATTGTTAGCGTTTTTTTTTAAGCTAATTAGCAATTTTTTTACCATGTTTAAATTTTCATAATATTGCAACACACTCAGCATTATTACACGGTTAATGTTTTGCTTTAAAATAATGTTACTGTAGCTTTCAAAATCGTATGCCTCAAGCTTTACTACACTAACATTTGTAGCCCCAGCAAAAGTTTTTTCGCATATTTCTATATATTTTTCCGATATATCTGTACCAACAACTAATTTTACTTTTTTTACTATTCGGTTTATAAAAAAACCAGGTCCACAACCTAAATCAAAAAAACGATCTTGATTGTGTAAAGGATATTTTTCTTCTAATTTATCGGCAAAGTAAATAGTTGATAAATTCATAATATCATTAAATCCTTCGGGATTTGTTTGCCAAAAATTAGCCCAATTTGTTAAAGGTTTAGTTTGCATGCAAATAAATTTATGTGCTTTTTGCTATTTGAAAATTTTTTTTAAATAAAATACGATAGGTTACATCAAACCATATTAAAATACATGGCAATGCTTTTAAAGCGTATGGAAGTACGTAGGTATCTTTTAAATATTTAGGAAATAAATCGGAAGGAGATAAGCTTGTAAGTATTATGGCAAAAATTAACAGAAAAATTGTGTATATGTTTTTTTTGACAATTGTAAACCAAATACCAACCCCTAAAAAGGCTATTATGTATGTAGGCGACTCAACATTTGTATTAAATAAAACTATACATAATAATAAGTAACAAAGTATTAATAAACGATATGTTAAAAATTCGTACAATTTTAAACGCAATAAACTAATACCCAACAATAATGATGCGGTTAAACAGCCGTATAAAACATGTAAATGTATACCAGTTGTTTTTCTAACAAATCCAAAAAAAGAAATATCGGCCATTAAACTAGCCTCGTTAAGAGAGCTTTTAAAAATTAAGGAATCATACCAATTTTTATACGATGTTATTGCAAAACTAAAGTTTGAAAAAATCATGGGCATGCAAATAAAACAAATTGAAATAACTATTAAACTGCCAATAAATTTATATTTGTTTTTAATGAAAAAGAAAAAAGCTAAACCTACTATGCCATAAAGCTTTACAAAAAAACCAATTAATAAAGCTAAAGCAGCTAAAAAAACTTTTTGCTTTTCTAGGTAAATAAATGTTAATAAAATAAGCCCGGTAATACCCACATTAAATTGAAAAGAAAGTATAGCAGTTAAAAATTCATGCACACATATCCAAGCAATTATAACTTGTTTTTTTTCGGATATTGGTAATCTAAAAATACCCCATATTAGTAGTGCGGTATTAAATAAATTCCAAGTTATGCAACCCAGCCAATTTGGCATAATTGCAAAAGGGGAAATAATTATAGCAAAAAATGGCCCGTAATGGTTGCTATCAAAATATTGGTTTGGGTAATTGTTATATAAATTTTGTAAGCGTAGCGTGTGCCAAAAAGTGTACTTAAAAATTAGATAATTGTTAATGCTATGAATTAAATATTGTTTTACACTAACTGCAAATGCTAGCAAAAAATATAAAGAAATAACTGTTTTCTTATTGCAAAAAAAGGAAGATAGTTTATTCAATTAAAACTTTAAATTAATGAACTCAAATTTAAGAAATTTAAACCAATCAAAAACTTTATTTTCGGTACTACATAAATTACCAACAGTTATGCTTAGGGGGGTACTATTTGTAATAATTTTAATTCCCAACAAAATATGATTAAATTTACAAATGACTAAATATTACATTATTTGGTATTGTAATGGTGATAAAATTTTTTAAATAATAAATTAATCTTGATGTTTATTATAGTGATTGTTACGTGTAAATTTAGTTTAAAAACTAGAGTCTATGACAATCACTACAAAAAAAATCTTTTATAAAGTAAAACCTTATTTTAGAGAAAATTTTAAGCGAAAAATATATTTCGAACAGTTTATTTTAAAATATTTGTGAATGAAAGTTGCCGGGTTTACGTTTATTAGAAATGCAGTAATCAACGATTACCCAATTGTTGAAGCTATAACCTCTATTTTACCCATTTGCGATGAATTTGTAGTAGCCGTAGGTAATTGTGATGATGATACCAAGGCGTTAATTGTAA
>JAYULE010000129.1:0-10278 GCA_043763845.1 Sphingobacteriales bacterium
CCTATTGATTGTTGCTCTAATATTAATCATATTAAATCGGTTATTGATAAGTGTGTTAAGTAATCAACATATTATTTACAATATAATTTTGAATTGTGCGCAAATTGTAACATTATTGTTGCTAACCTGTATAACAATTTATAAATTAATTACACGCAATCAGGTCTGGAAAGGTCGTATCATAAGAAATGAATTTTAGTAAAACATATTTATCAAAACTTTTAATCGTTGTATTTCACATTGTAGGTTTTTTAGGAATCACTTTAAATGAAACAAGACCTTTTTTTTTAGGTTTAGTACCCTTCCATATCCTTTTAATGTCGGGTATATTGCTAGCAAACTTTGCTAAAATACCTACACAAACTGTTTATGCAGTAATTGTAATTTTTATTGCGGGGTTTATTATAGAAGTTATTGGAGTAAACACGGGTGTAATTTTTGGGCGATACAATTATGGCAATACCCTTGGATTTAAAATAATTAGTGTACCGCTTGTTATAGGGCTAAATTGGGTTATTGTTGTTTTTTCGGTTGGTGGTTTGCTTAGGTCTTTTTTAAAAAGTAAAAAAGTATTGCGTACAATTTTGGGTGCATTACTCTTAGTTGGGCTCGATTATTTAATTGAACCCGTAGCAGTAAAGCTTGATTATTGGTCGTGGGAAAACAATTTAATACCATTTCAAAACTATGTAGGCTGGTTTTTTGTGTCATTGTTTATGATGGCTTTTTACAATTATTTCGATTTTAAAAAAACCAACACCGTTTATAAAACATTATTTTACGCTCAGCTATTATTTTTTATAGCGTTAAATCTTAGTATTATATAAAAACATAGTATTTTTGTTGCTACAGTTTTTGGTTTTTTTAACAAATGAATAATAATTCCATATTATACAATCTTGATGTTCAAATAGACTCCGATTCGGGCTTTTGTTTTGGCGTAGTTTACGCAATTGATATGGCCGAGCAAATTTTAGAAGAACAAGGCTATTTGTATTGCCTAGGTGATATTGTACATAACGATGAGGAGGTTGAACGCCTTAAAGCAAAGGGTTTAAAAATTATTACTAATGAGGATTTAACCACCCTTAAAAACGAAAAAGTTTTAATACGGGCTCATGGCGAAGCACCAGAAACGTATAGGGTTGCATTACAAAACAATATTTTATTGATTGATGCATCTTGCCCTGTGGTTTTAAAATTACAAAACCGTATTAAAACATCGTACGACCAAAACGAACAGATAGTAATTTTTGGCAAACACGGCCATGCCGAAGTTATTGGCCTACAAGGGCAAACCAATAACGAAGCTATTGTATTTCAAGATATTGCCGAGTTAGAAAATGTTAACTTACCACAGAGTTTTACATTATATAGCCAAACCACAAAATCAACCGATAAGTTTTATGATATTAAAGCCCAACTACAAGCCAAAGGGTTTAATGTAAAAGCTAACGATACCATTTGCAGGCAGGTATCAAACCGAGATAAAGATTTGCCTCAGTTTGCCAAACAATTTGATAAAATAGTTTTTGTATCAGGAAAAAAATCATCTAATGGGAAAGTGCTTTACGAAGTTTGTAGAAAAAACAACCCTGCAACTTATTTTATAAGCAACCCCAACGATTTAGAAAAAACAATGTTTAACCAAGGTGACACTGTTGGAATAAGTGGTGCAACATCAACCCCTATGTGGTTAATGGAAGATATTAAAAAAGTTTTAGAAACTTACTAAAACAAAAGTCCTTGTTTTTAAATTATATAATCTAATGCAAAGTAGTTTAAAAACCATTTCCTATACTGGTGTTTTTGTAGCTCTTGCCGTAATAAGTTGTTGGGTTTTTTGTATTATTTTTTTAATGCAAGTTAAGGTAGATTTTACTTCGCCTTTAATTTATGTTTTTGTATTAATACAAATGCATTTATATACCGGGCTTTTTATAACAGCTCACGATGCTATGCATGGTACTGTTTTGCCTAGAAATAAAAAAATAAATTTTATTTTTGGTCAAATTTGTACCGCTTTGTACGCAGCCTTTCCTTTTTACAAATTAAAAAATAAGCATTTTAAACATCACCAATTTGTACACACAACACAAGACCCAGATTATAATGAAGGCAATTTTTTACGTTGGTATATATCGTTTATAGGGCAATATTTATCGTGGTGGCAAATAGTATTTATGGCTATACTTTTTAATGTACTTAAATTATACATCCCCCAACAAAATTTATTGATGTTTTGGGTACTACCTTCACTATTAAGTACTTTGCAATTATTTTATTTTGGTACATACATTCCCCATAAGGGCGAGCATAACAACGTCTACCAATCAAAATCGCAAGGTAAAAACCATATTACAGCATTTTTTAGTTGCTACTTTTTTGGTTATCATTTAGAGCATCACCACTCGCCAGCAACACCTTGGTGGCGCTTGTGGCAAGTTAAAGAAACACAAGTTTATACAAATAAAAGCGGCAGCTAAATTGCCAACAACAGAAATTATATGAGTAAAAAGGGTATTTTATTAGTTAATTTGGGTACGCCCGATAGCCCATCAACGGCTAATGTTCGTAAATATTTAAAACAATTTTTAATGGATGGCAGGGTAATAGATGTTAACCCTGTTTTACGTAACGTATTGGTAAAAGGCGTTATAGTACCTTTCCGTGGACCAAAATCGGCTAAATTATATAAAGAAATTTGGAATGATGATACTGGTTCGCCATTAATGCATTACAGTATATTACAAGCTAAGGCATTGCAAGCGCAACTAGGCGATAGTTACCAAGTAGAACTGGCTATGCGCTACCAAAGCCCGTCCATAAAATCGGCTTTAGATAAACTTAGAGATGCCCAAGTTGATAGTATAAAAGTTATACCCATGTTTCCGCATTATGCATCGGCAAGTACGGGTTCGGTAATGCAGGATGTGATGGAGCAAATAAGCCAATGGCTTACTATACCACATGTTTCGTTTGTAAATTCGTTTTACAACCACCCTTTAATGATTAAAACTTTTGTAGAAAATGGTAGAAAATATCAACCCGAAACTTACGATCATGTGCTATTTAGTTTTCACGGATTGCCCCAAAGGCAGTTGGTAAAATCAGACCATTCGCAACAGCATTGCCAAAAAATTACCGATTGTTGTAAAATTATTAATGAAAACAATAAGTTTTGCTACTCGGCACAATGTTACAATACCGCCCAGTTAATTGCCCAAGAGTTGCAAATTACAAACGATAAATATACAGTTTGCTTTCAATCTAGATTAGGTAAAACCCCTTGGGTACAACCTTATACAAACGAAGTTCTAAAAGAATGTGCTGCTAAAGGATATAAAAAACTATTGGTTTTTTGCCCCGCTTTTGTTGCCGATTGTTTAGAAACTGTTTACGAAGTTACCGTAGAGTACGGCGAAGAGTTTAAAGAAATGGGCGGCCAACATTTACAATTGGTAGAAAGTTTAAACGATAACCCTATGTGGATTGAAGCTTTAGAAGATATTGTGTTAAATGGGTAATTTGAATGGGAATTTATTTTTCTAAACTATACCCTTTATGCAATACTAAAAAGCTGGCTCGCTCTTCTTTTTTAAAGGGAATATCCCAATTGCCTTGGTAACTTATCTTTGTAGGCAATAAATTTTGGTTAAAATAACTCATTTCAATATTCATTTGCACATCAAAACTAAAAGCAAAATTATCCATTTTCATATCAATATAACGGCCTAAAATCTGAAAATTACGTTTATCAAAAATGGTGGTAAGCTCTTTTATCATCATACCATTTTTAGTCCAGTCTGATAGTTCTGGTTTCATTAAAACTTTAAACCTGTAAACGGGTATCGAATCTAAATAAGTGCCCGATGCAAAGCTATAATTGTAATTTTGGCGCATTTCGGGACTAAAAATTTCGGTTTTACCCGATATAAATGGAATCCCTTTTATGGGTTTGCCTGGGGCGAAAATTAAGGTTTTTAACTTGTCTTTATAATTTTCGTTTTTATCCCCTTTCGATGTAGTGTTTGATGAAGCTGCTACAAAATCAGAATTGTAGGCGTTCATAAAAATATAATCAAACATTTCTACCGTGTACAATTGGTAATTGCCGTTTCGTTTATATAATTTACCCGTTGTTTCTTTTGCTAAATAGGCTATTTTATGTCCTTTTTTATCGTTACTGTGGCGTATTTTGCGGTAAACTTTGCCGGTAATTTTGTTTTGCGTGTTGTATGTAAAAACAGTGTTTTCAGCAGTAAATGCGTACTGCTTCATGTGTCTAAAAGCTTGGTAAAAACTGCTGTCGTTAATAATTTGATTTATAAAATCTTCAACATACAATCCCGCCTTAGCGGTTTTTACAAAATCTTTATCAATTACTACGGTTAAAACAGTATCGGGGTTGTAACGATTTATAGCTTGTGATTTACTAATAATTGGAAGTAGAAATACTAGAATTAACGTGGAAATAATATTTATTTTCATAGGATACATGCCAGTTTTACAACACCATTTTAGGCTTATTTAATAAAATAAAGAACGTAATTATCAAAAAAATGTTCGGTCACCTTTTCTCCATCCCTGTTCTAACTGGAGATGTCTAATCGTACAAAATTAGCGTTAAAAAAAACGGAGTGGTAAATCACAAATCCACAATCAAAAATCATTTTACATCTACCAATTCAATTTCAAAATCTAAAGGGCAATTACCTGGTATGCTACGGCTACCTGTTTGCCCATAAGCTTTTTGCGACGGAATAAGTAAGCGAATTTTACCACCTTTTTTTAATTTAGTTAGCACTTGCCATCCTTTAATTAAACCTGTAAAGCTAGTTTGCATAGGCGAGCCAACCGCCGATGCATCAAATTGTTCTCCGTTAAAAAACTTACCTACATAGTTTACCGTAATGTTTGATGTTAAGGTAACATCTGTAGTACCTGTTCCTGGGGTAATTATGTTGTAATACACTCCAGATGCATCTCTCGTAAAAGTTAAATTTAAGGTTTTTATATATTTTGTAATAATGGTATCGTTCACAGCTTCGGGCGTTTTGGCATTAAAAACCTCAAAAGTTGCATCAATTAAGGTGTTTCCTTTAATAGTACTACCGCTACCATCTTTGCCAAAAGCCAAATACGAAGGTATAATACTTCTTATTTTACCTCCCTTTTTTATCAATGCAAAAATTGTTTTGTTAAACCCTATTGGTTTAATATCTGTTAAATAAGCATTTGTGAAATTAAATTTATCGCTATTAAGCAATGGTGTACCATCCGAAGTTTTTACGTTTTGGTAATAAAATATAGGATCAATATTTGTGATTAAATCACCCGTTGGCTGTGTTAAAATCTGATAATATATACCACTGGTATCTTTTGTAAAACCAGAAAGACTTGCACCTAAAAAATCTCGTATTTCCTGATCTTGTACTTCTTTTATATCTCGGGTTTCTTTTTTACACGATAAAATAACCACACTTAAAACCAATAAAGTACTCCAAAATTTAATCGTCATTTTACTTAACATCTACTAATTCTATATCAAAATCTAAATTTGCATTTGGTGGAATTATATTGCCGTAACCAAACTCTTCGTACCCATAGCCCGATGAGATAATTAAACGCATTTTACCACCTTTTTTTAATAAAGGTATACCCAATTGCCAGCCCAATACTTGATTTCTTAAAATAAAAACAACGCTATCTTGCTTACTATCGTCGAAAACATTACCGTTTAAAAACCTGCCTTTGTATTTTACTGCAACTTTAGAATCTCTATTGGGTGTTAAAGTGCCTGTTCCCAGTTTTAAAATTTTATAGTAAACACCAGTTGGACCCAGTTTAGTTGCATCAATAAATTTATCATCTAAAAATTTTCTAATTTGCAAAGTGTCTTTACCTAATTGTGCTATTGCATCGTGTTCGGGTGGTAAATCTTCCTTTTTTAAGCAAGAACTTAAACTTACTAATGCTGTAACTGTTAATAATAATATATACTTTTTCATTTTATTGAAGATTAAAAATCGTTAAATATTTAATAATAATTCCCCTAGGGGGATGGTAATCTTGCAAATTTATTTAAATTTTATTAAAACATACGTGTTTAACGTTTATTAACGCAAATGATTTTATACAAAAGCTTTAAACAAAAATTGAGCTGATAATACCAGCTCAATTTTTTTAATTTGTATAATAAAAAAGATTACCAAAATATAGTGTAGAGGGCTACAAGTATGCCTACTATAATTAATGCCCCAGCCGCAAAACCGCTATTTACTTTAAACATTTTACTATCAACATCTAACCCTTTGGCTACAATACCGCGTTTATTATCCCATAAGCTTATAAAAATCATTACAATCACACATATTACAAATACAAAACCCATTCTGTCTAAAAACGGAATTTCATATAACGAGATACCATTTTCTTGATTTACTAAAGTTGAAAATCCAAATTGGCTTAACCATTCTAAATTTGCAAAACCTGGTAAGAATTTTAAAATTACCGAAAGTATGAACCCTCCAATTGTTGCAAACATAGCTGCGTTTGAACTTGTTTTTTTCCAAAAGAAACCTAAAATAAACATGGCAAAAATACCGGGACTTACAAAACCTGTATATTCTTGTATAAACTCAAATCCCCCTTTTTTATCAATACCTAAAAAAGGAGCAATTATAACCGCCAAAATCATGGCCACAATCACAGTTATTTTCCCAACATTTACCAACGTTTTTTCGCTGGCAATAGGGTTTATTTTCTTTTTAAATATATCTAAGGTAAAAATGGTTGATATACTATTTACTTTACCAGCCAACGATGCCACAACAGCAGCAGTTAGTGCAGCAAACGATAGCCCTTTTAAACCAGCTGGCAATAAATTTAGTAACACTGGGTACGATTTGTCGGGATTTAAAACACCATCTGGGCCTAGCATTTCGGTTTGAAAACCGCCCTTTAAGTAAATTACGTATGCTGCAATACCAGGTAATACCACAATAACTGGCATTAATAATTTCAAAAATGCCGCAAATAAAATACCACTACGGGCTGTTTTTAAATCGGCACCTAGGGCTCTTTGTGTTATGTATTGGTTACAACCCCAATAATTTAAATTAACAATCCACATACCACCAAACAATACTGTTAAACCGGGTAAACTTGGGAAATTAGAATTTTTTTGATCAAAAATCATATGAAAATGGTCGTTAGATTCCGACATCATATAATTAAATCCATCAACCACGCCATGTTGGTTATTTAATTCGGCTACCCTATCTAATGCCAAATAAGTTGTTACCAAACCGCCAAAAATTAAAAAAACTACCTGTATAACATCGGTATAACCAATAACTTTCATACCTCCTAATGCAATAATTACTGCAAAAAATGCTAGTGAATACATACATAAATTAATATCTAAGCCCGATATACCATTAATAGCTAATGCACCTAAATAAAGTATAGATGTTAAGTTTACTATTACGTACAGTAATAACCAAAAAACCGCCATTATCATAGCTACATTACCATTGTAACGCTGACTTAAAAATTGTGGCATGGTATAAATTTTATTCTTTAAATACACAGGAATAAAAAATACGGCTACAATAATTAATGTTGCAGCAGCCATCCATTCGTAAGTGGCAATTGCTAAACCCATTTTAAAACCATTGCCCGACATGGCAATAAATTGCTCGGATGATATGTTAGAAGCAATTAGTGATGTGCCTATTGCCCACCAAGTTAGCGAGCCTTCGGCCAAAAAATAATCCTTAGAGTCGGCAGTTTTTGTTCTTTTTCTTCTATAAATCCATATACCGTATGTTGCTACGATAATAAAATAGACTAAAAAAACGATATAATCTTTTACATCAAGGGTATGCGGTGTTTCCATATTTTATATAATTGGTTTAATTTTAGGTTAGGCAAATATAATTTTAATTGGTTAATCACAAAATTTATTGTTTGCAAGGGTTTAATTAATTTTAAAATTTGTTTCAAAATAAAAACGCCATTTATCAACAATATAGTTTATAAATGGCGTTTTAGAATAATTTTAAATTTTACAAACCAAATTCGGCTTTTACTTTATCTACAAAATCTAATTTTTCCCAAGTAAATAATTCAAGTTCAAGAGTTTTAGTTTCCCCATTTGCACCGTAAAAAGTTTTAGTTACCGTTTCGTTTTTACGTCCCATGTGGCCATAAGCTGCGGTTTCGCTATAAATTGGGTTACGTAATTTTAAGCGTTGCTCTATAAAATAAGGGCGCATATCAAAAATGGCTTCTACTTTTTTGGCAATTTCGCCATCGGTAAGGTTAATTTTAGATGTGCCGTTGGTGGTAATAAAAATACCACAAGGTTTAGCTACGCCAATTGCGTACGATACTTGTACCAAAACTTCGGAAGCAATACCTGCTGCAACTAAATTTTTAGCTATGTGGCGGGTTGCATACGCTGCGGATCTATCAACTTTCGATGGGTCTTTACCCGAAAATGCCCCACCTCCGTGTGCGCCTTTTCCACCGTAGGTATCTACAATAATTTTACGGCCTGTTAAACCGGTATCACCATGTGGCCCACCAATAACAAATTTACCTGTTGGGTTTATATGGTAAATAATTGCATCGGTAAATAGTTTTTGCAACTCGGGTTTTAACAAACCTTTAACACGAGGTATTAAAATCGAAATTAAATCGGATTTTATTTTTGCTAACATAGTTTCGTCTTCATCAAAATCATCGTGTTGGGTTGATATTACTATGCTATCAATTCTAATTGGCTGGTGATCATCGCTATACTCAATAGTTACTTGCGATTTTGCATCGGGACGTAAATACGTAATTTCGCTATTTTCTCGGCGTAAAGCCGCCAATTCTATTAATAATTTATGCGCAATATCTAAAGCTAAAGGCATATAATTATCGGTTTCGTTGGTTGCGTAACCAAACATCATACCTTGGTCTCCAGCTCCTTGCTCTTCGGGGTTGCTACGGTCTACACCTTGGTTAATATCTTCCGATTGATCGTGTATTGCCGAAAGTATGCCGCAAGAATTGGCTTCAAACATATACTCTGATTTGGTGTAACCAATTTTTTTAATTACATCGCGAGTAATTTTTTGCACATCTAAGTAGATTTTAGATTTTACCTCGCCAGCCAAAACAACTTGGCCTGTGGTTACTAATGTTTCGCAGGCAACCTTAGAGTCTTTATCAAAAGCTAAAAAGTTATCAATTAATGCGTCCGAAATTTGGTCGGCAATTTTATCGGGATGACCTTCCGATACAGATTCTGAAGTGAATAAATAAGGCATATTTTGTTAATTTTATTTTAAAAACCTGTGAATAATAAAACGATTGCGGTTTAAAAAAGCAGAGAGCAGTGTTGCGGCTTTAGCATTTTTTTTAACGTGGTTGCAATCAACTCAAATCAATCCACTTTTAATGCAACAAATATATAAATAACATTTTTATTTTATCGAAAAATTAGAATTACTTTGTAAACTATTAAAAACCTAATTTGAAAAAGAAAATAGTATTTATTATAAACCCAATTTCGGGGGGTAAAAGCAAAATTTTTATACCTGCTTTAATTGATAAATATTTAAATCATAATAAGTTTGATGCTAATATTGTTTTTAGCGAAAGAGTTGGACATGCATTTATATTAGCTAAAGAAGCCTTGGCGCAAAATGCCGATGTGGTTACATCAGTAGGTGGCGATGGTACCATAAACGAGGTTGCAGCGGCAATGGTTTTTAGTGGTAAAATAATGGGGATTGTACCCTGTGGATCGGGTAACGGTTTAGCCCGTACTTTAAAAATACCTTTAAATCATATTAAAGCTATTGAGCATATAAATAAGTTAGAAACTGTATTAATAGATAGCGGAGTTTTAAACGATAAAAAGTTTTTTAATATGGCAGGCTTAGGGTTTGATGCCCATATAAGTGCCCTATTTGCTAAAGATAAAACCCGAGGATTAAAAGGTTACGTAAAATCAACTTTTACCCAAATTACAAAATATAAACCCGAAAATTACCAGCTAGAAATTGATGGTAAAATTATTGAACAACAGGCTTTTATGCTTAGTATTGCCAACTCATCGCAATATGGTAACAATGTACATATATCGCCAACTGCATTGGTAAACGATGGTTTATTAGATATTTGTTTGGTAAAAAGTTTCCCTTTATATAGTTTTCCTAATTTGGGCTTGCGTATGTTATTAAAAACTATACAACACTCTAATTATGTAACCATTAT
>JAYULE010000130.1:0-10231 GCA_043763845.1 Sphingobacteriales bacterium
TCTTCGCCTATGATGCCCGTTTGCGTGAGTTTTTCGGTAATGGTTTTGATGAGGTTTTTATCCTTTGCTAGTTCTAAGGCTTCGGCTTTTTCTTGGGGAGTTAATAGGTAAAAACTTGGCTCTGGGCTTGCTTCTTCCTTTATTGTTTGCATTTCTCTTTCTCTGTAATTATCTAATTGTTCGGTGAGTTGATAAATATCTTTTTCGAGGTTCGATTTTGAAAGTTGTAATAATTCGCTTGCCTCTTGGATTGTTTTTTCTACTTGTTTGTTATCGTATAAATCTACTTTGAACCTTTTTTTATTAATGCTCTCGTTTAGTTTTTCGTTGATAATTTCTAGCGTAACCATTAGTTTGCTCATTACTTTATCTACCCCGCCTTTTATAATGTAGGTGGCCGTTTCGGCTGTAAATATGAGTTTGTGGGGGTTTAATATATTGAGTTTGTTTGTTTCCCGAAGGTTCGGGACAAGTCCTGTAAGTGGTGTGTTTGTTAGATTTTCAATGGTTTTGTTTTTTTTAGTTGTATTGTCTTCTCCCTCATAAACTATCCTACCTTTTACAATTGTTTCTGATACATCTATTTTTTTTCTTTCTTCAAGTAATTGTAAAAACACCTCGGGCTGGTGTGCCTGCAAGGTTTCGTTTACATCTTTACAAGGTAATTTTAGCATACTTATTTTTAGTGAATTTTTATTTACGCTATCTTTTTTCACATTTTCTGCAATGATTTCGTGTGTATATTTTGCCACCGCTTTGTTTCCTGCTTCATCATTATCAAATGCAAATATGATTTCCTTTAATTGCTGTAATTCGCCTATAGCCGTTTTCATTTCATCATTCAATCTGTTGGTACCATAGGCACTTAATAAGCTGTAATGCTTTGTGATAGCTTCTATCTGCAATAAACTGGCGGTATCAATTACACTTTCTGCAATGATTAATTTTTCAGTTTCCGCATTCGGATATTTTGGATAAATGCCAATGCTTTCTTTTAGATAAAAATGTTTTTGGTCGGTGTTGTTTTCTGTACTTCTAAAATACAAGCCTGTTATGTGATTGCCTCTATCTCTTAGCGCAAAGCAGATACACTCCTTTCCAAAGGCTTTGTAGGCTTGTTCGCCTGTTTTGCTCGTTCCCCAAGGGCTTAGTAAACCAATACTCACACAATTATTTATCAATGTTTCTTCTTTTCTTACTCCGTGATGGAACTGGGCTGTATTATATCCTACTTCTATTTTTGTGGCATCTAGTCCCCTGCTTTTGATATACTCTTGTGCGGGTTTGCTGTTGTGTACCGCATTCTTAAAATAGGTAAACATATTTTGTAAAATCTGCTCTTTGGATAGGCTGGGTTTTATGGCTGGGTGTGTTGGGTTGATGGGACTTTGTACGGTTACCGTGTTATCTCCGCCCAAAATTTCTATGGCTTTTTTTATCGCCTCTGCCTTGGTAAAATTCTCTTTGTGCATCACAAAATCTATCACATCTATGCTTTTTCCGTGGGTTTTGCAGTTGCTACTAAAGCAGTAAGCCGTATGCGTTTTGTAGTAAACCTGCATACTCGGCGTTCTGTCTTCGTGAAAAGGGCATTGCAATCGCTGGTTCTTATCGGGCTTCAGCTGGTAATAATGCAGCACCGTAGCCAGCGTGAGGCGGGTTTTTATCTCGGGGATTTCCATTGTGAAATTATTATTGTTCATTTTGATAAGTGCTAAATTAAACAATAATTATCAAAAAGGAAACTATAAATTTCTTTATTTATATTTTTATTGCTTATTTTTTCCTTTTTGACTAATTTTACCCTACAAACAATAAACAATCTATACAAATGGTAAGCGTGGGTAAAAACATAAAGAAGATTAGAGAGCAAAAGGGATTAATGCAAAAAGAAGTCGCTTACATCGCTGAAATGCAAGCCTCTAACTACTCTAAAATTGAAAGTGGACAAAGAGATATTTCGGTAGAAGCATTGGATAAAATCGCTCAGTTTTTTGGTGTAACGGTAGATGAAATCATACATTTTGAAGATACCAGAACACCTGCGCCCGTAAAAGTTGTGGATAAAACAGCTAACGAAAAAGTAAACTTGATTTCGCAACTAGACGAGGAAGACAAACACGCTGTATATCGTATCATTGATGGTATGCTTACCAAAAATAAATTCCAAACCTTTTTTGAACAGAACATCCAACTAGCTAAATAATAAAAATATGCTTGCTATACATCCGCAATACATTACAAACCCAACAGGCGAAAAAATATCTGCCGTTCTTCCTATCAAAGAATTTAAAATAATTTTAGAAGAACTCGAAGATTTGGAAGACATTAAATTGTACGACGAAAGTAAAAACGACCGTTCGCCTGCCATTGCCAAAAGCAAGGCAATGGCTATGATTGAGGCCGAAAGAAAAAAATTGGGCAAATAATGTACGAACTACAATACAAGAAAAAGGCGATTAAAGCCCTCGCAAAAATTAACGACCCTTATTATTCTTCCATCATACAGGCCATAGATGGCCTTGCGCAAAACCCTCGCCCTTTTGGTTACACAAAACTTACAGGCAGAACAGGCTACCGCATACGTGTTGGCTCTTACCGCATCATCTACGATATTTTTGATAATAACCTAATCATCGAAGTGGTAAACGTGGGTATTAGAGGTAGTGTTTATGAAGATTAGGTAAACCGTTGACGCTGAAAAAGCTTGACAATGCGAGAGCTTCAGCCAAAATACGGGAAGCACATTCTAGTTAAACAATGTTGTAGTAAGCCTATAACATAAACAACTTCTATCAACTTGATACTCGTACATTTTCCGCTGTGCCAAACTTATCTTTTAATTGATTACTATAAATAATTATTATACAGTGTTTTATTTCCTTTTTTCTACCGAAAGCTTGCATTCTCCGCTTTTTGCCTGTAGGATTAGTTTTTAATAACAAATATAAGTTTAGCACATTTGCAAACTTGCGCCAGCAAGCGGGGTTAATTATCACAAAATATTAGACCAAATTCTTTTGGAGCAACTGTTTTTTTAATTACAATAATTTTTAAAGACATTGAATCCTTAATTATAGAATCCCCTACTGAAATAAATTCTCTAAACGATTTGTTTTCTTCGCAACTAACTAAGCCGTAAGAAACTGTTTCATTATTATTTTTAATTGAAAGTATATGAAAAGTATCACCATTATCACCATCTTCTTGAAAACTTTTGACAGTACCCTTTATTATTTTAGGTTTAAATTCTTGCTCTATCCACTCTTTATTTTGTGAGTCTAAAGCTAAATAATACCTTATAGCCAAATAACACCAATATCCAGCAAAGCATAATAATACTAACATCAACACTCTAAGAAAAATTTTAATGAATTTAGTACTTGTCATTTTACTACTCTTTAGGTGCTGGGGCTTTTATCATTTTGTCTACACTTTTTAAAAAATTGGAATACCCTTTCTGTTTATAGACTTCTGTGTGCGCATCAATACCCCCGCTAATTGGTATTTCACTATCTTTTATAACATAATTTCTTGTACTTGGATTTGTATAGGTTTCATTTCCTCCTGCAAGTATGTCAACAACATTGTCGTTTTCGTGTACAATTTGTATGTGTTGAAAGATGCCATTATTACCGTTTGGATTCTCAATATCTCCTCTTGGGCTATCTGCACTACCTCTATTATAAGCTGGAGTAGAAAGTGTAATTAAATTAGCTTTAATACCCTTTTTACCCAACATATTGATAGCTTGTGTCGATACATTTCCTCCGTGACTATACCCAATTAAAGTAAGACTCTCTTCTTTTGTTATTTGATGGTTAGCTATCATTTCTGACCTAGTTTTAACAATATAATCTACAAGTCTCCTAGCAGCTGCTTTTCTATCTTGCTGTGTATTTAAAATACGTCCTTTGTTAGCTTCTTTCCACCTAAAATTTTGATCAAAAGCACTTAAAGGATGGCCTGAAATTCTTGACAATTGTACTAAGGTTGCATTACTCAGTTTAATGCCACTCTCTGCTTGCTGAGTTCCGTGTATTACAAATGCTTCCAATCCATCCAAATCAATAGCTTGAATTGGCGTATTTGATGCGAACTGGTATGGTGTAAGCATAGGGTAAGAATTTGCAATCGGGTCAACACTCAAAAACCTGCTCAACCTCGTATCATAAATCCGCATCCCGTAATCCTGCTGGTTTCCCTTGCCTTTTACGTCGTTGTCGTTTTCTTTACCGTTGAAGCCGAATCGGTAAGATTTCGTGGCATTTTGGGTAAAGCTTCTCCCTGGTTGCGACATCCCGCCTGGGTAATAATCTTGGGCGGTAAGCACATCGGGTAAGTATTGGCCGTTGCTAGTAAGTGTACGTTTATCGCTTATGGTAGCCATTACGTTGCCTAAGTGGTTAGTAAGTTCATATTGTTTTAGGCCTGCTTTTTTCCAAACATTTGTGCTTAATGTTGTACCCGAAGCAAGATATAAACTTATTTCTGGTTTCCAAATACCTAAACGGTTGCTTCCATATAAATGTTGTTCTTTCCACGTTGTATAGCCATTTGTTTCTTCGTAAGTAGCTAAAATATTTCCTTGTGGATCGCGTACGTAATAGGTATTAGCGCCATTAATGGTTTTAATTTGGCGGTTACCGGCTGGGTCGTAATTGTATGTTAAACTTTTTGTGGCATCTTGCATGGCTATTCTTTTTATTTTGCCGTAAACGGTCCAATAAATATCTTTTATGTTTGCTTGCAGGTCTCGGGTTAAATTACCTATGGCATCGTACTTATAATTATTTTTTGCAGTATCTAGCAAGTTTCCTAAAGCATCGTAAAATAGTGCACCTATTGGGGCTTGGTTATCTATATCATCCGGGTAAGCAATATTTGCTACTTCATCTTTTACAAAGTTCAATTTGTTACTAATTTTTTTACCGTTTACTTTTGGGTAGTTATAGGTTAAATTGTCCATTGTTGGTAAGTCGCTAACGCCAGTATTGCCGTATCTAACCAATGTATTTATATTTCCGTTTGCATCGTAGGTTAACGCTTCTTGGTAATTAGGTGTTTGGCCAGTGTACCCACTCCAATTGGTTGTAGTATTGGTTAAATTATTTTGTTTGGTATTTACTAGGCGATTTAATTGGTCATAATCGTGTACATAACCTACAGGTAACCCGCCGTTAATTCCATTTATTGCCATAGTTGTACTACTAATATTGCCATTGAATAGCGATTTACCACTGCCTGTTAGAATTGGATCGTATTTCATTTTTAGGGCTTTTGCAAATGTGCCCCCAATCGGTTTATAATCATCAGTATAATAATTAAGTGCATAGGCTAAAACATCAATACCTATTCGTTTACTTAATTCACTCGTTATGTGATTAAACGGGTCAATATGGTTACCATTTACGCTTTTTAACCACCCTTGTAAGGTATAAACATAATCTAGGCCTTGCACTTTTTTAAGTTGGTCGCCCAGTTCTACCCTAGCTAATGGGCCATGTAGGTAGTATTGGTAACTTGCATCTAAACGTTTACTGTCGAAATCTAAATAACTACCTATACCTGTTGTTTGTACAGTGGCCAATGGGCTACTCCATGCTTCGGTTAGACGGTTTTCGGCATCGTATTTATATTGATAAAAAAATTGGTCGGCATTGGCAGTTCCTGTTTTGTATTGGTAGGCAACAAAGTTTACTTTACCACTAATAAGGTCGTATTCGTAACCTATTTTTTTATACCCTAAACCAGGTATCTGTCGGTATAAATTTTTTACGTTACCACTTAAATCGTAATTGTAGAACATACCACTAATTGGACTAGTTGAGCTTTCGTAAAATAAATTTGCAGATACCCGTTTGCGTAGATTGTTTTGGAGTAAGCCTGTATATAAATTAGTAGGAATGCCATTAGCCGAGGTTGATACAGCAACCGAATCGTAAACGGTGCGGGTTATTTGAGAGTTGGTGCCTGGGGCAAGGTAAAAAGCTGATAAATCATTGTCGGATAGATAATAATAATTAGACCAGTTAATGTTGCTTAGCCGCTCGCCTACTTCGTTTATGCGTCCTAGTAAATCGTATTTTGTATAGCTGTATTTACCTGATGTGTAACTAATTTTTTCTTTTTGCTCTTGGTTTTGTGAAAGCACTAAACGGCTTAATAAATCGTACCAATATCTACTGTTACCACCATCAGGCGATTGTTGTTGTACTACTTGGTTGGTAGCATTGTATGCGTAGGTTGTGCTAAGGGTATGTGCCGGATAAATACCTGGTGTACTGTTTTTACGGGCATCATTTAATTGTATTTGTTGCGCAGCAGTTGGTGTAAGTAATTGCACACCTTCTGGCGGTACGGTGCGTACTAGGTTGCCTGCTTGGTCGTAATAGTATAATGTATAATGATAAATGGATTGCTTGGCGATTAGGTTTACATTTGCTTTGGCGGAGGCGCAGGTGTTTGTGTAGCTTAACCTGAATTTGTTTTTTTCTTGTTCGATGTAGGTTGCGTAATCTCGTTTGCCATTGGCAACGGCTATGCCCATTTGTGTTTTTACACAGTCAAATTGGTCGAAAGAGGTATTTTCTCCATAGGGTGGTTCATTACACAACAAATCAGTTGCTGATGCCAACTCAAAATTTTTGTAATCAGTGTAACCTAATGCGTAACCATATTTTTGGTTAAAATAATTAGCCAATATAATTTTATAATTAGGCGATGTAGTTGTAAGCGAAGAAAACAAACTGTTTAAAATAGTTTTATCGACGTTATAAGTTGCTAAATTGATACAAGTAGGGCTATTAGGCTCTAATTTAGGTGGCAATTTTATTTCTCTGTCTAGTAAATATTTACAATTGCTGCAAGATTTTTTTAAAGTAGCTAAATCTTGTTGCGTTATTTTAAAATAGTCCATTTGTGCAGCTTCGGTAGAGTTTAGGGAGGGCAAAGTTGCCAACTTAGTACATATTGCTGCCGAAGAATTGTTTATATATTGTACACTTTTTTGTTGTGGCCTATCATAAGGTGCAGGGCCATCAAAAAGGTACGGGTTTAGTAACTCGGTAAATTTTGGGATACCTAAAACGCCTAAAATAGCTTCGCCAAAGTTTTTATAGCCAGAAACAGTAACTCCTGACGGCAAGCTACTTGCACCTTGTGGGTGGTCTTTATCTCCACCAGCTTCACCACCTTTACAAATAGCAATTAAGGTGTTTTTTAAGTTATTTTTTGTGGTTTCCGAATAATTTACAAGCCCTGGTTTTAAATACCTCATCCAATTATTGGCATTGTTTTCGCAAGAACTTTTTATTTGTTTATCTAGTTCTATTTTTTGCTCGGCTTTGTGCGCTTGCAAAGCTGCCGTTGTGCTGCCACCAGAGGTTAGGTATGGGTTATCTTGGGAAATATCATCGAAACGAGATTTTTTGGTTAAAAAGGCATTGTTTGTACAGTTTGGGGCTAATGATGGGGTGGGTATATTGATGGCGTTATAAATATAGTTTGGGTTACTAAAATGCCATTTTTGTACACCATTTACTGTTCTAAAACTTTGAACATTATTATTATTTCTTAAATTAGCTGTTGTAAAAATAACGTTTAGTTGTGCGTAATTGGTAGCTGTACGTAGTTGGTCCGGGGTATTGTTGTAAATTTCGATGCCTGCAACTGCAGAATACCCTTTATTATAAAACTGTACGCGAAGTTTATGTGGACCAGCTGTAATAATTACAGGAATTATAGACCAAAATTCAAGGTTGGTATCAAAGTCTATCAAAACATCATCTAAAAATATACCTATAACATCATCTCCAGCATAGCCAATATAATAAGTGTTACTTACAGGTATTTGTATGATTTGCTCAAAACCCATCATTTCATCTATGTTCGACATCATATTAGAGCTAGACCATATACCACAACGGTTTAAGGGCCATAATGGATTTAAAAGTGGTAATGGTCTATTACTTTGGGAACAAGTATAATCAGTTATTGGAGGAGGTATGTTTGGTAATGCTAAGTTTGCATTTGTGTTACCACCACCCCAAACTTGGGAGGAACTAAAAGGAGTAACTGTGGATCTGGTAATCGTAAGGTTTGAGCCTGACCCAACAATAGTAGGTAACGAACTATAAATACGGGTACCAGACTTATTATAAACAGCAATGTTGCTACTATTTGATGCGTCTACACCTGAAGAGTAATTAAAACAAATATCAGTGTTTTCACATTCAACGTCTAAAACTTTTATGCTACTAACAGGTACACTATCAGGTATTGAGAGACTATCAGTAGGGTTACTGCTGCTTAACTTTACCGATGTAGGCAATGCAGCTGCATTAAACCCGCTAGGGTAAAGTAACCATACTTTTACATTTTTGGTTAAGCTACCATTTTTATAACCCAAGCGTATTTTTTGCTTACCAGCCGCAGGGATCCCTACTGTACTGATAGTAAAATCAGAAACTACAGGGCAAGCACCCAAAATTGGTATGCTTAAAGGTGTACCCACGGTTGCACATTTGTTGGCGCATTTACCCCCATCTCGCAATAGTTTATAATATTTTTCTTTTAAATCGTAATAGTAACCTTTATAAAGTTCCCATTCTCTGTCGGGCACAATACAAGCTGGGTTGGGTGTGCAATTTACCCAAACAGACATTGAAGGAGTTATAGGTGTAGCAATTGGTGTTACAAGGGTAGTGTTTATCGTATTAGGCCCACTTATATCCTTATCTGAACAATACAATTGAAATTTAACAAAGGCCAATAAAGATTTATTAGGGGTATAAATGGAAATTTGTTTTAACACATTATCGCTGTAATTTGTTAAATCGCCCAGCATTGCAGGTTTAAAGCCAATGCCTGGCCCGTTAAAAAACAAATCGTTTTTAAGTAACCAATCTTCGGAAGTTAAAGTATTATAAGCTGCATTACTTGTTTTTTCTTTTATGCTTTCATCCTGATTTTTACAAGCATAAATATTAAAAGTGGGGGTTTTGCTTTCGCAAAACTCTAGTTTACAAAATTCGGGGTGGTATTTTAAAAAATTTTCGGCCCATTGGGGTTTCCAATAGGTAATAAGCTGTGTTAAAGTAAAGCTAGCATCGTAAGGCGAAATAGTGCTTGTACTATCGGGTAAGGTTATAATGTCATCGTCTTTAGGGATACCTGTTAAGGGAAATTCTTTACTAAAATTATTACTAATTACATTTATATTGGTTTCGAGCGCATTGCCATTTTTATCAAATGGAGCATATTGGCCACCTACGGTTACATCTTGCAACATTTGCTGCCTAGCAAAATTACAGGGGCTATAATCGCAGGCAGCGGCATTAATTTGACTTAGTAAAGTAGTATGTTTTTGGATAATCCAGCCAGGGTAAGCGGTGCCTAAACTTTCGGTTGATACGCCCATTCTGTTTAATTTACCTGCAAACATTGCTTTAAAAGTACTAGTGTCGCCTAAAGTTTGGGCAGCAGAACGGCAATCACTTAAGCAATCTGAAAAATTTATATTTTGCAGATAGTCAAATATATAATTGCCTTCTTTTTTAAGGTCGGTATTGGCCGCAAGGTAATTATCTAAATAATTTTCCATTACAGTTTGGCTTATGGCAAGTTCAAAAGTAATGTTGTAGCTGCCTATTGGTAAGCTGCTAGTAGTAAATGTGCCAGGGAAAATACCATCGGCAATACACATTGCTGATTGGTTGCTGGACGTAATTATTTTTGAGCCTATTTCGGCAGTTATATTAGGTTTTGTTAAGCCGTTTACAACTGTAAAAGGTTCGCCACAATCGTTTTTAACGGTTATAGTAAGATTGTAATAACAACTGCTACAAATTTTGTTGGCTGGTGTTATACCTTGGTAGCGGTTAACCAATTTTTGTATTTCGTAATCAAACGTGGCTGTACCTACCACAGTTGAGGTGTATGTAGTGGTAGCACTTATTTTTAAAGCCGTATTATCAAAAATAAATTGCTCGGCTTTTAGCAAGTTTGTTGTTTTTAAACTTGGGGTAGTTATATTGGATAATGCCGATAAATTTTCTGGATTTGTGCCTGTTAATGCCGTTGCAATAGTTTTACCGCTGGCATTAAGGTAACTCACGCTTACTTGCTCGTTGGCATCAACCACGGTGTTTTTTTGGTAATGCTCAGCATAACCAACATCGTTGCCAAAAAGTTGATCTAATTCCCATTGCTCGGGTTTACCGTAAAAATA
>JAYULE010000131.1:0-10106 GCA_043763845.1 Sphingobacteriales bacterium
GGTGTATTGAGTGTTGAGACCTACGTAAAACGAGTATATTTATGGGATGAAGTAGAAAACACATGCAACAGTAAAATGCTTATTGTTAGCAGAAAAAAAGACAGTAAGGGGCAGTGGGAGTATAAATACGCATTTTCAAATACAAAGGATGGTCAGTTTACCATCGAGGATTTGGCTTATATGCAGTGTCATAGGTTTTGGATAGAACATAGTTTCAGAGAAGCCAAACAAGAGGTGGGAATGACCGATTATCAAGTGAGAGGTTGGTTAGCGTGGCACCACCATATGGCATTGGTTATGATGGCAATGGCATTTACGTTGAGTGAAAAAATTACCCAAAAAGAAGAAATGCCACTGCTCTCTGCCAGCGATGTTCGCTTGATTTTAATAGATAGGTTTGCAGAAACTTCAAAGGCTAAACTTTCAATAGAAGAACAAATAAAATTCCGTCATCAAAAAAGAAAATACGATATCATCAATAGATATAAGCGAAATGGTCAAACTGAAAAATTACAAGTGTAGTAAGTTTGTCAAAGTAGAACTATCAATCTTCGTTCCAATAAAGAAAGTTTGCATTTTAAAAAAGAAATTTTTCTGTTTTTTATTGAGCCTTAATCGCATAAAACCAGTTGAAACCACACTCTGTGGTTGGTGGCACATCAAAACATTCTTACCGTGTTTGGTTTGCCACAAAAAACGGGCAAAAGCAAAATGAAATTAACTTAAAATATTGGGTTTACATTACCCTCCAACTTTCTATCCCTACAAAACATTTGCCAACCGCTTTAATTTTCTGCAAATTTGTTTTTTGCAATGATTAAAAAAGAAACCATAGACCGTATTGTTGAAACCGCTTTGGTAGAGGAGGTTGTGGGAGATTTTGTGCAACTAAAAAAACGAGGTACCAGTATGATTGGGCTTTGCCCTTTCCATAACGAAAAATCGCCGTCGTTTAATGTATCTCCTGCCAAAGGAATTTACAAATGTTTTGGCTGTGGCAAAGGAGGCGATAGCATAAGTTTTGTGATGGAACACGAAAAATATTCGTACCCCGAAGCTTTAAAATATCTTGCCAAAAAATACAATATAGAGATTGAGGAAAGTGAAATTACGCCCGAATACCAAGCCGAGGTTGATAGGCGAGAAAGCTTATACATTATTACCAATTACGCCGCTAAGTTTTTTGAGAAAGCAATGTGGGATACCCTTAATGGCCAAACCATTGGGCTTAGTTATTTTAGAGAACGAGGGTTTAGAGACGATATAATCAAAAAATTTGAGTTGGGTTACTCGCCCGATGAATGGACAGCCCTGCAAGATAAAGCTGTTGCTGATGGTTACCGACCAGAATTTTTAGAAGAAACAGGCTTAACCGTTAAAAACGATAGCGGAAAAGTTTACGATAGGTTTAGAGGTCGGGTAATGTTCCCGATTCATAATTTTACGGGTAGAATTATTGGCTTTGGCGGGCGAACTTTAAAAACCGATAAAAATGTACCGAAATACGTAAACTCTCCCGAGAGTGATATTTACCATAAATCAAATGTGCTTTATGGACTTTTTCAGGCCAAAAAAGCAATCAGAGATTTGGGTAATTGCTATTTAGTTGAAGGCTATGCCGATGTTTTATCGGTACAGCAAGCTGGGGTAGAGAATGTTGTTGCGTCTTCGGGTACATCATTAACTACTGAGCAAATTAGGCTAATTGGTAGGTTTACAAAAAACGTAACTATATTATTTGATGGCGATGCGGCAGGTATAAAAGCATCGTTACGTGGTTTAGATATGATTTTGGAGGAAGGTTTAGATGTTAAAGTTGTACTCTTTCCGGATGGTCACGACCCTGATTCGTACATACAAAAGCTAGGTTCGGCGGCTTTTAAAACCCATATTGAGCTTAAGCAACAAGATTTCATTTTTTATAAAACCCAAATCCTGCTAAAGGAAGCTGCCAACGACCCCATAAAAAAAGCTGGAGTAATTAGGGAAATTATAGAAAGCATTGCCAAAATACCCGATGCCATAAAAAGCTCGGTTTTTGTACGAGAATGTAGCGGATTGTTAAATGTTGAAGAACGAATTTTAATAGCGGAACTCAATAAAATAAAAATAACCAAACTAAAAAAAGATTATAAGCCCGAAGATCGCAGCCCACAGCCCGAAGCCCACATCCAGCAGCTCGAAGCCCAAAGCCCGCAGCCCGAAACCCTTGAAACCGACGAACACCAAGAGCGTGAATTAATACGTGTTTTAATAACCTATGGCGATGTTTTGGTAAACTGGGACGAGATGACTGATACCTACATTGGCCCCTATATTATTACCAACCTTAGCGACATTACTTTTAACGATAAATTGTGCGAACGTGTTATAGCTTATTACCACGATGAGTTGGATAAAGGCATTATGCCCACCGAAAAAACGTTGATACAGCATCCCGATAAGGAGATAAAAGATTTGGCAATATCCTTAATATCATCTCCTTATATGTTAAGTGCCAACTGGTATAATATGCACCACATTAACGTTCCCGACGAAAAAACTAATCTAAAAGCCACCATTATGGGTGCAATTTTTCATTTAAAAAAGAAGAAAATCGCCAAAATGATTTTAACTAAACAAAAAGAATTGCAAACCCCAAACACAGATGAGCAAGAGCAACAATTAATGAAGGATTATTTGCAATTAAAAGAGGTTGAAAAATATATTTCTAATTATTTAGGCTCGGTAATAATTAAATAATGGCGCAGCATAATAATTTAGGCCATAATGGCGAGGCTATTGCTAAAGCTTATTTAGAACGTAAAGGCTACGAAATACTCGACGAAAACTGGTGTTTTAAAAAAGCAGAAGTTGATTTAATTGCCTACCTAGATAGCACCATAATTTTTGTAGAAGTAAAAACCCGTACTGGGGATTTTTTTGGTAAACCCGAGGATTTTGTTGACGCAAAAAAACAAGAATTATTAACCTTGGCAGCTAATGAATACATACATTTAATGAGCCATAAAGGCGAAATCAGGTTTGATATTATTAGTGTTTTGTTTAGCAATGAAACTGAATATAAACTAAATCATATAGAAGATGCGTTTTGGAATTATTGAATTTTAAAACAAATGAGCGTTCAAAAACATAAATTTCTTTTCTTAATTTTATAAATTAAAAATAACCAAATGACAAAGGAAGCAATAATTAAAAAAACTGTAAGCGTAATTAGACTATTGCCTGAAGAAATGGCCATTGAAATTTACAATTTCGCAGACTTTTTGGCCAAAAACTACGAAGATAAATTAATAAATAATAACATTAAAAAATTGGTTAATAATAGCACAACATTTAGTTTTTTAAATGAGGATGATGGAATTTATTCAATTGCCGATTTAAAAGAAATATATAATGATTAAAGGTGATATTATTTTAATTCCTTTCCCATTTACAAATTTAACTGATAACAAATTAAGGCCAGCAATCATATTAATTTCCACCCCTGATGATTTAACGCTAAGTTTTATTACCACTCAATTGAAGTGGGAAGAGTCTATTGATATAAAACTTGAACCATCATTTGAAAACGGATTAAAAAAAACTTCATTAATTAGACTTCCTTAAATTGCAGGAGTTGATAAAGCTTTAGTAATAGGCAGTTTGGATAGTATCGAAAAAGCAGAAATGAATATTTAAATTCTAAACTTAATCGGCTTTTTAAGTTGTAGAATTTCATCATCACAATTATACCTATGCTAATAAAAAAAATGTTGTAACTCCAAAAATATCTAATATATTTGTACTAACAATACCAGCCACGCTTCCCGTTCGAACAGCGCACCCGGGCTGGTTTTCGATTTTTAAAATAATAGATATTGGCTTAATTACAATGAAATACAACAAGCTACCTATTACAATTGAAAATCAAATTATTAAATTAAAAAGCCGAGGGTTAAAATTCTGTAACCATATAGATGCTCCCAAAACCTTGTCAAACATCAACTATTACCGTTTAAGAGCCTACACTTACCCACTCCAAAATAATTTAGACTTTAACCAACCGTTTAATGGAGAAGTTACATTCGAAGAAATAATATTGCGTTATATTTTCGACAGAAAGCTTCGTTTATTGATTTTTGAAGCACTCGAAAAAATAGAAATAGCCTTAAGAACACAAATTATTTATCATTTCGCGTTAACTCATGGTAGTCACTGGCAACTTAACCCTTTACTTTACAGAAATCCAATGCTATTTGCAAACCACTTAAGTAATTTGCAAAAAGAGATTGATAGAAGTAGCGAAACTTTTATTGAACACTATAAAAGTAAATACACCAACCCATTACAGCCACCGTGTTGGATGAGTTTAGAGGTAAGTAGTATGGGATTGCTATCTAAAATTTTTCAAAATTTAAAAAAAGGGAGTGAGAAAAATGCCATTACCACCCATTTTGGCCTTACAGACGTTTCAGTTATTGAAAACTGGATATTTTGCTTTAGCGCATTGAGAAATATATGCGCCCATCACGGTAGGATATGGAATAGAAGACTTATTCCTATAAAAATACCAAACCGAACTACTCAAACTTTTCTAGAAAACAAAAATATCTACCCTAATAAGCTTTACACTACACTTGCTTGCATTCAATATATTTTAAAAGTAACTAGTTTAGATTATACCTTTGGTCACAGTTTAAAAGAACTAACAATTAACTGCACTTTAGCTCATATTAAAGAAATGGGATTTCCAGAAAATTGGTTAAACGAATATTTATGGGATAATAATTTGTAGTAAAAAGTATATTTTAATAATTATGAAGTTCAACCTTTCCCCATATTTTACATTTGCAGTTATTGCTTTGCTACTTGCTGCTTGTAAAAGCAATATCAAAACTTCCCCATCTACACCTAGTTTTATTACCCCCGAAGCAGGCTTATTACTAAAAGCTGGCGAAACTATTAATGTAAAGCTTTCTTTACCAGATGCTTTAGTTGATTCTGTCCAATATTTTATAGACTCGGTAAAAGTGGCGTCTCTTAAAGATACAACTTCGTTAAGCTTAAAAACGCAGAACTTACCTTTAGGAAGTCGGTTAATAACCGCCAAGATTTTTGCAAAAGGTATTTCAAATGATATTGCCACCAACATTATTTTAACATCGGCCATAACACCAGTAAATTTAAGCTATAAAATTGTAAACACGTTTAAACACGACACTGCATCTTACACCGAAGGTTTAGAATACCACAACGGTTTTTTGTACGAAAGCGATGGCGAATACGGGGCATCTAGTCTGCGTAAAACAACTTTAGCAGGTAAAGTAGTTCAAAAAATTACGTTAGATAAAAAATATTTTGGCGAAGGCATTACCCTCATTGGCAATAAAATTATACAACTTACTTATAAGGAAGGTATTGGTTTCGAGTACGATAAAACCACATTTAAGCTACTAAAAACTTTCCCCTACAACCACACTTTAGAAGGTTGGGGCTTGGCGTTTGATGGTAAAATCATTTACAATACCGATGGTAGCAACAAAATTTACAAACTAAACCCTAGCACTTACCAAAGCACTGGTTTTATTGAAGTATATGATGATAAAGGACCTGTTACCCAACTAAACGAATTAGAATGGGTTGATGGCAAGCTATATGCCAACATTTACACGTCCGATTTAATTGCTATAATAAATCCTAATACCGGCGAAGTTGAAGCCTACATTAATTTAATCACCCTACCCAAAGGCGAAATTGAAGACGAGAATAACCACGTTTTAAACGGAATTGCTTATGATGCCAAAACCAAACGTTTATTTGTTACAGGTAAAAAATGGCCTAAATTATTCGAGATTGAGATTAGTAAATAGAACGAATAAATTTAAATCAAAAATTAAAAACCATAATAATTAATTGCCCTATATTTAACCAAACCAAAAACCAATATGATTAAGTACAGCTATTTTACACTTGCCTTTTTAATATTATCAGCTATAAACAGTTTTTCGGCATCAAAAACTTATTATTTATCCTCTTCAACAGGTAATAATAGCAATACCGGTACCGATGAATTGCATCCTTGGAAAACTATTGACCGATTAAATAAACAAAAACTTGCCCCAGGCAATACCGTACTTTTTAAATGTAACGATGTTTTTTTTGGAGAGATTTTGATTAACCAATCGGGTACAAAAAATTTGCCTATCACATTTTCGGCTTATGGTAAAGGTGCAAAACCAGTAATATCGGGTGCATTAGCTCTAAATAACTTTAGGCCTTTTAGTAAAAATATTTGGCAAGTATCATGCTCACAAAATGTTAAATCATTTTATAATAATGGCAGCTTACAAACTTTGGCTAGGTACCCAAATAGTGGATTTGCAATTATGCAAAACGGGGTTAAAGATAGTATCACGTTTATTGATTCGGCTTTAAACCAAAAACCAGGCTATTGGGAAAACGCTAATTTAAGATTTAGAACCTGGGATTGGGAAATAAGAAACAGCATAGTTAAAAAATTCGACGATTATAAAGTTACCATTAGCGATAGCTCAACCAATACTTTAGGTAAAGGTTGGGGTTATTATTTCGATAATAAATTTGAAGAGTTAGATACCCTTGGCGAATGGTTTTACAATCCCACCCAAAAAATGCTCTATTATTTTGGTGGCTCAAATTTTAATGCAAAATCCGCCGAAGCGGTAGTTTTAAGTAATGGCATTAAACTAAATAATGGCGTAAGTAATGTAAATATTAAGAATTTAGCAATCCAAAAATTCGACCAATACGGTATAAATTTAAATAGTAACAATACCAACATTGCCATTTCAAACAACAATATTAATAACATCAACCACACTGGAGTGTTTTTAAACCAAGTTTCTAAAACTTCTACAATTACCAAAAACGAAATTTCGTTTATAAACGGACGAGGTATTTATGCCCTAGAACCCGAAAACTTATTAATTGATAAAAACAACGTACACCACATTGGCCTAATAATGGGCTATGGAGTAAACGGCGTAAACGGTATGGTGGGCATTACCATTACCAATAACGAAGTAGATAAAACTGCCCAAAGCCATACCGCTATAAATAATCGCATAACCAACAATAAAGTACAAAACGTTGGTTACGTAGGCATAAGAATGGATGGCGCATACAGCCTAATGCAAAACAATATAGTAAACAACGTTTTACTTAAATTAAGCGATGGTGCGGCAATTTACTGCTGGGCAAAATCTAAATATTTTACTCACCATAATGTAATAAAAAACAATTTCGTATCAAACGTATCGGGTTCAAATTACGGTACACCAAGCGGCCAAATTGCGGCGGCAAATGGTATTTATGTTGATAATTTATCTTACTTTGTGAGCGTAGATGGAAATACAGTTTCAAATATATCGGCTACTGGCATACATATCAACTCCGATGCTTACAACAATAGCGTAATTAATAACCTAATTTATAATTGTAATAACGGACTAGGCATTGCCGAGTGGGCAAAACCCGCAAGTACCATAAATAATAGTTTTTTTAATAATACCGTAGTTTTAACACAGCCCAAACAGACTGGGGTTATCCTTATAAATTGGTTGTTGCCAGGTACCAAAAATATGGCAAAATTTAATTATAATGCCTATTATAGTTTACACACCGATACTTTGGCAGAAGATTATTACAACTTAAAAAATAGTGTTGGTAAAGACATAAAAGTTAACAACCGCTTTACTTTTAAAGATTGGAAAAATACTTATGGCTACGAAACCAATGGTACATTTATCCAACTTAATACGTTAAACCAAAAAGGTTTTTATCCTCAATTAATTACAAACGCAACGGCTTTAAAAAAGTCGCAACGCTTTGTAAATAAAAAGGTGATAAGCTTAGATGGGCAAGCAATTAATAGTTTAAGTTTAGATCCATTTCAATCAAAAGTTGTATTAATTAAACGATGAATTGCTTTAGCAAAATAGAATTCGGTGTTTTTTTAAAAATGCAGGGTTTAAGTATGTAAACCTTAAACCCTGCTTTTATTTATTTTTTACTAATTAACAATATTTCGCTTACTATTACCTCGGTAACGTAACATTTAATTCCGTCTTT
Organism: Sphingobacteriales bacterium; assembly: GCA_043763845.1. Lineage (GTDB taxonomy): Bacteria > Bacteroidota > Bacteroidia > Sphingobacteriales > Sphingobacteriaceae > Pseudopedobacter. The sequence goes on from JAYULE010000131.1 coordinate 8,092, forward strand.
GTTTACATAACTGCGGTTGGTAAGTTTACCTTCAATAGCAACTTCGCTGCCTTTTTGTAGATACTTTTCTGCAATGGTTGCTTGTGCGTTCCAAGCAACTAGATTATGCCATTGCGTCTCTTCAACTTTTTCGCCTTTTTCGTTTTTGTACGAATCGTTTGTAGCGAGATTTAATTTTGCTACTTTTTTAGTTTCCGAAATAGATTTTACTTCTGGTGCGCTGCCTAAAAATCCTGTTAAACGTACGCTGTTTCTTAAATTACTCATGATATCTTGTTTTTAACGAACAGTAGCTAAATTGCCAACCGACGATACAAAAGTGTGGATGTTGAGAAATATTAGTCGGATGTTACATGATTATAAACGATTATACCCGTTTATACACGGATGCGGATTTAAATTAAATTTTTGTAAGTTATTGATTAATTGTTGGTTAATTGTATTTTCAATAGGGATTTAATGTGTAAATTATTTTAGTAAATAGTGGGATAATTTGCGAGTTTTGTTTTAAGAAGTTAATGTGGGGTACATATTAATTGTTAGCGGTAATTTTAACGCCCCGCAGAAACAGTAGTGCTTAATTTAAAAGTTTATCGCCCGCAAAGACAATTACAAAAATTAAAGACGACCGACAAAACAAGTAAATAGCGACAACAACAAGTTAACGGACTTGACCAAACCACCCCAACATTAAATTTTCAATGATTAGACTACAAGACATAACTGGAATAATAAAATTAGGACTTGAAAATATCGACATATTTAGCCCAGGAAGCAAAAAAGTCCGTGTTTCAAATGTGTATATTCTAAACGAGGACACACTTTGTTGCGACTTCTTTTCAACTTCAACAAATTCCCTTGACATCAAGATGGAAATTGCAGGTATCATGGGATTTTTCAATGGACTTTTCAGAAATGACGGATTTGAAGGAATAAGTTTTGCTCATTATGGCGTAAAAGCACTCGACAGCAATAATGTTGAATTGATATACGCAATTTCATCAAAAACTACTGCCGAACTTATTGGCAAAGGTAATTCAATTGACTGGTTAAAATCGACATATTTTCAAGAAAACACAGAAGATTATCGCCTTGCTCAATCAAAAAGAATTATATCAGAGATTGAAAACTGTCTTCGAGAATTGGTTAAAACTAAATTGCAAGCACAATTTGGCGACAATTGGTGGGACAAAAGTTTGGAAAACAAACTGGGCAAAGAAGTTAAACAGACTTATTTAAATCAATTTGGCGTAGAGTCCAAAGACGGAAACATATTGATTTCATACACCTTCACACTTCAATTAAAAAAAATTATTTCTACTCACTTCAAGCTGTTTAAACCATACTTCGACAGTCCGACCGACTTCGACAATCAAATGGACAACTTGAATAAAATTAGGCGTGAAGAAGCTCATAATAGAAACATCACAGAAAAGAACCTAACTGATTTAAACGACTTACACGAAAGACTAACCGCAAAAATATTGTTAGAACTAACAACATTTCAATCGGGTTACTTGACAGAGAATTGGAGATTGAAAATCAAAAAAATAATGGTTGAGAAGCAATACAAATCCATCCATGACGGACAAGAAGTTTTAGACGAAAAAGACCTTTCAATAAAACTTCAAAAAACAACAGAAAATATAAAACACCTTATCTCATATTTAGACGAAACAGTAATAAAACTCAAATCCATTTCGACACCTGTTCACAAAAAGGCAACGCAAAGAGATTTGGTAACTGTTCTTGAAAAGTTTAAGGGCTTGCAAGTAGAGTTATTGGAAACATCGACCAGAGTTGACGAGAGAGAAATTAAACTTACTGTTATAAAAATAAACGACCATAAAAAAGAAATGGATAGCTTCGTAGGAACATTTTTATTAAATGAAAGCTGACGAGAAAAGAAAAACTACCGCTAACATATAAGGATTAAACGCAAACCCGCTTTTTCAGCGGGTCTGCGATTTAATCCTGTGTTGAAAGAAGCTTCGGGAGGCATTGATCGGGAGATT
>JAYULE010000132.1:0-10035 GCA_043763845.1 Sphingobacteriales bacterium
CAAATTAGCTTGCATCCAGCGGGCCACATTATTGGTTCGGCACAAGTTAGACTAGAATATAATAATGAAGTATGGGTAGTATCGGGCGATTATAAAGTAAAAAAAGACGGCTACACCATACCGTTCGAGCCGGTTAAATGCAATCATTTTATTACCGAAAGCACTTTTGGCTTACCCATTTACAATTTCCCAGAAGCTAGCGTTATAAATAAAAACATGAACGATTGGGTAAAACAAAACGCAAATGAAGGTTTAAACTCGGTACTTATTGGTTATGCTTTGGGCAAAGCACAACGTATTTTAAATGGTTTAGATACTGATTTGCCAATTTTATTGCACAACACCATTTACCAAACCAACCAAGCGTTAAATTTTGATAATTCTAACTATGTAAAATTTACTACCGATTATAAAAATGATAGTAAAAACCCACATATTATTTTAGCAACAGGCTCGGTATTGGGTACAAGTTGGCTTAAAAGATTTGAAGATTATAAAATAGCCATGTGTAGCGGATGGATGCAGTTGCGAGGTGCCCGAAGACGACAAAATTTAGATATGGGTTTTGTAATGAGCGACCACGCCGACTGGGAAAGTTTAAACTATGCTGTTTTAGCAACCGGAGCAGAAAACGTTTATGTTACACATGGCTACAAATCTATTTACGCCAAATGGCTACGTGAACAATATAAACTAAACGCAGTTGAAGTAGAAACGCTTTTTGAAGGCGAAAGCCTTAATCAAAATAATGGTGAAAGTGGGCAAGATGACAAACAAATTTTAATGGGATGAAAAACTTTTGCGACCTTATAAATCAGTTAGACCAAACTACAAAAACCAACGCAAAAATAACGGCACTAGCACACTATTTTGGTAACGAAGATGAAAAAAATACTACTTGGGCAATTGCATTATTAACGGGCAAACGCCCTAAACGCCCCATTAAAACCACCGATTTAAAACTTTGGGCAACTGAGTTGGCAAAAATACCGAGTTGGTTATTCGAGGAATCTTATAACGTAGTTGGCGACTTATCCGAAACTATTAGTTTGGTAATATCATCACCATCAAACGGATATAATGCGACTTTACATCAAATAATGGAAGAAATTTTAACTATTTCTAAACTAAATGATACCGAAAAAAAAGAATGGTTATTTAAGTATTGGGAAAATTTAGAACCCAACCAACTCTTTATATTTAATAAATTATTAAGCGGAAATTTTAGAATCGGCGTATCGCAGCAGTTGGTTTATAAAGCATTAGCTAAAATTTATAATTTAGATGATAAAGTAATTACTCATAAGCTAATGGGCAATTGGCTGCCTCAACAACAAACTATAAGTAATTTATTGCATAATGCAAACGATTCTGATTTTTCTAAACCTTATCCGTTTTATTTGGCTTACACACTAGACAAAGAATTTGAAGATTTAGGAGACCTTAGCAATTGGCAATTAGAACGAAAATACGATGGTATTAGAGGGCAATTAATTATTAGAAATAACGAAATTAACTGTTGGAGCAGGGGCGAAGAGTTAATGACTGAAAAGTTTATTGAGTTTCAAGACCTAATTTACAAATTACCAAACGGCACTGTGTTAGATGGGGAAATATTGCCTTTTAAAGATGGGGAAATATTGTCGTTTAATGAGATGCAAAAGCGAATTGGCCGAAAAAAAGTATCCAAAAAAATGCTATTTGATGTTCCATTATGTATAATTTGTTACGATATTTTAGAATTTAATAATCAAGATATTAGGCATAAGCCATTACATGAAAGGCGCTTAATTTTAGAAAATTTATTAAGCCAATACCCTAACGATATCGTAAAATTATCGCCAACACTTGCAGCCAACCAATGGAACCAACTAAACAATTTAAGGCAAGAAGCAAAAGCCTTAGGTTGCGAAGGTTTGATGCTAAAAAACAAAAACAGTGTGTACGAAACTGGCCGTAGACGAGGCAATTGGTGGAAATGGAAAGTAGAACCTTACACTATTGATGCCGTAATGTTATATGCCCAATCTGGCCACGGTAGGCGAGCCAATTTATTTACCGATTATACTTTTGCCGTTTGGGATAACGAAGTTTTAGTGCCTTTTGCCAAAGCTTACAGCGGCCTTACCGATAAAGAAATTATTGAGGTAGATGCATGGATAAAAAAAAATACCAAAGAAAAATTTGGCCCTGTTCGTAGTGTAAAACCCGAATTGGTTTTCGAATTGGCTTTTGAAGGAATCAATTTATCTACGAGGCATAAAAGTGGTATTGCATTACGTTTTCCACGGATTTTACGTTGGCGAAAAGATAAAAAATTAGATGAAATTAATACAAAACAAGATTTATTAAACCTTTTAAATTTTGTTGCTTTAGACAGAAACACAGGTAATTGATGTTTTATTTTAATAAATAAATTTGCCTTTTTTTGCGTTAACAACGGCAGCGGCCTGCCAGCAAGCATGCATCCTTTTTATCAATTGCGGTTGGCTTAAGCCAACCGCAATTGATAAAAAGATACAGCGAAGAGTTATACCGTTCAAAACCTACTTATATACAAATATCCTGTTTTAACTTATATTTTTGTTGAATACAAACATATAAGCGGGTTTAAACGCCCAAATTATCCCCTAAAGCTATAAAAATCAAATCATACTAATCATACCCAATTTTTACATATTTAGTATCAAACCTTATACGTTAAAAATATGTTGCTTTAAATAATTATTGCTTAACCCAAAAACATGAACCATACAGGAATTATATTTCCAAATCAATTATTTGAGCACAACAAACTTATAGCAAATTGCCATACTATTTATTTGGTTGAAGAATGGTTATTTTTTAAGCAATATAACTTTCATAAACGTAAAATTGCATTTCATAGAAGTAGTATGAAGTTTTATGAAAACTATTTACAATCAAAAAGTATTAAGGTAGTTTATGTGGATGCCTTTACCTATTTAGCCGATGTAAGAAATTTGATTACACATTTAAAAACCAGTGGCGTTGATACAATAGAATATATAGACACTACAGATTATTGGCTCGAAAAACGAATAAATACAGTTTGCAATGCTCAAAATATAGAAATTATAAAAATTGCCTCTCCCCTGTTTCTAAACTCGGTTGCCCAAATAAATGATTATTTCTCGGACAAAAAAAGGATGTTTCAAACCGAATTTTACAAACACCAAAGGCAATCCCGAAACATTTTAGTTGATGCTGATAAAAAACCAATTGGCGAAAAATGGAGTTTTGACGATGAAAACAGATTAAAATATCCTAAAGGGAAAACACCTCCAAAAACAAATTTTTTAAAACCCAATGTATATTTTGAAGAAGCAATTATTTACACTCAAAAGTATTTTGCCAATAATTACGGAAAACTAACTACAGATTTTATTTATCCCACCACCTTTACCGAAAGTAAATTATGGTTGAACGAATTTTTTAAAACTAGATTTTTAGACTTTGGTGCATACGAAGATGCCATAGTTTGTAAGGAAGTGTTTTTACATCACAGTGTTTTAACACCTATGTTGAATACTGGTTTACTAACGCCCCAATTTATTATAGATGAAGCCTTGGATTTTGCTAACAATAATGAAATACCACTAAATTCTTTAGAAGGGTTTATACGCCAAATTATTGGCTGGCGAGAGTTTATTAGAGCTGTTTACCAAATAAAAGGCAGCCAAGAAAGAACAAAAAACCACTGGAATTTTACAAGAAAAATACCAGCAAGCTTTTGGAATGGCACAACCGGAATAACACCTATTGATGATATTATAAAAAAAGTATTAGAAACAGGCTACTGCCATCATATTGAGCGTTTAATGGTTATTGGAAACTTTATGCTTTTGTGCGAATTTAACCCTAACGAAGTTTACCGTTGGTTTATGGAGTTATTTATTGATGCTTATGATTGGGTTATGGTACCCAATGTTTATGGCATGAGCCAGTTTGCCGATGGTGGTTTAATGGCAACCAAACCCTACATTAGTGGTAGTAACTACATTATGAAAATGAGCGATTATAAAAAAGGCGAGTGGCAAAATATTTGGGACGGTTTATTTTGGAGGTTTATGCACACACAACGTACATTTTTTTTACAAAACCCAAGGCTTGGGATGTTGGTACGCAGTTTTGATAAAATGGCCACCGAAAAACAACAAGCACATTTAGCAACTGCAAATAGGTTTCTTAATTCTATAACATAGCTTTTTTTCTTCTGATAAAAAACCAATTTTATCAAAGATGATTATATCATCAAAAATATTAAATAAAATCTCTAAATTGATGCTCCTGCCCTTGCTAGTGCCCAAGGCATCAATAAATGCAAATATTGGGGAGTATCTATTTTTAAAATTTGGTAGTTATTATACCCTGCCCTCCAACCCCCTAAATAAAATTTATAGTTTAGTGTAAAGCATCTAAATCTCCAAAATACAATTCAGATAAAAACGCTATTTTAGTCGGAGTTACAGGAACACCTTTTTCCGATTTCAAAGGCCAAACAAAAATTTAAATTGTAAACTGTATTAATGATTTATTTATAATTGTAATCCTTAAATAGAATTAATAAAAAAAATTTAACCTTATTTCAGTACGAGACTTACAACTAAAATATAGACTATCTACACCAAACAAATGACTTTCGACTGCTTTGACTTACGACTAAAAATAACTTACGACTAAAAAAAAGACTATCTACACCAAACAAATGACTTTCGACTGCTTTAACTTACGACTAAAAATAACTTACGACTAAAATAACTTACAACTAAAAACATGACCAACCTAGTAGGTATACCACCAAACCAAATGTTGCTACACGGGCCCACAAAATTATTGGTTCACAATTACCATTGGCATCAGCCAAAAGTAGGCATAGTTGCGAGTTATACACCTAATGCTAAAGATGTTGAAGATCATTTTGGGGTGTTTAGAGGTGTAGACCAAATAGAAGCTTTTGCACAAGGCACTATAGGGTCGCTTAACCCGTTTTTAGAATGTATAAAACAAAATTGTACACCTAGCCAGCTTAAAGAAAACTACATTCCCGCTTTTATTAGCATTGGGCAAGTTTTTTTTTCTAATTATTTAGAAGAAGGAGATACATTTGTAAGCCTCGGAATTATAAAATTTCATAAGTTTAGGCAAATGGTTGCCGATGGCCGAATTTATAAAGCACCAAAAGGTTTAGATTTAGATAAATATTTTAATACTTTTAACGAAAATAGATTGAAAGAATACAACATCAGTGCCGATTTTATTTTAATAGCCGAGCTATTTGATATTACTGGCCGAGCCATAAAAAAATAATCCCCCTAGCCCCCAAAGGGGGGACTAATACTTGTTCCCCCTTTGGGGGCTGGGGGAATAAAAAAATTATAAAGTAAAAACAATGACACGACAAGAAGTAATTGATGGATTAGTAGAAATACTACAAACAGTACGCACCATAAACCAAGAAAAACTAATTGGCGTTACCGATGAAACTGATTTTATTGCCGATTTAAACACACCATCAACCGAGATGATAAATATTGCATCCAAAACCGAACAAAAATTTGGGATAGAATTTGAGGATGATGAGATTGATGGTTTAGGTTCTAAAGTAAAAGATATTGTTGATTTAATTTTGAAAAAACAAGCCGAAGCTTAAATATATGACGGGTAGAAAAGTAGCAGTAGTAGGTATGGGTGGGGCTTTCCCAACCTGTAAAAGTTTAGATGATTTTAGAGATAAAATTTTCGCAAACCAAAGCCTAATTCGCGAATGGCCAGAGGCGCTTAAATACGACAAAAAAATACGCTCAACCGTAGCTGGTTTTATTACAGAAGCCGAAATGGATTTGGAAATTATATACAGCACCCTATTAGAAAACTACCCCGAAACTTACGCTGATAAAAAAAATCGCATACCCAATATTAATTTAGCAACAGCCGACATTGGCAGTATTTGGGCCATGCTAGGCACCCAAGACGCAATAAAAATGGCGGGCTGGAGTACTGAAGAAACCCAAGCCGAAACCACAGGTGTGGTTATAGGTAGCGGGGCAGGCGGCAACGTAATTTTACGAAACGCTTGGCATAATTTTTATGAGTTAGGCAAAAAAACACGTTTAGCAGGTTCACATTCTGTTGATAGATCAATGCCTTACCGTGAAGTAGCCAACGTATCTTGCCTTATAAAAAACCGTGGTGTTGCCGAAACTATTGGTTCGGCTTGTGCAACAGGTTTAGGCAATATTGGTCACGCTTACCGATTAATAAAATTTGGTTTGCAAGATAGGGTAATTGCCGGCGGCGTAGAAGGTACTTCCTTGGAAACATTTATTGGTTTTGACGCTATGCAGGTTTTAAGCAAAAACTTTAGTGCTGCCGAAAGCTCGAGGCCGTTTGATATTAACCGAAACGGCTTTGTATGTGGTTTTGGCAGTGGCATTGTTGCCTTAGAGGAATATGAAATGGCCAAAGCTCGTGGTGCAAATATTATTGCCGTTATTGATAATTATTTTAACAATAGCGATGGCGATGGCGATATGTTTTACCCATCTTTCGCAGGCCAACAAAGGTTATGGAAAGGTTTACTAAACAATAACACTTTACCCAAACCCGATGTAGTAAAAGTACATGGCACATCAACCCCAGCTGGCGATGCAATTGAATTATTAAGTGTTGTAGATACACTTGGCGAAAGTGGTTACCATATATCGGCACCAAAATCGCAATTCGGACACATGTTAGGTGCAGCAGGCTCGGTTGAGTTTATAACCGCTTTGCTAATGTTACAAGAACAAAAAGTACTGCCTTGCCTAAACTCCGATAATTTAAATACCGAATTAGAGCCTTTTCAGTTACAACCTGATTGGCAAGGCCCTAAAAAACCATTTTCTCATTACCGCCATTTGTTGCCAAAGCAAAGTTTTGCTAAGTCAATTAACCGTATCGTATGTTTAAATTATGGCTTTGGAGGAACAAATAGTGCTATATCCGTTTCAAAAGACAATCACTCGCAGTCCGCAACCCGAAGCCCGCTGCCCGAAGCCCCCTAAAAATGATAGATAATAAACACAAATTAGCCGTAGTTTTTGGTGTACGTAACGATAGCTCAATTGCATTTAATGTAGCTTTAAAACTCCAACAATCGGGCTGTAAAGTGGCCTTTAATTATGTAGATGATACCAAAGAGGAAGTATTATTTTTAACAGATAAACATGGTTTTGATAGCACTTTAGCTTACCCTGCCGATGTACGCAACGAAACCGAACTTACACACTTTTTAAAAACAGTTTATGAAAAACAGGGGCCAATACATTACCTTTTACACGGGGTAGCTTTTGGTAATCATAATGTTATGTGTTATACCCTTCCGGGGATTTCTGAAGAATCCCCATTGTACATTAACATTCCATTCGAAGATTTTATGGATTCGTTTAACATAAGTGCCTATTCGCTTTTACGCATTTGCCGTGTTGCCGAACCTTTTTTGGCTAAAGATGCATCGATTTTAACTTTAACTTACAACGCATCGCAAAGGGTTTTCCCAAATTATGCAGGTATGGCCATAAACAAGGCAGCTTTAGAAAACATTATGCTGTACTTGGCTAACTATTTTAGAAAAAGCCAAGTACGGGTAAATGCTATTTCGGCTGGTTTGGTTATGACTACTTCGGCAGGCGGCGTAAATGGCGTACGTACACTCCGCAAAATTGGAAAAATTACTGCCCCCTTAGGCAATGTTGATGCAAGCGATGTAGCTAATACTGCACTATATTACTTTTCGGATTTATCAAAAAAAGTAACAGGGAATACCCATTTTGTTGATGGGGGATTTAATATTATGGGTGTAAGCAGCAATGGAGAATGAAGCCGTAAATAAATTATTTAACAATTTAAAAGTTGATAAATACGCGGCTATTGGTAACGATGTAGTATATCTGCCTAATTTCGAAATATCGTTTACACCAGATTTTAAAGCAAAAGTTTATACCCATAACGAACTAGATTATTGCCAGCTTTTTAGCCAACCTATGCTACGTTATGCATCTACTTGGGCTGCTAAAGAAGCGGTTTATAAAGCTTTAAAGCAATTAGGTGCCGCTGTGGCGGGATGGCAAAACATAGAAATTTTAAGAAACAAAATTGCTGGTGAACCAAGGGTTTTTTTGCATAAATGCCCTAATGATTTTAATATTAGCTTAAGCATTAGCCACGATGGCAATTATGTTTGGGCTGTTGCGCTAGTAAACATAAAGCCTAATTAAAAATGATAATACAAGCCAAACCCATTCCGTTTAGTATGTTAATGAACGGGATAAAATTTTTAACTTGGTTGTTTAGGCATCGGTTTAATAAATTAATAATTACAAAAGCAACTATTTACAAAAGCCATTCGTACTTATTAATGAGCAATCATTTTAGTTTTTGGGATGGTTTTTGGGCTTGTTATTTAATGATAAACGGCATCCACGAAAGGGGAAATATTAAAGGCTTTTATGTAATGATATTAGAAAAACAATTGCAAAAAAATATGTTTTTACGTTATTTAGGCTGTTTTTCTATAGCCCCAGGCAAAGTAAGTATTAGCGAAAGTTTAGATTATGCCGCACAAGTATTAAACACCCCAGGGAATGTTTTGTTAATGTATCCGCAAGGAAACCTCGAGTCGCAATATGTTCGTAAAATTATAGTTAAAGAGGGTATTGACGAAATTATTAATCGTGTTACCGGAAACTGCCAATTAATTTGGAGCAGTAATTTTTTAGAATATTTCGAAAGTTTTAAGCCATCGGTTTATTTTAATATGTTAGATTGTGGCGTAGCTAAAAATTTTAATACAGTGGATTTCACAGAAAAAATAAATAAACATCATAACCGTGTTATGCAAAACGGGTTTAGGTTTACTAATGAGTAATTGCAATGTAAATTTATTTGAAATTTTTACATGCTTTTTAGAAATAATTTAGTTGTTTTTTTAGTACATGACAAAAAATATATTTGATTGAAAATCAACAAAATAATTAATAAAAAAAATTAGGTTAAAAAACTGATATTCATTATATTAAAGAATTATTACCATATAATTTTTTTAGTGGAGAATACCAGTACAGGCGAATACACATCGCTAATTCCAGTATTACAAGGCCATATTAAAGGAGAAATAAACTTAGCAAGGGTCAGGCTCATCTGCTTAATTATAACCGCAGAGCAACTGCATTTAACTTTGCTTTAAAAATAAAAAATATTTTAACTTAAACAAAATTAATTTAAGCACAATAAACCCTTCCGGGTTTGTTTCCGTCTCCTACCTTTTTAATTTTTTTGTGGTAGAAAAGCCGCTACATTGCGACCTTTCGTTATGCGTATATACTATTTAAATGCTTGATTAACAATTATTAAATTAAAGATAGTATTATTATTTTTACGGCTAGAGCGAGTTACCAAATTTAGCTGTTTTTACAACAGTATCTACAATTATTAAAATTAAGTCTCGTTTTGTGTGTCTTTTTAAAAACATGAAGAACCCCGAAGAATAACTAAAGAAAATTTTAAACATCCGTTAATGGAAATTTTCTTTTTGGTAGTTTCGGCAGTGGTAAGTGGTTCAGATGATTAGCATTCAATAGTACTATTTGGTAATTATAAAATTGATTGGCTAAAAAATTTTTTCCTTACGAAAACGGTATCCCGTCTCACCACACCATAGAGCGGCTTTTTTCTGCACTTTGTCCCCAAAGTTTCGGTACTTGTTTCATACATTGGGCAAGTGGGCAATTCCAAACCATAACGGATGAGGTAACAACCTGAGTTCGATTATTAATACTAATATAATTTACTGTTTATCAATATTTTAAATATTTTTTTCGTTAACGATCGCAGCGGCCCGCCTGCCGGCCGGCAGGCATCCTTTTTTTATCCCCCTAATCCCCAAAGGGGGAATATGTTAAATCCCCCCTTTGGGGCCAAGGGGGAAAAAAGATACTTGCCTACCGGCAGGCAGGGAGCGTAGAGCGTGTTACCTTG
>JAYULE010000133.1:0-41255 GCA_043763845.1 Sphingobacteriales bacterium
TGTCCATATCCTCGGTTTTGGTGTTTTCTACATTGCCAATGTGGGCAATACCAGCGTTATTTACCAAAATATCTAAACGATTAAAAGTCGAAAAAATTTGCTGTACTTGGACTTGGTTGCTTACATCGCACCCGTGGGCAAACGCTTGTCCTCCAGCGTTTACAATTTCGTCGACAGTTTCTTGTGCTGCAGTTGCATTTAATTCTATAATGTGAACGGTAGCACCTTGCTTTGCAAAGCATAACGAAATGGCTTTCCCAATTCCGCTACCGCCGCCCGTAATAAGGGCAATTTTATTTTTTAACGAAAACATATTTTTATAAAGAAATTCCTCTTTTCCAAGGGATAAAATCGTCTTGATCTAATTCAACTGCTTTTGGTTTTTCTAAACCCGATGCAACTTTTACTACATATTCTAAAATGCGTTCGCCCACTTGCTCAATGGTTTCGCTGCCTTCAATTATAGTTCCGCAGTTAAAATCAATAATATCGGGCATTTTATTATACAAAACCGAGCCTGTTGAAAGTTTAATAACAGGGCAAATTGGGTTACCTGTTGGCGTACCTAAACCTGTAGTAAACAACACAATATTTGCGCCCGAACCTACCATTGCGGTGGTGCACTCTACATCGCTACCTGGGGTGCACAACAAAGTTAAGCCTGGGGTATTTACCTTTTCGGGATAATCTAAAACCGAAGTTACAGGCGAAGTGCCGCCTTTTTTTGCGGCTCCAGCCGATTTTATGGCATCGGTAATCAAACCATCTTTAATATTACCTGGCGATGGGTTGGCGTAAAAACCTGAACCTAAGGCTTCGGCTTTGGCATTATATGATTTCATTAAATCAATAAATCGGTTGGCATTTTCATCGTCCACGCATCTATCGGCAAGTTCCTGCTCCACCCCGCAAAGTTCGGGAAACTCGGCTAAAATTACCGAACCGCCTTGGGCTACCAACAAATCGGAGGTATAACCAATTGCTGGGTTTGCCGATATACCCGAAAAGCCATCGGATCCACCACACTCTAAGCCTATGCAAAGTTTTGATAATGGGGCTGGCTGGCGTTCTAATTTATTGGCTTCTATTAATCCTGCAAAAGTACGTTTTAAGGCATTATTCATTAGGGTTTCTTCGGTACCTTCTTTTTGCTGCTCTAAAATAATTAGCGTTTTATTAAAGTTAGGGTCGCGTTTGGCAATTTCTTCTTCTAAAATACTGGCTTGAGCATTTTGGCAGCCTAAGCTTAAAACTGTTGCACCGGCAACGTTGGGGTGGGTAATGTAACCTGCTAATAAACCGCAAAGTCCGCGGGCATCGGCTCGGGTGCCACCACAACCTAAATCGTGAGTTAAAAATTTTACACCATCAATGTTGTGAAATAAGCGAGTTTGCTCTGTAAATTCGGGAGTTATGGTTTGTATATCGGCGTTTAAAATATCTTCGATAGATTTACCTGTTGCGTACAAATCTATTAACGATTGTGTTTTATTTTGGTAGGTTGCAGCTTTGCCATAACCTAACTTATCAACTAAGGCTTGTTTTAAAACATCAACATTACGGTTTTCGCAAAACACTAAAGGAATTACTAACCAGTAATTTGCAGTACCTACGCTGCCATCGCTACGGTGGTAGCCGTTAAAAGTAATATTTTCCCATTTAGTAACATTAGGCGTATGCCAATCTGTTTTACGTTGACCGAGGCTAAAATCGGCACTGGCGTGTGCTAAATTAGCTACCGATATTAAACCACCTTTTACAATAGGCTGAGTAATTTTACCTACTAAAACCCCGTACATATACACTTTTTCGCCCACTTCCATTGCATTTATGGTAAATTTATGCTTTGCTTTTACCTTCTCTGCAATGGTAATTTGGGCTTGGTTATGGGTTATTGTTGTACCAGGTTGTAAATCTTGTAAAGCCACCAAAACATTATCGGTTGGGTGTATTTGTAAAAACAGGTGGTTTATTGCTTCGCTCATTGGGTGTTATATATGAATATTGTAAATGGGGGTTTTAAAATTTGGAGTTATATTTCAAATATTTTGGTCATTACTAACCATTTTTCGCCTGGTATTGCTTGTGGTAATGCGGCTTGGTATTTCCACATTAAATTTTCCCACTCTTGTACTTTTGGGTTTGTGGCATCGGCCTTGCCTTTTGCTTCGAAACTAAACCAATCTTCGGCTTCAATTATCATAAACATACGGGTATGTAAACGGTAAATTTGCATGGTAATTATGCCGCTATCTTTAATGCTTTTTTCTATTTCGGGCCAAATTTTTTCGTGGTACTTTTCGTATTCGGCTATTAAAACTGCATCGTCAACTAAATCTAGCGTTAAACAGGTTCTTTGCATAATTGGTTATTTTTTTTGTTTAGGATTGACAATTTTACGATTAATAAATTTATTTTTTAGCATTGGTTTTAACTAAATATAAAAAGCACTAAAATTAATTAAAATACTAATTATTTGGGGATGTAAAAAAGTTTGTTGAGGGAGATGAAAAAGGAGGTAAATTAATTTTTGGGAATTTGGTCTTAGTAATTGAAATGCGGTTGCAAGAGGCATTTACAAATAAAGTATTGCTAAATCTGCATTTTTTTCTTGTATGGAATTTTTTAAAAGAATTTTTTTCATTTGATAACAAATAAATCTACATTTATGGTATTGTGTAACTATTACTTTTTTTGAAGAAGTAATCTAATAATACAGATAAAAGTCATTTTCTAATAAAAAACAATTTGTCTTAAATGATATTCTAAATGTTCAACATAATCATTTACTAAAAAATCAATTGTAAGCAAATTACCATTTACCAAACATTCAAGTTGCAAACTCTCATTACAGATCTGTTTTAGAAGTTCTATCAGTTGCCTGTTATAAATTTCCCAAAAAGCAATTAGTTGTTGTGGGTTAATTTGCTGATAAAAATTAAATTGATTCCATTTATTTTGGTCATAGATAATTGCTGGTTTATCCTCAAATTGCCCTCCAACAAAACGTTGATGATTATTGGTTGCACTATCAATTAAATGCCCTAAAATTTCTTTTTTACTCCATTTGCATGGGCGATTTTTTTCTAGAAAAGATTTGTCGTCAATTTTAAGTAACAATTGCGGTATGGTATTACACAAATATTCAAGTTTAATAATTGCATGGGTAATCATATTCGAGTTTTTAAAAATCTTCTCAAAACTATTTTTTACTTAACCCTGTTCCAATCTCCTCTTTTGAAAGACCAGTATATTTAATTATTTTCTCAATTGACTCGTTTTCATTTTTCATAAATCTAGCCATTTCAAGTTTTTCTTCGAGTTTTCCTTCTAATTTTCCTTCTAATTTCCCTTTAAGAAATGCATTGTCAATAACGCTTTTTAAATCTCTATAAATTTTTAAGCTATTTTCATAGTTTGCAAGTTCGGTTTGTCCAAATTTTGCAATTTCGGCTTTTTCAAAAGCCTGATTAAAAACTTCGTCAGCAATAATTGTTGGGATATTTTGAAAATCTTCTAAATGTTTGATGAAATAAAGCCATTTGTCTAACCGAGTTACTAATTCGTTCTCAGTTAGTTTAAAATTCGGCATTTCAAGATAAATGAAAGTTAATTTATCGTAAAATACCTTTCCGTTTTGGTTTTTTAGTTGAATAGTGTGTACAACTTCACTTTTTTCGGCTTGGTTATGGTAATCGTCAAATGTAAAGTCTAAAATTCCAATGCAGTAAACGGCTTTAAGATTATAGTTCCCTGCCTGGCCGGCAGGCAGGCATTCTCCTTTTTCGGCTTGTTCTTTAATTGGAAAAGTTGAATAATAGATTGTTCTTTCCTTAAAATAATTTTGTTTGGCTTTTTGCAGTTCGACTATAAATTTTTCGCCTTTTTCATTCTCACAAAAAATGTCATAAATGGCTTTTCTGTCAAGGTCGGTTTGCCCTAATTGTTCGTTGTTTTTAAATGTTAAATCAACTATTTTGTCTGAATTGGGCAATAAAGCATTTAAAAAGTCAAGTAAAAGTGGTTTACTTGCTTCCTCACCAAATATTTTTTTAAATCCAAAATCTGTAAAAGGGTTTAAATATTTTGCTTTCATTTTGACATTTACTATTTTATCCTAAAAAGTAAATTTAGAACTATTTTTTGATTATTATTTTATAGTAATGGTTTAAATATATGATGCTCCATAACAAAAAAACTATCAGGATTAATTCAGCTAGGCCACAATTTTATTCGGTTATTTAGAAACCCCTTAGATATGCAAAAAACATTGGCAAGGATTAGAATATTTTTTTAATATGATTAGTTGAAGAATAAACCAGAAATATAAAAATTGAAATGGATAAAAACCATTGAAAAGGTTAGGCTTAAATTCATTTTTTTGCCCAAGGTTAAAACCTTGGGCTGTATTTTAAAATCCCAAGATTAAAACCTTGGGCTGTATTTTAAAACTTTTGGTGTTATTCAAACCTTGAGAGTGTATTAAAACTAGCTTTGCAGTAACGGCACTCTATTTACTTACCATTCAAAAAAATAGCAATAAATTTAAACCTACGCCACTTTCAATTTTCTTATATCCGATTTTTCAAATTTTTCTTTCGCATACGCCATATCAATAAATAAATTTTTGGCATCCTTTTGCGAAGGTACTTCAAACATTGCATCAATCATTATTGATTCGCAAATTGATCGTAAACCCCTGGCACCCAATTTATATTCCATTGCTTTATCTACAATAAACTCGTAAACATCGGTATCAAACTCTAATTTAATGCCCTCGTATTCAAACAATTTCTCGTATTGTTTAACTAACGAATTACGGGGTACGGTTAAAATATTTAATAGGGTTTGCCTATCCAAGGGGTTTAAATGGGTAATTACTGGCACACGGCCAATCAATTCGGGTATCATACCAAAAGCCTTTAAATCTTGCGGAGTAATGTATTTATATAGGTTTTTAAGGTCAATATCTGTTTCTTCGGTTTTAACTTTATAACCTACGGTTTGTGTGCGTAAGCGGTTGGCAATTTTTTTCTCAATGCCATCAAAAGCACCACCGCATATAAATAAAATGTTGTTGGTGTTTACAGGTATCATTTTTTGGTCGGGGTGCTTACGGCCACCTTGCGGCGGTACGTTTACAATGGTTCCTTCCAAAATTTTTAATAAAGCTTGTTGCACACCCTCACCAGATACGTCACGAGTTATAGAGGGGTTATCGCTTTTGCGGGCTACTTTATCTACCTCATCAATGTAAACAATACCACGTTCGGCGGCAGTAACATCGTAATCGGCAGCTTGTAGCAAGCGGGTTAAAATACTCTCAACATCTTCACCCACATAGCCAGCTTCGGTTAAAACGGTGGCATCGCAAATGCAAAAAGGCACATTTAATATTTTGGCAATTGTTTTAGCTAGTAAAGTTTTACCCGTACCAGTTTCGCCCACCATCATAATGTTCGATTTTTCTATCTCTACCTCATCTTTACCTACTTTGTGATTTAGCCTTTTGTAATGATTGTAAACGGCTACGGCCAATACTTTTTTTGCATCATCTTGACCTATAACATATTGGTCGATATGGTTTTTAATTTCCATAGGTTTTAACAAAGTAAAACCACCCGATAATGTTTTACCCTTTTTTTGGGTAAGTTCTTCTGCTAAAATATCGTTTGCTTGGGCTACACATTTATCGCAAATATGGGCATCTAAACCCGCAATCAGCATCAGCGAATCTACCTTACCGGCTCCGCAAAACGAACATTTTATATCTTTTATACTCTTACTCATTCTCTTTTTTATCTTTTGTGCCAATCAAAATCTCATCAACCATGCCATATTCTTTAGCTTCATCGGCTTTCATCCAATAATCTCTGTCCGATGCTTTTTCTACCCATTCGTAACTTTGGCCACTGTGTTTAGAAATAATGTCGTACAACTCTTTTTTAAGTTTCAACATTTCACGTAGGTTAATTTCCATATCGGATGCTACACCTTGTGTGCCGCCCGATGGTTGGTGTATCATAATTCTAGCGTGTGGCAATGCCGCCCTTTTACCTTTTGTGCCTGCGCACATTAAAACCGCACCCATCGATGCTGCCATACCTGTACAAATTGTAGCTACATCGGGCTGTATGTATTGCATGGTATCATATATACCTAAGCCAGCATAAACCGATCCGCCTGGCGAGTTAATGTAAATTTGAATATCTCTTTTGGCATCGGCCGATTGTAAGAACAATAATTGTGCTTGTATAATATTAGCATTTTGGTCGTAGATGGCATCGCCTAAGAATATTATTCTATCCATCATTAACCTCGAAAAAACATCCATTTGGGCAACATTTAGTTGACGTTCCTCAATAATATAAGGTGTCATGTTTTTAGGAACGCTTACGCTGCCAATAAATTTATCAACGTGGTGGCCACCAATTCGGTGGTGTTTTACAGCGTATTTTCTAAACTCGTTTTTATCAATATTCATATCTTTAATTTTAAATTGACTTTAAATTTTAATTATTTAGTATATAAACTAAAGTTGCAAATTATTTAATTGTTTTGAATTTTACGCTTGTTAAATATCAATAATATGTAATATTTATTTTTTATTGCTGCGAGCCTCGGGCAACGAGCCTTGGGCTGCGAGCCAACGAGCGGCGAGCTTCGGGCCTTGGGAAACGAAAAACTAGCAATACCTTAAATCAATCAAACTCACTGTCCAAAGTTCGTTGCTAAATAACTAGTTGGCCGAAACCCCGTTCCCAAAAGTCCAATAGCCCTTTGCCAGTAAGCCCGTTGCCCGATAGCCCGTTGTTCGAAGCCCGATAGCCCGCCGCCTGAAGCTGGTTGCCCGAAGCCCGCTGCCCAAATGCTCGCTGCTCTGCTACAATTCTTTAAACTCTTTAAAACTAATTTCTTGTTTGTTTAATGTGATAACTGTTTTTAAAAATTCGAAAACTTTGTTTGATTTTACCTCATCAAAAGTTTGGTTAACGTTTTGGTTTTCTTTTAAAAATTCTGTTACGTATTGTGTTAACTGCTCTTCTGTTACTGGTGTTGGGTTATACATTTTAAGTTGTGATGCTATTCGAAGTTTTGCAGCGTCGTAAACATCTTGATATTTAATCTCAATTTTATTGTCTTTAACAATTTTATTTTCAAGTAAAGTCCACTTAAGATTGGTTGCAAAATCGGGGTAACCGGCTTCTAAATCTTCGGCACTAATATCTTTGTTTACAGTTTTTAACCAGCGTTTTAAAAACTCGTCGGGTAGTTGTAAGTCAATTTTAGTACTGCCGTATTGGTAAAAATCGGCTGCAAGTTTTCTGTCAGCATCTTGCAACATCATTAACTCAAGTTCGGCAGTAATTTTTGTTCTAAACTCTTCTTCGGTAGTTACGCCAGCATCTTCACCAAAAACTTTATTGTAAAAGTTTACATCTAAATCTGATTCTTCTAAACGGTTAATGTTTTTTGTAGTGATTTTAAAGTTAGATTGTGGTATGATAAGATTGTTATCATCTAACTTTAAAATTTTTCTTAACTGCACTTCATCGGCAATAGCTGCAACTAAATTAAAATTATCAATAACATCATCACGTTTTACACCAATAAACGGAGCTTTTAAATTAGCATCGGTAATAATATCTATACGGAGGGTTGAGGTTACGTTTATCCCGTTTTCTAATACCGAACCGTCGTTTTGTAACTGCACAAAATCTGCAAAAATCACATCGCCTTCGGCTACGGTTTCGGGATTTGTCATTTTTCCATAACTTCTGCGTAGGTTTTTTAAACGGGCATTTAAGGTTTCTTCATCAACTTTAATTTCATAATGTGTTAAATTATCGCTGGCATTAAAAACGGTTATCACATCGGGGGCTAAACCAATTTCGTATTCAAAAGTAAACTCTTGGCCTAATTCCCAAGTGTATTGGCTTTCATCGCCTTTTGGCAACGGTTGCCCTAATATTTCTATTTCGTTTTGTTTAATGTAATTGTTAACCACATCGCCCAAAATTTTGTTTACTTCTTCAATGATTACACCACGGCCATATATTTTTTGTACGTGAGAAGCTGGTGCTAAGCCATTACGGTAACCTGGAAGTTTTACTTTTTTTACTTTTTCTTTTATTTGTCTTTCAACTTTATCTTGGTAATCATCCGGACGGATAACTACAGATATGATTGCGTTTAAATCGTCGATATTGGATCTAGAAATTCTCATAATTAATTTTTGTTAAAGGCGATGTTTTTTAATGTTTTAACGCCTTTTATTTAATTTTGGTTTGATAATTTGTTTTTATACGAAAATCCCTCCCGAATTATTGGGAGGGATTTTTAGTTGTGCGGAAGAAGGGACTCGAACCCCCACGCCGTGAAGCGCCAGATCCTAAGTCTGGTGCGGCTACCAATTACGCCACTTCCGCAATTAGGATTTTTTTTATTACCTTTCTCTTTCGATTTGGGATTGCAAAGATAAGATTTGAAATTTTGTAAGCAATTATTTTTGAAATTAAATTTAGTTGTAAGTCAAGGGAGTCGTAAGTCGAGTTAGTCAAGGGAGTCGTAAGTCAAAATAGTTTACACTTAACAATATCTACAATTAAAAAAGAATATAACCCATTAAACTAATGACTTACGACTATCTTTCGATGAAAAATGACTTACGACTAAACTAACTTACGACTATCTTTCGATGAAAAATGACTTACGACTAAACTAACTTACGACTATCTTTCGATGAAAAATGACTTACGACTAAAAAACTTACGACTATCTTACGATGAAAAATGACTTACGACTAAAAAACTTACGACTATTTTACGACTAAAAAAAACTTACGACTATATTAAGATAGTACACGCTTTTTCGGCAGCTAGTTTTTCGGCGTTTTTTTTATTGTAATCTACGGCTTGGCTTATTATTTCGCCATCAACCAATACTTGTACGGTAAATAATTTAACGTTTTCGCCTTCGGCATTAGTAATTAATTCGAAAGAAATATCCTTACCGTGGCCTTGGCACCATTCAATTAGCTTACTTTTAAAATTAGTTTCGGTTTGCTCGAGGGTAAGAATATCAATGTGGGGTTTAACTATACGCTGTTCTAAAAAATTTTTGGTAAAATTATATCCTTTATCCAAGTAAACGGCTCCGATTAACGATTCGAAAGCATCGCCCAATAAAGAACTATGTTTTGCAGTTAAATTTATTGTTTTATTGTCGAACTCTATTAAATTATCGAAACCTAGTTTTTTTGCTAGTTGATTTAAACTAACTCGACTTACAATTTTAGATCGCATTTCGGTTAAAAAGCCTTCTTCTTTGTAGGGGTACATTTTAAAAAGAATTTCGGCAATTACAGCCCCTAAAATAGCATCGCCTAAAAACTCTAAACGTTCATTGCTACTTTTTGTACCTTTTTTTATAGTTACCGACCGCGATTTATGCCTAAAAGCTAAGCGGTAGAGCGATAAATTACCAGGCACAAAGCCTAAAATATTTTTTAAAGCTTTAACATATTTACGCTCAGGCGAAAGGTGTAATTTGTATATTCTCGAAAAAGGCATTCAAAATATTTATCTTATTTTTAGATATTAACCAAACAAACAACAAAAGTTTTGAACAAATACACGAAATTACTCTTCGTATTTTTTAAATATCACAGATGCATTGTGTCCGCCAAAACCAAAAGTATTACTTAATGCAGCATCAATATTTCTTTTTTGTGCCGTATTAAAAGTAAAATTTAATTTAGGGTCGAAGGATGGATCGTCAGTAAAATGGTTAATTGTTGGAGGTGCTATACCATTTTTTATAGCTAAAATACAAGCTATAGATTCTATTGCACCAGCCGCACCTAATAAATGCCCCGTCATAGATTTTGTTGAGCTTATATTTAATCGATAAGCATCTTCGCCAAACAAATCAACAATTGCTTTGGTTTCGCTTATATCACCCAATGGGGTTGATGTGCCGTGTACGTTTATATAATCAATATCGGCAGTTGTTAAGCCGGCTTCGTCTAAAGCAGATTGCATAACTAGTTTTGCACCAAGCCCTTCGGGGTGTGGTGCGGTTATGTGATTGGCATCGGCACTCATGCCACCGCCTACAATTTCGGCATAAATTTTTGCGCCACGGGCTTTTGCATGTTCTAAACTTTCAAGAATTAAAGCGCCAGCACCTTCGCCAGCAACAAAACCATCTCTATGTAAATCGAAAGGGCGTGAAGCAGTTTGTGGGTCATCATTACGAGTTGATAATGCATGCATGGCGTTAAAACCGCCAATACCCGCTTCGTTTAATATAGCTTCAGATCCTCCCGATACAATCATATCGGCCCTACCTAAACGTATATAAGTAAAAGCATCAATCAATGCATTGGTTGATGATGCGCATGCCGAAACACAAGAAAAGTTTGGGCCTCGTAAACCGTATCTCATTGATATGTGCCCGGGGGCAATATCAATAATCATTTTAGGAATAAAAAAAGGATTGAATCTAGGTGTACCATCTCCAGCGGCAAAGTTCATTACCTCATCTAAAAATGTTTTTAAGCCACCAATGCCCGAACCCCAAATAACGCCAATTCTGTTGGTATTTAACTTAGAAAAATCTAATCCAGCATCTTTAACCGCTTCATCTGTAGCAACTAGTGCATACTGCACAAAGGGGTCCATTTTTCGAACTTCTTTTTTGTCTAAAAAATTTTCGGCAACAAAGTTTTTTACTTCACAAGCGAATTTTGTTTTAAACTTTTCACAGTTAAAACGTGTAATTGGAGCGGCACCGCTTACCCCAATTAATAAACTGTTCCAATATTCATCAACAGTATTACCAATTGGAGTAAGCGCACCTAATCCTGTTACTACAACTCTTTTAAGCTCCATTTAATTTTTTAATGTAACTTACTTAACGTTTTTTTCTAAATAAGTGATTGCTTGGCCAACCGAACTAATGGTTTCGGCTTGATCATCAGGAATGGCTACGTTAAATTCTTTTTCGAACTCCATTATAAGCTCAACTGTGTCTAAAGAGTCAGCACCAAGGTCGTTGGTAAACGAAGCTTCTGGTGTTACTTCACTTTCGTCAACACCTAATTTTTCAACGATGATTGCTTTTACTCTTGAAGCGATATCAGACATAATACTCTATTTTTTAAGTTTAATTAATTCTGTGCAAATAAAAATAAATTCTATCAAATATCAAACCTTTTTGTTTCACTATAATTGCATTAAATATTTGTGGCCTATTTTGATATAATAAACTAAAGTAAACTATATTATTTTGAATAAAAAAATTTTAGACGCCGAACTTGATTTAAATTTTCATTTAATTGCCATAACAACTCAATTAAAGGGATATAGGTTATGTTTTTTAATTAATAAGTTTTTAAATATGGGTTTCGAAAGGATGGAATTTGATTATTGCATTGCTTACCCTGGGGTTATAACTAAGTTTTTCCCTCAATTTTATTTTAAAAATAGCAACGAAAATGAGTTTTATATTTTCGCAAACAAAGGTAGCGAGGGTATTTTGATACCAGAATTAAAAGAAACTGACTATGTTATGCTACTTAAAAACTACTTTGATTTGGAAGAGTTAGCTAATACTTTGGCTGGTATTAAGCAAATAAGCGAAATACAGGTTGCAATTCAAATTAGTCCCAAAAAACTTAAATCAAAAGAAAACCTTATTTTTTGAACCTTTTTAATAAATGTATGGTAAAAAAGCTATTTTTGCAACGTATTAAATGTAGTTTAAATTTTTTAGCCTATTGCACAATGCAATGCAGGTATTTATAACATAATTATTTACATAATTAACGTTTAATATTTAACACACAAATAAAAGCACCTTAATTAAAATGAAAATTACCCCAAAAAGAACCAAAATTGTTGCAACACTTGGTCCGGCATCAGCAAATAAAGAAGTTTTATTATCGTTAATTAGAGCCGGAGTAGATGTTTGCCGACTAAATTTTTCTCACGGTAGTCAAGAAGTACATCAACAGGTTATAAATACCATTAAAGAAATTAATAAGGAGTATAACACAAATGTTGGAATTTTAGCCGATTTGCAAGGCCCTAAAATTAGAATAGGTTTAGTAAAAGAAGGGGGTATTATATTAAAAAATGGTACTCATATTAAAATTACTACTAAGGAATGTATTGGTGATGATGACCAAATTTACATTACTTACGATACTTTTCCGCAAGATGTACACCCGGGAGAAATAATTTTATTAGATGATGGCAAGTTGCAAATGCAGGTTATAGAAACCAACCGTGTTGATACTGTTATTTGCGAAGTTGTACATGGTGGCATACTAACAAGCCGTAAAGGGGTAAATTTACCAAATACTAAAGTTTCTATTCCGTCGCTTACCGAAGAAGATTTATCTAACCTACATTTAGCCTTAGATAATGATGTTGAATGGATAGGTTTATCGTTTGTACGTACTGCCGACGATATTACAGAACTTAAAGCAATTATTGCATCTCGTGGAAAATCGGCAAGGGTAATTGCTAAAATTGAAAAACCTGAAGCTATTGAAAACATTGATGCTATTATTGAAGCTACAGATGGCGTTATGGTTGCCCGAGGAGATTTGGGTGTTGAAATGCCTTTAGAAGAGGTACCAGTTTTGCAAAAAATGATTGCTGCAAAATGTAATGCCGCTGCAAAACCCGTGATTGTAGCTACACAAATGCTAGAAAGTATGATTACCACGCCTAGGCCAACCAGAGCCGAGGTTAATGATGTGGCAAATTCTGTTTTAGATGGTGCCGATGCGGTTATGTTAAGTGGCGAAACATCGGTTGGTGAGTTTCCTTTAATTGTTATTGAAACCATGGATAAAATTATTAGACACGTAGAAGATAACGCATTTGATTATTATAAAACTAAAGAATTAGATCAAAATTCGATTACCTATTTAGGAGATGCGGTTTGTAGTTCGGCAGTTTTTTTAGCCGAAAAAACCCACGCTAAAGGTATTGTTGCCATGACCGCAACTGGTTACACTGCACTACAAATAAGCAGTTATCGCCCAAAAGCAACTAGTTATATTTTTACATCGAACCGTAGTTTATTAAATGCCTTAAGTCTTTTATGGGGGGTTAAAGCATTTTATTACGATAAATATGATAGTACAGATGAAACTATTAGTGAAGTAAACCGGATTTTAAAAAGCGAAAATCTTATTGAAGTTGGTGATATAATTATTAATACTGCCTCTATTCCTATTGCTAAAAAAGGATATACTAATATGATTAAAGTTAGTATTGTAGTTTAATTGCATTAAATAAAAAATCGGCTTTTTAATGAAGCCGATTTTTTTTGAGTTTAATTTTTACAGTTTGATATTATTAACCCGAGTTCGAGTAAAAATATTGACTTGGTAATGATTTGGGCGTTTTAACACGCCGTCCGCTGTATCTATTTTTTATTTGTCTATCCCCCCGACCCCCGAAGTGGGAGATTCGGCGTAAAAAAAGGATGCCGCTACCGTCGTTAACGCAAAAAATAACTTATAGAATTGAAAATCAGTAAATTACAATGCAATTAATCGAACTCACTTTATTACTAAAATTTAGTAATACCTTATCTTACCGTTCGTCGTCGGTTATTAATATAATCTTCAAAAATATATTCGCCTAAACCTTTAAGCGAACTG
This sequence comes from Sphingobacteriales bacterium, assembly GCA_043763845.1. Lineage (GTDB taxonomy): Bacteria > Bacteroidota > Bacteroidia > Sphingobacteriales > Sphingobacteriaceae > Pseudopedobacter. The sequence goes on from JAYULE010000133.1 coordinate 13,685, forward strand.
TAAAATGCCCGGCCACCGTTTACTTCGGTAAACTGACGAACAAATTGTTGCAAGTATGGGTCTTGGGCAATCATAAATGTGGTGATAGGGATTTTTAGTTTTTTACACTGTGCTGCCATAGTAAGAGTTTTGTTTACCACTTTTCTATCCAAGCCATTGCTATTTTTATAATATTTTAATCCTTCTTTTAGGCAGGTGGGTTTGCCATCGGTAATCATAAAAATTTGTTTGTTGTGGGTTTTTCGCCGGCGTAAAATATCAGTTGCTAACTCTAAACCTGCATAAGTATTGGTGTGGTAAGGGCCAACTTGCAGGTATGGCAAATCTTTAATAGTAATAGGCCAAGCATCATTACCAAAAACCACAATATCTAAAGTATCTTTCGGGTATTTTGTTCTAATAAGCTCGGCTAAAGCCATAGCTACTTTTTTTGCGGGTGTAATTCTATCTTCGCCATACAAAATCATAGAATGCGAAATATCAATCATTAATACGGTTGATGTTAAGGTTTTAAAGTCTTTTTCTTCCACTTCAATATCCCGCTCGGTCATCATAAAATTGCCAATACCGTTATTTATTTGTGCATTTTGGATGGAGGCAGTCATATCAATTTGGTCTAAACTATCGCCAAATTGGTAAGCCCTACGGTCGGCGTTTTTTTCTTCGCCTAAGCCGCTAAAATTTGTTTTATGGTTTCCCTGTCCCGATTTTTTTAATTTCCCAAAAATTTCTTCTAGTGCGCTTTGGCGGATACTTTTTTCGGTTTTAGCGGTAATGTTAAAACCGCCATTGGGTTCGTCGCCGCTTAAATAGCCTTTGTTTTTTAGGTCGTCAATAAAATCGCCCATACCGTATTGGTCGGTAGTTAGGTTGTATTGTTTGTCTAATTCACTCATCCAAGCAAGTGCTTCGTTGGCATCGCCAGCGGTATAGTTTAGCAATTCTAAAAATAATTTTAGCAGTTCATCAAACCCACTTTTGGGAGTTTCTTTAGCAATATATTTAGCAAACCCGTAGCCTCTCATTTTTGTTGTATATATTTTTATAACGTAAAGCTAAATTAAAAGTTTTGTATAATGGACGGTAAAATTGGAGCAAAAGGGTTAGAAATTGAGTGTTCACTTAATGTATTTTAGTTCCCATTAAAAACTACCTCCACAAATTTATTCCCTTGCTTATCCAATGTATGCACTAAAGTTTTTATGTGTTGCGGTAGTTGGGCAAGGTTTTGTACATTTACATTAACTAAGCCACTCTCATTAAAATAATTATCTAAATTTATTACAGCATCATCTAAGGTTTGTATTACGTTGTCCATTTTTACACTAGGCGGTACTTCGCTAATTTTTGTTACAAAACGGTTGTTTTTTACAGCATCGGCAAGGCTATCGGCATCTAAATTTTGGTGTATATTTAGGTAAATATTTTCGGTGGCGTGGTTATCAACCAAATCTTGGTAAAAATCTTCAACCACGTATTCGTCATCGGGTTCATCATTACCATAAGTATAATACACACGGCCAAAGGTATCATCGTTATAGTTTAAGGTGTGATAATTTGGAGTTTCTAACTCGGTTAAATAAGGTTTGTTTACCACAATTTGTTGCCCGTTTTCTTTAAGCACATAAATGGCAATGTGTACGTTTTCCCAAGCTTGTGCTTTTTTTTCGATGTGGGTAATTTGTGCTTGCAAATCAACAACTTTAGCATCCATTAATCGGCTTAAAACCTCGTTACTTTCGGCGGGTACAAAACCAATTTTTTCTTTGTTAAAATGTAGGGCTACAGCACAATCATCGTAAGTGTTTGTTGGCTCTCTAACCAATTCAAGCATATCGCCTTCGGCCATTTGGTGCAACATACTTTCGCCATTATAAAACCTAAAACCACGTATAAAGCATTGTAAAAGGTATATTTTTTGGTACGATGTTATTAGTGTTACTGGCAAAACAGCTACCCCAAAAGCACCTACTAAATTGCGGATGAAAGATGAACGATTCATTTTTTTATTTATGGGGAGTTCTAAAAATCAATTTTTTAAAATAAAAAACATTATTTCTATTGAACTGAAAGGGTATTATTTATTTAAAATTGAATTTATAGAACCCTTCTTATGTAAAATCAACTTGGACTTAGAGGTTTGCAACCTCTAAGTCCATATCGAAGAATTTGCAAGCCTTTAGCTTAAAAGCCAAAATAACATAGTTCTAAAATACCTTTTCTAAACCAGAATAATAGACTGTTATGCTCAAAAAATATTACTCTTGTTTTTACTAAGCCCGCCAGTATTGGAATTAAAGGTATATATTTTAGAAAGTATCTTTAATTTTATATAGCCATTTTTTACGGATTAAAAATCCTAACATTTGTGCTTTCAGGTTCGAGGCCATTATTTTTTCTCCATTAAAACTTGTATCCCATACTTTCACGTGGTTCTTCAACAATTTTTGGGGGATTTAAAAGCTGCTTCAAGGCCGTAAAAATAAGTTGTATATCTTCCTCGTTCTTATTGGTTTTCTGGTCTTGTTTCAGCATTGTTTTTTCTAACTGTTCCATTTTTAACAATATATCTTTATGCGTTAAAAGTACCTCTCGTATGCGGGTAAATATCCTTATGATTTGTATGTTAACTTCAATTGCTGTTTTGCTATTCAAAATGCTTGATAACATTGCCACCCCTTGCTCTGTAAAACAAAAAGGGGCATATCGCAATCCCATCTTATCCTCATTGGAGATGCCAATTTGGCTCCTCCAATTTTGCATTTCTTCCTTGTTCATCTCAAACATAAAGTCTTCGGGGAAACGATCTATGTTTCTTTTTACCTGACGTTTAAGTTGGCTTGTTTCTACGCCATACATTTCGGCTAAGTCCCTATCTAACATCACTTTTTTACCTCTAATTTGGTAAATTTTATTGATTACTGTTTCCTCTGTTATGGCTATCGGTGTACTCATCTTATTGTATATTATTGTCAAATGTAAAAATTGGATGTTACAAATTTTGCTATCTACTCGCTTTTCGAGGCTTGCAACCTCGAAAACCATATCGAAAGGTTAGCAACCCTTTAGCTAAAAAGCCAAAATAACTCTGTTTTAACCAACCTTTTCTGATAGCAAAATTTCCTCTCTCCATAGTTTGCACCCTCAAAGAACCAAATTTCATCTTCATTTTATATAAAAATAAACCCACCTAAATCGCCATTCTAGGCATTGGCGAAATATCTTGCCCAACAAAATCGTTATTTAAAAATTTGTAATGGCCGGCAATGGCTATCATAGCGGCATTATCGGTACAGTACTCAAAATCGGGAATAAAAGTTTGCCAGTTATTTATTTGAGCTTCGGCTTTTAAGGCTGCCCGCAAACCCGAGTTTGCCGATACACCACCCGCAATAGCAATTTGTGTAATGTTATGCAGTTTAGCAGCTTTTTTTAGTTTGTTTATTAAAATTGAAACAATACGGCTTTGTACCGATGCGCAAATGTTGTTCATATTTTGCGCTAAAAAATTGGGGTTGGTTTTCACATTATCTCTAACAAAATATAAAATAGCTGTTTTTAAGCCACTAAAGCTGAAGTTTAAATCGGCAATGTTGGGTTCGGTAAATTTGTAAATGGGTTGGCCAAGCTGTGCATATTTATCAACCAATGGGCCACCTGGGTAAGGTAAGCCTAAAATTTTTGCCGTTTTATCAAAGGCTTCGCCTGCGGCATCGTCTAGTGTTTGGCCAATAATTTCCATATCGAAATAATTTTTTACCAAAACTATTTGTGTATGCCCGCCCGAAACCGTTAAACATAAAAACGGAAAGGTGGGGAAAATGTGGTTTTGCGAATTTTTAGGAGTAATAAAATGTGCCAAAATATGTGCCTGTACGTGGTTTACCTCAATTAAAGGGATATTTAAACCTAAAGCAAAAGCTTTTGCAAACGATACACCTACCAATAACGACCCTAATAAACCTGGGCCACGTGTAAAAGCTACTGCATTAATATCTTTTTTGTTTATTTTTGCATCAATAATGGCTTGGTGTACACTAGGTATAATATTTTGTTGGTGTACCCGCGAGGCTAATTCGGGCACCACGCCACCATAATTTTGGTGTACAGTTTGCCCGGCTATAATGTTTGATATTATTTTACCGTTTATACAAACAGATGCGGAGGTTTCATCGCAAGATGACTCGATACCCAAAATAATTTGCGACATATTAACTTTTAAATTTTAAAACGTAAACCTATTAAAAAACTATTAAAAATAACGCTTTGGCTGTTGCTGTTTTTGTTGCTTTTTTTAGGCGGTATTATACTTGCTTTGCGCTTACCGCCTGTACAAACTTGGGCTGCACATAAGGCAGCAAAGTTTTTATCGGCCGAATTAAAAACTAGGGTTGAGGTTAAAAGTTTGTATTTAAAACCATTTAAATCGTTGGTTTTAGAGGGTTTGTATATTGAGGATTTACAAAAAGACACGCTGCTTTCGGCTCCTAAGCTCGTTATTGATATTAGCCATTTTGCACCTTTTAAAGAGCGTAAAATAACCCTTAATAATATTGAGTTGTACGGTGGTAAATTTTATTTGAAAAAACTGAAAGACAGCTTATCAAACCTTAGTTTTATTATTAATTATTTTAATAGTGGCAAAGTTGATACCACAAAAAAGAACCCCTTCGATATTACATTTGATAAAGTAACTATAAAAAACTTTGATTTTAAGTACAAAAACTTTTTGTACAACCAGCCTTTAAAAAATCACGTTAACTATGAAGATGTGCATTTAAAGCATTTAAACATTGCTTTATTGGGTTTAGATATTAAAAACTACTTGTTTAAAGCGCAAATTAATAAACTAAGTTTTGCCGAGAAAAGTGGTTTTGTTTTAAACGAGTTAAGTGCAAATGCGGTTATTGATACCAATAAAATTGTTTTAAAGCAGCTAAAATTAATTACACCAAAATCAGCCTTGCAAGATTTTTTTAGTATGACGTTTAAAAGTTTTGATGATTTTGATGATTTCGAAAACAAAGTTACTATGGAAGGGCATTTTAGGGATGCCAAAATTGCGGCACAAGATGTGGCTTATTTTTCATCGGCGTTAAGCAAAATAAATTTAGGTATCGAGGTTAACGGAAACGTTAAAGGAATGGTAAAAAACCTAAAAGCCAAAAGTTTACAGGTTAAAGTAGGTATGGCAACTTATTTTAAAGGCGATTTTTTGGTTAAAGGTTTGCCCGATGTAAAAAACACTTTTTTAGATCTAAAATTTAGTCAATTAGCTACCAACAAAACCGATTTGGATTACATTATTTATAAAGCCACGGGCAAAAAAAAATCAATAATCCCTACTTTAGTAAATAAATTTGGCAACGTAAATTTTAAAGGACAGTTTACTGGTTTTACAAACGATTTTACTGCCTACGGCGATTTTAAAACTAAAATGGGTCGCATAAAAACCGATGTTAATTTAAAAATTAATAAAGCCGGCACTCCTTTTTATAATGGTACTGTACAAGTTTATAATTTTGAACTTGGCCAACTTATAAACGAAAAGCAGCTTGGCCAAACATCATTAAAATTGGCTATAAAAGGCTCGAGTTTTGATTTTGATAAGCTTAACCAAAAAATAAATACCACTATTGCTTACCTAGATTTTAATAACTACCGCTACCACAATATTGCATTAAATGGTTTGTTTGCCAACCAGTTATTTAAAGGTAAAATTGCCGTTAACGATATTAATTTAAAACTAGATTTTGATGGTAGCGCAAACTTAAAACCCAAATTACCCGAGTTTGATTTTTATGCTAAAATAGGCCATGCAAATTTGCGTAAGCTTAAATTTATTAACGATACCATAACAGTTGATGCCGAATTTAACACCAAATTTAGTGGTAATACTTTGGCAAATATTGCTGGCGATTTGGCATTAAAAAGTATAAAAGTACAAACGCCAAAATCGGCATATAAAATAGATTCGGTAAATTTGAAAGCACAAGGTTTGGGTATAAATAGGTTGCTGGCTTTAAAATCTGATTTTGGCGATGCTAACCTAAAAGGCCAATACGATTTAAACACTTTACCATCGGCTTTTAAAGTGGTGCTTAAAAAGTACATACCCTCGTTAAATACAAAAATTACACCTCCTGAAAAGCAAAATTTTGAGTTTAATTTCGATTTAAAAAATATGGATGTGTTAACTTCCATTTTTTTACCCACATTAAGCATCCCCGAAAGGGGAAGTTTTAATGGAAAATTTAACTCAGACTCGGGCTTGGTAAGTTTAAGCGGCTTTGTTAAAACCGTTAAGTTTAATAATATGGTGTATCATAATATCATTATCGACCAAAATACATTACCCAAAAGTTTAGAGGTTATTATAGCTATTGATAAAATAAATATAACCGATAGTATAATTACCCAAAACGTAATTTTACAAAACAGTTTGCGTAATGATAGCTTGACGTTTAACGTAAAACTATCGGACAAAAGCGCCGATAATCAGCTTGATTTGTACGGCTTGGTAGAGTTTGGGACAGATACGACTGCTAAATTAAGCATACTCCCGTCGGATATTATTGTAGATAACCAAGTGTGGAAAGTGCAAGATAAAGCTCGCATTAAATTTGAAAACAATAAAACTATAATAGAAGGGTTTACGCTTGGCAACAATAAACAGTTGGTGGCTATTAATGGTTCTATATCCAACAATCCCGAAGATTTATTGAATGTTGCCATTGAAAACCTAAGCTTAAAAACGCTAAGTAAACTAACCCAAGGCTCGGGCGTAAATTTATTAGGTACTTTAAACGGTACGATACATTTATCTTCACTGCTGCAAAATCCTGATATACAATCGAATATTGTTGTTGATTCTTTACAATACAACAATACCTCTATTGGTAATTTGCAACTATCGTCAAGTTTTAATAACCAAAGCAAGTTAATTGATGTTAACGCAACCATTGATAATAAAGGATTGAAAACTTTAGATATTAGGGGTGCAATTAATATTAAAAGCGAAACCGATAATTTAAATTTAGATGTTTATTTAGATAAAACAGAATTGATAATTTTCGACCCGTTTGTAAATGATATTGTTTCGAATTTATCTGGTCAAGTATCCTCAAATCTTAGATTAACTGGGCCTTTTAAAGCCCCTCAAATTAATGGAACAGCTGTTTTAGAAAAGGCAGGGTTTACCGTTAATTACTTAAATACTGCTTACACTATTGATGATAAAGTGCTTGTGCAAAACAGTATAATACAAATTAGTGATTTGGTTATTAAAGATGCGCAGCAAAATAAGGCGCTTGTAAATGGTACGGTTGATTTAGCAAACCCAGCAAACCCCGACATTGAAGTAAACCTAAGTGCCACTAAATTTATGGCATTAAATACTACTGCAAAAAATAATCAACCTTATTATGGCCTTGCTTATGCCACCGGCGATTTTAACTTTAACGGCCCAACCGATGCTTTAAAAATTGTAATTAATGCCAAAACCGATAGAGGAACTAATTTTACCATTCCTTTAAATAACGCTGCAACAGTGGGTGCAAACGATTTTATTTTTTACGTATCAAAAGACAGTTTACGCAATAACCTAAGCGGGGAAAACTTTTTTAAAGGTTTATCAATGGATTTTCAATTGAGGGTTGATGATGCCGCACAAGTGAAAATATTAACCGCAGTAGGTAATTTGGCAGGTACGGGCAATGCCGATTTAAGGCTTTTAATAACCACTCTTGGCGATTTTGAAATGTATGGCGACTATGTAATTAATACCGGAAAATTTGATTTTACAGCTAACAACGTTATAAACAAAACGTTTGATATTCAAAAAGGAAGTAATATTAGATGGACAGGTGACCCTTCTGATGCAAATATAAATATTAACGCAGCATATCAAACGCGTACATCTTTAACTCCACTTTATTTAGCTGCAGGCCAAACTCAAACCGACGATAGGCGTAACGAAACTGTTTTAGCACAGGCAAATATGATTTTAACAAACTCTTTATTATCGCCTGATATTAAGTTTGAGCTTGAGTTTCCAAATAATACCGATATTAAAACACGCTTAGGCGGATACTTAAATAATAAAGATAACGAGAACCAACAAGTAATAAATTTAGTAGTGCGAAATAGCTTTAGCGGGAGTGCAAATGGCGGTTTAGGTTTCCAAAATAGCGATTTATTGGGTTCTGGACTCGAGCTTGCTTTTAGCAAATTCAATAATATATTATCGCAATCGCTGCAAATAAAAAACTTAGATTTTAACGTACGTTCGGTTAGCGAATTGGGGGGTACTTATAGCTTATGGGATAACCGTGTTACCTTGCGTGGTAATTTTTCTAACAACCGTTACAGTGCCCAAAACAATATTGTGAACAACAATCTTTTTAATACAGCTATAACCGATGTTACTCGCGATTTAGAAATAAATTACAATATAAAGAAAGATGCAAGTTTTGCAATTAAAGGATTTCAAAGGCCAGCAAACCGAGATTTTTTTAACCTTAACCGCGATATTTACATTAATGGTATAGGTTTAGTTTACACCCAAGAGTACGATACATTTGCCGAATTTATACATAATACTTTTTTTGGGAAAAAGAAAACCCAAAGTAAACCCGAAATTAAAAAGCCTAAATTGTAGCTTACAACAAAATATCTAATAATTCGCTTACTTCATCGGCCTTGTGGTTTAAACCGGCTTTTTGGTACGATGATATGAGATTTCTTAATACTCTTTTTATAATTTCGGCATTGGGGCAAGGTTCATAAAAATGTATACTAGGTGCAATTTTAAGCTGCCACAAAAACTGGTCAATATCTCGTTTACCAAACATATACCCTTTATTAAAGGTGTTAATATAAAACAAAACCGATGCATCAGTTTCTACTTTTTTTTCTTCGTTAACATAACCCAAAACAAAGTGTTGAGGTAAGTTAATACCATAAATAGGTATGTCTAATTTTTGAGCTACAATAGAATATATAATTGATAAACTTATTTGGTTGCCTTTTTTACTTTCTAAAACTTGGCTGATGTACGAGTTTTGCGGGTCTTGATGGTTAGCCGTATTGCCCGAGAAACGGTAGGTATTATAAAAAACATTATTAATTATTTTTACTGTTTCGGCAGGACTGCAATCATTTAACAATTGCAACCAAACATCTCGCTTAATTGCTTCAATTTGGTTAATAATCTTTTGTTCGTCAAGGTCGGGATATTGGTATTTGTTAACAATTAAAATGCCTCTTAATAAATCAAAATTACCACTGGTGTGCCAAAGCGCTAAATCTTGCTTTACATTGTTAAATTGTATTTTGTGAACTAAGTTTTCTATGCGTTTTTGCAACAAAGCATCAAACGATTGTGCCCAAGCAGCTTCTAAATATTCGATAATATCACTTCCGTACGATAAAATTTTATTTTCAATAAGCTCAAAAATTTGCTCATCTGGGTCGTCTAAAAGTTTTATAATTGCGATGATTTCTTTTTCGTTTTGCATTTATTAGTCGTAAGTTATTTTAGTTGTAAGTCAAAATAGTCATTTGTTTGGCGTATTATAGTCGTAAGTCAAAATAGTCATTTGTTTGGCGTATTATAGTCGTTAGTTTTTTTTAGTCCTAATGTAGTCATAAGTCATTTGTTTAATTTGTTATAGTTTTTTTTTCTCTCACATATTGTAAAGTGGAAACCAATTTGACTTAAGACTAATTCGACTTACCGACTTACGACTATTTCGACTTACGACTAGTTTGACTAAACTGACTTACGACTAACTCGACTACTTTGACTAATTTAATTACTTTTGTTTTCATGTTCAATTTTCATCTTTTTATTCATTATTTAAAACACATTAAAAATGCAAACAACCGCCACGGTGTGCATTCGCCATTTGTATATAATTTAATTGATGAAGTAATTTACAATTTTAAAGATAATGAAGATTATGTTGAGATAGAAAATTTACGAAAAAAATTACTTAAAAACCAAAATTACTTAACCATTACCGATTTAGGTGCAGGGTCGCACATAAACAATAACAAGCAAAAAAAAGTTAAACAAATTGCCAAAAATGCCCTTAAACCTAAAAAATTGGCACAATTAATTTATAGGTTAGTTAAACATAATAAGCCTACAAACGCCATAGAGTTTGGTACTTGTTTAGCTTTAACCACCGCCTATATTAGTAAAGCGGCACCACTTGCAAATATTATTACAATGGAGGGTTGCCCACAAACCGCAACGCTAGCTAGCCAAAACCTTAATCCTTTAAAAGCTAATAATGTGGAAGTGTTGGTGGGAGATTTTAACCAAAATCTACCCGAAATATTATCAACTTTACCCCAAGTTGATTTTGTTTTTGTTGATGGTAATCATCAAGAAAAAGCAACTATCAATTATTTTGAACTACTCTTACCTAAAGCTCACGAAAATTCTTTATTTATTTTTGATGATATTTACTGGAGTGCAGGTATGAAAAAGGCTTGGCAACAAATTAAACAACACCCACAAGTTACCCTAACTATTGATTTGTTTTGGATAGGATTAGTTTTTTTTAAAACAGATAGAGAAAAAGAACATTTTAAGGTTCAATTTTAAACAATTCTCAATCGCTTAAGTTAATAAACTAAATTTAGCTTCAACGCAACCATCTTACAATAAAAAATTTTATATACACATTTTATCTACTTAATATTGCCATATAATTAGCTTACAGCCTTTTTAATGAAACAAGAAACTAAACTTATACGCACACAAACCCCTCGTACGCAAAATCGCGAACACTCTACTCCATTATACTTAACATCAAGTTTTGTATTTGACGATGCCGAACAAGGTAGAGCCATTTTTGCGGATGAGATAGAAGGCAATATATATTCACGCTATGCAAACCCAAATACTACCGAGTTTATTGATAAAGTTTGCCAACTAGAAGGTGCCGAAGCTGGTTTAGCTTTTGCATCGGGCATGGCAGCCGTTTTTGCATCTTTTGCGGGCTTGTTAAAAAGTGGCGACCATGTGGTAGCTTACCGAGCAATTTTTGGTTCAACTCACCAATTATTAACCACATTATTTCCTCGTTGGGGCATTACCAGCACTTATATTGATGCAATAAACCCAGCCGATTTAGAGGCCGCAATTACGCCTGCTACTAAAATGATATTTTTGGAAACGCCATCAAACCCGGGGTTAGAACTGGTTGATTTAGAGTGGCTGTGTAAAACCATCAAACAAAAATACCCGCACATTATAATAAACGTTGACAATTGTTTTGCAACACCTTATCTACAAAAACCTATTGCTTATGGTGTTGATTTGGTAAGCCACTCGGCTACAAAATATATGGACGGACAAGGCCGAGTTTTAGGTGGCGTTGTTGTTGGAAAAAAAGAACTTATTAAAGAAATTATGTTTTTTATAAGACATACAGGCCCAGCAATGTCGGCTTTTAATGCTTGGTTATTATCTAAAAGTTTAGAAACCTTGCCTTTACGTATGGATAGGCATTGTAGTAACGCTTTAGCCGTAGCTCAAATGTTAGAAGCTAATGAAAATGTGGAATTAGTTCGGTATCCATTTTTACCATCTCACCCGCAATATAATTTGGCAAAAAAGCAAATGACACAAGGCGGGGGAATTGTAACTTTTATAATTAAAGGTGGGTTAAATAGCGCAAAAAAATTTATGGATGCTTTGGAAATGATTTTAATATCATCAAATCTTGGCGATTCCCGCTCAATAGCAACACATCCAGCATCAACAACACATTCTAAACTCAGCGAAAGCGAGAGAGAAAGTATTGGCATTTTTGCTGGCTCTATACGTGTTTCGGTAGGATTAGAAAACATTGAGGATATTTTAGCCGATATTAGCCAAGCTTTACAAAAATCTATATAAAATGAAAGTAGAACTTACAAGAAAAAACGATGCTGTACATTTTGAGGGTACAGGCATGGGAAACATAACTGTACAAATAGATGGTTCGCCTGAGATTGGCGGACAAGGTTTAGGTGTGCGACCAATGGAAATGGTTTTAATGGCCTTAGGTTCTTGTAGTTCGTTAGATTTGGTAAGCATTTTAAAAAAACAACGTCAAGTAATTGATGATTTTACTGTAAGCATAAACGCCGAACGTAGAGAACAAATACCTACTGTTTTTACTAAAATACACTTGCTTTTTAAACTAACTGGCACATTAAATGCCGAAAAGGTTGCTAAAGCGGCTGAGTTAGCGGTAAAAAAATATTGCTCGGTACATGATATGCTGGCGGCTGGCGGAGTTGAAATTACTTATAGTATAGAAATTAACGGCAATGTTATCTAAAAAAACTAAATATGCTATTAGGGCATTAATAGCCTTAGGTCAAAATTTCGGGAAAGATTCTGTTAATATCTCATCCATTGCCGAAAACGAACACATTCCTAAAAAATTTTTAGAGCAAATATTGCTCGAGATGCGTAATGCAGGCTTTTTATATAGTAAAAAAGGTGCTGGCGGCGGATATTCGTTATTGAAAGATCCCAAAGAAATAAATTTAGTACAAGTAATACGTTTAACTGGCGGCCCAATTTCGCAATTGCCTTGTGTAAGTTTAAATTTTTACCATAAATGCGAAGAATGTAAAGATGAAGCAACCTGCGGCATACGCCACGCATTTATAAATGTACGCGATGCTACATTGAAAGTACTTTCTGAAACTTCAATTGCCGATTTAATAGCACAAGAAAAGATATGCATTACAGATAAAGTATAAAATTAAACCATTACATATTTCCAATTTGCAAAAAGAAATTTATGCTGCAAACCACATCCCACCAAAACACTTTCCTCTCCATTATAAAAATCGGTGGAAACGTTATTGATAATTCCGAAAAATTATACAATTTTTTAAAAGCATTTGTTGATTTACCAGGTTATAAAATACTGGTTCATGGTGGCGGTAAAATGGCTACCAAGTTAGCGCAAGATGTTGGCTTAGAAGCTAAAATGATAAACGGACGAAGAGTTACAGATATTGAAACTTTAAGAATAGTAACCATGGTTTACGCCGGTTTAATTAATAAAAATTTAGTTGCGCAACTACAAAACAAACAATGCAATGCAATAGGTTTATCTGGTGCCGATGGTAATTTAATTAAAGCAAAAAAACGACCAATACAAAACTTTAAAAACACCGAAACGGGTGAAAATGAGGAAGTGGATTTTGGTTATGTTGGCGATTTAGATGCGCAATCAGTAAATACTAAAAACCTTATTTTATTGTTGGAAAACGGCTTTATACCTGTTTTTTCGGCTATTACACATAATGGTGAAAGCCAATTGTTAAACACAAATGCCGATACCATTGCATCGGCATTGGCAGTTGGATTATCACAAAACTACGAAACCTCGCTAATATATTGTTTCGAGAAAAAAGGTGTTTTACGGGATGTAGAAGACGAACAATCGGTAATAACCGAAATAAACCCAAGCACTTTCGAAACTTTACAAGCCCAAAATATAATACATAGCGGAATGTTGCCTAAATTGCACAACGCTTTCGAAGCCATAAACAGCGGCGTAAAACAGGTTTTTATTGGCAGTGCCGATGAATTACATTTGTTAAAAACACAAAATTTTGGCACACGCATAACAACATAAAAATGGAACAATCAACAAAAAAAATTGCCATTATTGGTAGCGGTAACATGGGTATTTCTTTAGCCAAAGGCTTGGTTAAAAGTGGATTGTATAATTCAAAGGATATTACCTTAACTCGCCGCAACCAAAGTTTATTAGAGCCATTTACAGCCGATGGATTTATTGCATCAACAAACAACATAGCGGCAGTTACTAGCGCCGATATTATTGTTTTAGCCGTTTTGCCACAACAAGTAAATACCGTTTTAGATGAAATTAAGGCCAGCATTAATACCAAAAATCAATTATTTATTTCGATTGTATCGGGTGTAACCTGTAGCAATATTAAGGCAAAACTATTTGATGATTTAGAAGTTATTAGGGTTATGCCCAATACTGCCATTGCCATACAACAAAGCATGACTTGTTTTGCAAGCGATAACGCATCGGCAGAAAGCCTAAAAATGGTTAAAGAAATGTTTGATACAGTGGGTATAACCTTGCAGATAAACGAAGATTTAATTACATCGGCAACGGCATTATGTGCTTGCGGAATTGCATTTTTTTTACGGGCTGTAAGGGCAGCATCGCAAGGTGGGGTTGAAGTTGGTTTTCACGCTCATGATGCGCTTAAAATGGCTGCACAAACCGCCAAGGGCGCTGCCGATTTATTGTTGCAACTGGCATCGCACCCCGAACACGAGATAGATAAAGTAACATCACCAAAAGGCTGTACCATAGCCGGTTTAAACGAAATGGAGCACAACGGCTTTAGTTCGGCGATGATAAAAGGAATAAAAACATCGGCAAAAATTGCTGGCGAATTATATACCAAAAATTAATTTATGGCAATAAACGAGTTGTACACTCAAGCGGTTGAATTATTAAAATCGTTAATCAGCACTTCATCTTTTAGCAAAGAAGAAGACCAAACAGCGGCTATTATTGCTGTATTTTTAAAAGCAAAAGGTGTTAAAATATATACCAAAGGCAACAATGTTTGGGCTTACAATAAATATTTTGATGCAGCGAAACCTACCATTTTATTAAACTCGCACCACGATACAGTAAGGCCAAATAAAAGTTATACCCGTAACCCTTTCTCGCCCGATATTGAAGATGGGAAATTATACGGTTTAGGCAGTAACGATGCTGGCGGTGCTTTGGTAAGCTTAATTTCGGCATTTTTATACTTTTACGACCAACAAAATTTAAAATATAATATTGCTTTGGCGGCTACTGCCGAGGAAGAAAACTCGGGAAATGGTGGTTTAGAGTCTATTATACCCGACCTGGGCAATTTAGATTTTGCCATTGTTGGCGAACCCACTTTTATGGATTTGGCCATTGCCGAAAAAGGTTTGCTGGTTTTAGATTGTGTGGCAAAAGGAAAATCGGGACATGCTGCCCGTGAGGAAGGCGAAAATGCCATTTATAAAGCTTTAAAAGATATTAGTTGGTTTCAAACTTACAGGTTCGATAAAGTATCGGAAAGTTTAGGCCCTATTAAAATGAGCGTTACCATTATTAACGCCGGCACACAACACAACGTAGTGCCTGATACCTGCCAATTTACGGTTGATGTGCGTGTTACCGATGTTTACACCAATGAAGAAGTGATAGCGAAAATACGTGAATGCGTAGCTTGTGAAGTTATTCCCCGTTCGGTAAGGTTAAAGCCATCATCAATACCTAAAGAACACCTTATTGTACAAACAGGAATTGCCTTAAGTAAAAAAACGTATGGCTCGCCCACCACATCCGACCAAGCTTTGCTAAACATTCCATCTTTAAAATGTGGCCCTGGCGATTCGGGACGCTCACATACCGCCGATGAATATATTTACTTGAAAGAGATTGAGGAGGGGATTGAGGGTTATATTAAAATGTTGGCAGCTGTGGTGGTTTAGAACTTTATCCTATTTTAATACTTAAACTACTCATATTCGTTAAACCCTCATAACCGAAGTTTTAAGTTTTTACTCATTTTTTTACTCCTTACACTTACTCATTTCAGCAACTCGTTGAATAAATTTGATAACCAACGGTTAAAAATTCACTTTTGAAGTGTTATCAAATTTAAACAAAAATGAAAAAAACAGGATTTTACTTATTACACGCATTGGTAGTTTGCGTGGTATTAGCTTTTGGCACTTTAAGTGCGCTAGCACTTACAGCTTTTCATAAAAATCAATCAATTACCTTTCATATTGTTGATGCTACACTTTCTGTTGGCTCTTTTTTAGGATTAATATATTTTTCGTACTGGTTGTTTATTCCTCAATTTTTAATAAAAAAGGAATATTTTAAGTTTGTAGGGGGATTGTTGGCAATTATAGTTGGGTTTTCGCTTTATTTTAATTTAACAGCTTTGTTTATAGAACACGTTTTAAAAATCAGATTTCATCTTTTTCAAAAAAACGACTGGATTGGCATTGCTTGTTATGCTGCAATATTGGGTTTGGCAGGTACACTATTTAGGGTTTTTATACAATGGTTTAACGATAGTCAAACTAGAATAGAATTGGAAAAACAAAATTTTAAAAGCGAGTTGGCGTTGCTCAAAAACCAGTTAAATCCTCATTTCTTATTTAATACCTTAAATAATATTGATGCGTTAATAAACCAACAATCGCCAAATGCATCGTTGGCATTAAATAAATTATCGCAAATTATGCGCTATGTAGTTTACGATTCTGAAAAAGAATGGGTAAATCTTAGCGATGAAATAAACTATATTCAAAACTATATATCGCTGCAAAAGCTTCGTATAAGCAATCCTAATATAATTGATTTTACGGTAACTGGCGAAATTAACCAACAACAAATTGCCCCTATGCTTTTTATACCGTTTGTAGAAAACATGTTTAAGCATTCTTCTTTAAAACATAAACCAAATAATAAAATAGAAATTAAAATAAATATTAATGGCAACGAGTTGGATGTTTTTTGCAGAAACTCCATTGCCCATATACATAAAGATGCAGATAGCGGAGTAGGATTAGTTCTACTTAAAAAGCGTTTAGCAATGATATATAAAAACCACCATACCTTAAGTATTAACAACAATGGCGAGAATTTTACCGTACACCTTACCTTAAAACTGGTTTAAATGCACATTAAAGCAATCATTATTGAAGATGAACCCCTAGCTTTAGAAAAGCTTCTGGCTTTCGCCGATAAAATTAACTACATACAAATTACCCAAACATTTGATAATGCAATAGATGCTATTAGCTATTTAAAAACCAATACTGTCGATTTAGTTTTTTTAGATATACAAATGGAAGATTTTACGGGAATACAGTTTTTAGAAGCAATAAAGCATCGCCCAAATATTATTATTACCACCGCATACGACAATTATGCTGTTAAAGGCTACGAACTTAACATTTGCGATTATTTATTAAAGCCCTATACCTTCGAGCGGTTTGTGATGGCGGTTGATAAAGCCTTAAATTTTACTCAACAAAAACCATTTGAAACTTTAGACACTATTTTTGTTAAAACGGCTTATCAATACTTAAAAATTAAACTAGCTGATATTTTATATATTGAAGGCATGAGTGAATATTTAGCTATAGTAACCACAACTACCCACAAAAAAACACTTACTAAACTAAGTTTCAAAGATATTGCCAAATTGCTGCCCGAAAATAATTTTATACGTGTACATAAATCTTTTATAGTAGCTATTGATAAAATAGAAAATATAGAACGCAATAGAATTAAAATTAACGATGTATATATACCTGTAAGCGAAACCTATAAAAATTTTTTTTATGGTAAGATTGGTGTGGTTAAACCTGTTTGAAATCACAAACATTAAAAAGAAACTAAAAAATGAATTTTAAAAACAGCCTAAGAAATGAATGGTTAGCAATTAAAAAAACCGTCATATTGTGGTTTTCATACTTGCCGGGCTTTTTATTCCGATAGTATTTTTATTTTTTTTCTTAACGGATAATTATTCTATAAACAACTACAATACACAAAATTATGAATAAAATTTTTCTTACAATTTTAATGATTTTTGGAATTTTTTTTGTTCGAAACACTAATTTTTTAAAGATTTTAAGATTAACACGGATTTAAAAAATCGGTGTTAATCCCTTAATCCGCATAATCTGCGATTTTAATATTGGCGACTATGTTCATTTTTTATATTTCAGGTTTTGTAGGTTTTTATTGTTCGTATTTTTATTTAACCAATAAGTATTTAGCTTTATTTTACTTTGGGAAATATTTTTTAATGTGCTTTCTCGTAATTTTATTTGCATTTTTATTAGGATATTTTATTCCATTTTGCATCAAAGATATCGTTAACCTAAAAATGGAGAGTTTTACCAATCCTATTTTTTTCAGGGACTTAATCTGATGATATTTTTTATTTTCGCTAACGTTCTTATGGGTTCTATTGTAAAAGGATTTATTAATTGGATGCTGTCTAAAACAATGATTTTTAATGATTAAAGGATTAACGCTGATTTGATAAATCTGTGTTTGTTGTATGAAACACTGATTTTTAAAAGATTTAAAGATTAACGCGGGTTTAAAAAATCTGCGTTTGTTGTCCGAAACACAGATTTTTAAAAGATTTAAAGATTAACACGGGTTTAAAAAATCTGCGTTTGTTGTCCGAAACACTGATTTTTAAAAGATTTAAAGATTAACACGGATTTAAAAAATCTGTGTTAATCCCTTAATCTGCATAATCTGCGATTCTAATATTGTAAGTTATTTATTTGTTAAAAAAATGGCTACATTAAAATAAAGGGTAATAATATTATTTTAAAAAGTTAATTTTATAAAATCAACAAAACAAATTCTTATTTCTATCATTATAATCTCAACAATCGTAATCATAATTTATGCAAACCTACTCTGCCATTGCTCAGCTCATCATCGCCATTTCTGTTTGTTACATCTGGATTTTCCGATTTGATAACATTGTATTAGAATTTAAACAATACCAACTGCCCGATGTGGTACGTAATATGGTGGGTGCATCTAAAATTGTGTTATCAACTTTGCTGGTTGCGGGTATTTGGTTTCCGGCTTTGGTATGCATACCAGCTTTATTAATGGCATTTTTAATGGTAGCAGCGCAGTATTTTCATTTTAAAGTTAAAAACCCCTGGGCAAAACATTTGCCATCATTTGTATTTTTATTGTTATCGCTTTTTGTTGTAGCATCGGTATCAAACCTAATTTAAAATGAGTTTGTTAACCATACTTACGCTACTTTCGGGTTTAGTTTTTTTGTTTTACGGTATAATTTGCTGTTTTTCGTTAAAAATGCAAAACGAATTTAAACGTTTTGGGCTGCCAAAATTTGCAATATTTATTGGTGTTTTAGAAATTTTGGGCGGCTTGGGCTTGTTGGTCGGCTTAAAAGTTCCATTTATTTTAATGCTATCATCGGGCGGATTGGGTTTGTTAATGTTATTGGGCGTGGGTGTACGCATAAAAGTAAAAGATAGTGTGTTGCTATCAACACCTGCTTTTGTATTAATGTTGCTGAATTTTTATATTTTTTGGGCAGTTTATTTTACAGCCTCTTAGCTTAAGAAAAATTATTAACCGTTTTGTGCTTATTTTAGGTGCGTTAAGGATGGCAGCGGCATCCTTTTTATCAATTGCGGTTGGCCTAAGCCAACCGCAATTGATAAAAAGATACCTTGCCTACCGGCAGGCAGGAAACGCCCAAAATCTATAGAAACTTCAAAAAACCTTTCTGTTCATCGAACTCTGGCTCGTAAAAGGTTTATTACAAAATTCTAAAATTATAGTAAATTAAATATGCCTTAAAATTTCACAATCTCATTTGGTATGCATACATTTAAAGTTTTTGCAAGCGTAACTTGTATTAATTTTTATGATAAAGCAATGTTAAGAGTAGAAAACGATAAGCCCTGTAAACTGGTTTATTCGCTAGCAAAACACGAGTATTTAGGGTATTTAATTGAACCACACGTTGTTCAGTTAAATCAAAACGGTGATTTTTCGTTCTCGCACCAGCGTATTTTTAGTAACACCGCCAAAGAGTTTTTGCAACTTATTGATAGTACCGATTTAAAACTTATTAAACTTTTAGAAGAAGTTGAGCAAGATGCGGTTATAAAAAAATACCACAAAAAAGTAATCAGACCGGTAGAGTTTTTTAGTAAAATTTGGAGCGAACAAGTTTATGATTCCATAAGACCTAAAATTGAAAAAAAACTAAAAGATGCGTTATTACTTATAAAAGATAAACCACTTTATTTGATGAGTAAAGAGGGTTGGCCTGTTGAAAAACAGTTTTTTTTAGCCACCGAACCTGCAACCATACTTTTTCATTTTAGGAGAAACGAAACCGAAACACGTTATTTTCCTACCATAAAATATCAAGAAAACCGCATTGATTTTATGTTTAAAGATGCGCAGGTAATATTAAACCAACCGGCACACTTGCTTTTAGAAAATACGCTTTACCATTTCGAAGATGATTTGGAGGGTAAAAAATTGCAACCCTTTTTAAACAAGCGTTTTATATCTATACCAAAATCATCGGAAGAAACTTACTTTACAAAATTTATTGCCCCATTAATAGAAAAGCACCACGTTTACGCCGAAGGGTTTACCATAAATACCGAAAAATATGAGGCTGTACCCATATTAAAAGTTGTTTTTAACGCGTTGGGGTCTTCGCAAATTCAGCTTTATTTTAAGTATAACAATTATATTTTTGCTGCTGGTGCCGAGCGACAGGTAACCGTTAGAATGGAGCGAAACGGAGACGATTACGCTTTTCATCGCATTAAACGTTCATTAATTTGGGAAAAAAATAAGCTAAATGAGTTATTAGATTTAGGTTTAGAAAGCACATCGTCTCTGTTAGTGCATTTGCAGGTAAAAGATGTTTCTGATGATGTTTCCGAACAATCGTTCTCGGTTTTTGATTGGATAAGCGACCATTACCAACAATTGGTAGATTCGGGATTCGAGTTTGAGCAAGATGCCAGTACCAAAAAATATGTTTTGGGCGACAGCAAAATAGACCTTGAATTTAAAGAACGTAACGATTGGTTTGATATTGAAGGCACAGTGCTTTTTGGTACTTACCGCATACCGTTTATACAGTTACGTAACCATATTTTAAATAAAAAGCGAGAATTTGTTTTGCCTAATGGCGATATTGCTATAATACCCGAAAAATGGTTTGCCCAATATGCTAACCTACTTAGTTTTACCGAAGGCACTCATAACTTACAACTTAAAAAACACCACGTTGGCCTAATTCACGATTTTGCTAATAGCCAGTTGGCAACCGTTACTATGGATAGAAAACTGCAAAAACTATCCAACTTTGATGAAATAGATGCCACACCAGTGCCACAAAATTTTATTGGCGAGTTGCGTCCTTACCAAAAAGCGGGGTACGATTGGTTTCACTTTTTACAAAAATATAACTTTGGTGGCTGCCTTGCCGATGATATGGGGCTTGGCAAAACCATACAAACGCTTGCCTTATTGCAAAAAGAAAAAGAAGTGAATAGTTTATTGGAGGTGCACCCAACATCGTTAATTGTAATGCCAACATCGTTAATTTACAATTGGTTAAACGAAGCAAAAAAGTTTACTCCCAACTTAAATTTATATGTGCATACGGGCACTTTACGAAACAAAAACTCAGCATTTTTTACCCAATACGATGTTGTAATTACCACCTATGGCATTACCCGTGTTGATATTGATTTGCTACACGAAATTTATTTTAACTATGTTATTTTAGACGAAAGCCAAAATATAAAAAACCCAAGCTCAAAATCGTTTAAAGCAGTTAAACAATTACGGTCAAAATTTAAACTTATACTATCGGGCACACCCGTAGAAAATACCGTAAACGATTTATGGACACAAATGAGTTTTATAAATCCTGGCTTATTAGGTTCGCAAAAGTTTTTTTATAAAGATTTTGTAGAACCCATTGAAAAGAAAAAAGACGAAGACAAAGCCCAACGTTTGCAAACTTTAATAAAGCCGTTTGTTATGCGGCGAACTAAAGAACAGGTTGCTACCGAGTTGCCGCCAAAAACCGAAACGCTGTTTTATTGTAAAATGACCGAAGCCCAATCCGAGTTTTACGAAAAAACAAAATCGGAATACCGCAACGAAATTTTAAAAGCTTTAGAAAATGGCACCTACCATAAAAAGCCTATTCAAATGTTGCAGGGTTTAACCAAATTACGGCAAATTGCAAATCACCCGATAATGGTTGATGGGGATTATGAAGCCAATTCGGGAAAGTTTGAAGACGTAATACACAAACTACAAAGTGTGGTTGAAGGCGGACATAAAGTTTTGATTTTTTCGCAGTTTGTAAAACAACTTGTCATTTACCGCAAATATTTTGATGCAAACCATACCCAATATTCGTATTTAGATGGTGCAACGCAAAACAGAGGAGTTGTGGTTGAGGATTTTAAGAATGACGAACAAAAGAAAATATTTTTAATTTCGATAAAAGCTGGAGGCGTAGGCTTAAACCTTACCGAAGCGGATTATGTTTTTATTTTAGACCCGTGGTGGAATCCTGCCGTTGAGCAACAAGCTATTGACAGAACTCACCGTATAGGACAAACTAAAAACGTTTTTATTTATAAGTTTATCAGCAAAGATACAGTAGAAGAAAAAATACTTGCCCTACAAAATCGTAAATTACGGGTGGCGCAATCGTTAATAACTACCGAAGAAAGTTTCTTTAAATCGTTAACCGATAGTGATATTAAGGAGATTTTGGGGTAGTGCCCTAAAAAACATAGCGTAGGTTTATTTTTCTTAAGCTAAAGTGATTTAATTAAAATATTATGCTTTTAAATTAAATTTTTTATTTTATTTTGAAATAGCATCTATAATTTCATTACCCACGGGACTAACCGCACTAGGGAAAAATTTAATTAATTCGCCATTTTCATTAACTAAATATTTGCAAAAATTCCAAGTAGGTGCTTGCTCATTCCATCCGTTTTGGGTTTTTGTGGTAAGCCATTGATAAAGCGGGGCAATATCTTTTCCTTTTACAGCAACTTTATCAAACATTTGAAAAGTAACACCATAATTTTTTTCACAAAACGATTGAATAGTTTTAGCTGTACCAGATTCTTGTCCCCCAAAATCGTTACAAGGGAAACCTAAAACAGTAATTTTGTTGCCGTAGGTTTCATGTAGTTTTTGTAACTCTTTGTATTGTGGGGTGTAGCCACACTCGCTTGCAGTGTTTACAATTAACACTTTTTTGCCTTTGTATTTTGCAAAGTCTATAACTGTACCATCAATGGCGTTTAATTTAAAGTTGTAAAATGAACTGATAACGTTACTTTCGGTTTGCATATTAGTTGGTTTTGTTTTAGTTTGTCCCATACATGATGCTAAGGACATTAAGAATAGGTATACTATTTTCATAATTATTTTTTTAATTAAACTTAGGTAGCATTAAATTGTTTACTAATCATTTAATAATAATAAATTATTTAATTATTTGTTTTTAAAATAGGCTAATGCAGCTTCTTTATCTTTACCTAATTGGTTAGTTAACTCGGTTAAGTTCTCAAACTTCACATCTTTACGTATAAAGTGCAAAAAATCTATTTTTATGGTTTGATGGTAAATATCGTCTTCAAAATCAAAAATATTTACTTCTATATTTTGGCTCATGCCGTTTATGGTAGGGCGGTGGCCAATGTAAGCCATACCAAAATAAGTGTTGGTGTTATCGTCATCAACATCGCTATGGTAAAAATTAATATGGTTAGGCGCAAACGGGTTTCTAATTTCTTGATTTTTGTTTTTTATTTGGTCGCTATCAATGTGTACCAATACGGCATAAATCCCGTCGGATGGTATCAATTTATAATTTTCTTCTACAAAAATATTTGCTGTTGGGTAACCTAGGGTTCGGCCAATTTGGTCGCCACGTATAACTTTACCGTTTAAAGTAAATGGGTGCCCCATAAAATTGTTGGCAGTACCCACATCGCAATTTAAAAGTGCTGTTCTAATTTTGGTTGATGATACGCTCATGTTCTCCACATCTTGTTCGGGTATTTCAATTACTTGGTAGTTATATTGGGCAGCATATTGTTGTAATTCTTTTAAGCCGCCGCTTCTATCCTTTCCAAAATGGTGGTTGTGGCCAATAATTATTTTTGTGGTTCCAATTTTATTTACTAAAATTTCTTCTATATATTGTTGTGGTAAAAGGTTCGAAAAATCGCGAGTAAAAGGAGTTATTATTAAATGATTTACACCATAGTTTTCAAGTAAAAGTGCTTTTTCGCTCATGGTGTTTATCAATTTTAAGTCTTGCTCTTCAGGATGTAAAATCATCCTTGGGTGCGGAAAAAACGAAAGTATTACCACTTCGGCATTGGTGGCATGCGCTTCTTGTACCAGTTTTGCAATAATTTTTTGATGCCCGTAATGTACCCCATCAAAAGTGCCAATGGTAACTACTGCTTTAGGTAGTTTTTTAAATTCGTTTATGTGGTGGTAAATTTTCATTACGGTTTTTTATAAACAAATGTAATTTTATACAATGGTTATTTTTTGTAATTTTTATTAAATTGGAATATAAAAAACCCTTTATTAGGGCTTTTTGTATTATTTTTTATTGGCTTTGTGGCGCATATCGGGTGTGCCATCTTTTTTTAATGGGCCTTTTACTTTTTTGTTTTGTTTAAAGCGTTTATCAATAGTGCCATCTTTTTTTAATTGCAATTGTAAGGCACAAACTGGGGTAATTGTGCTAAAGCTTAGTATTGTAAGCATTAGTAATGTTATAATTTTTTTCATGTTTAATTTGTTTTAGTTAATCTAATGTATCATTTTTTTTAACCAAAAACTGATAATTTGTAAACAAAATTTTTATCCAATAACGTTGGTAACCTATTTGTTGTATAATTTAAATAAGAAGCATTATAAATATTACAGTTATAAATATTTTTAAACTTTTATAATAATTTATCAATAGCTGCTGCTAAATTATTGTCTTTCTCGGTAACAGTGTCGCCAGCATCGTGTGTTGTAAGCCAAATTTCTACTTTATTATACGTGTTTTTTATAGTAGGGTGGTGGTTATTTTGCTCGGCTAATAATGCTACCCTTGTTAAAAATGCAAATGCTTCAGAAAAGTCTTTAAAAGTAAAAGATAGGTAAAGCGAGTTGTTTATTTGTTTCCACATAATTTGAGTTTATTGTTTTATAAGTAGATTAATACATATTTGGTATTTAAAATTAAAGCTTTGATTTAACTTTTATATACGCCAACAAGATAAAAAAATTATATTGAAACTGATTGGATAATTAAAAAATTTAACGTAAATTTTGATGAAAAAGTACATATTTTTCTAAATTTAAAATGCGTTAAAGTTTGTTAAACTATATACCTTAATTTGCTAGCTTCAATATATTTGTTGTTATGAGTAAGCAAAGCGTTCGCTTTATTATTGGTTTAATGAGTTTTGCACTTTTGGGTGTATTGGCAATGCAATACTATTTTATCAAAGAATCTTACTCGTATAAATCTCAATTATTTGATCGAACAATTAACGAAGCTTTAAATAATGTGTCGTTAAAATTAGAGAGACAAGAAGCTGCAGTTTTTTTAGCCCAAAAAACATTCAAAGAAATAATTAAACCCAAAGCTAATAGTGTCGCAAATTCAATAATCAAAAAATACAGAAACAAAAATCTTAATCCAGGTTTAGCTTTTGCCAAATTAATGCGCTACAAGCAAAAAAAAGCCGATAGTTTATTTAAATTACAAGATAGCACCATACGCACTAATTACCCAAATGTATTGGTGTTTAATGATGTGGCTCCGGCCGAGTACGCCGATTTATCAAATTACAAATTTAAAATAAGTGTTGAGCAGGTAGAAGACGAATACGGTTTTAGCCACAATGTAGTGCAAAGCGTAGTTAGAGAAAAACAAATAAAACCGGCCTCTAAAAGTCTAAAATCGCCCACAGTTGTAGATTCGGTAAGGCAATACATAATTTTCGACCAACAAGATGGCCCAATACTTAAAATTTTACCCCGTTCCAATTTTATAGCTACAATAAAAGCTAAAAATATTGAACTGGAAAAACAACGCAGACTACAGGAAAATGTAGCAAAAAATGTTAAAAAATTTTTAGACTCGGCCGAAACAAAAGTTAAAAATGGGCATCTTTTACAAGATATTGCAAACGAGTATCAACAAGTAAATATCCCATTAAAAAACCGTATAAAACCACAAATTACAGATTCGTTACTAAATATTGAATTAAAAAATAGTGGTATATTTTTAGATTACAATTATAAAATTAACAGCAATTTAAACGATTCGCTGATTTTTTTAAAAGCTAATCAAACCACTTTTAACCCATATAATACTTATAAAACCCCTTTATTTAAAAGCGATGTGGTTAGAGATGGCGGTTATTTAACCATTACTTTCCCTCAAAAAAACTCGGTAATACTAAGCAATATGCGGGTGATTTTAGCTTCGTCGGGGGCTTTGTTGCTTATTTTAATTGGTAGCTTTGCTTACACCATATTTTCTATTTTAAGGCAGAAAAAAAATGCAGAAATAAAAGCCGATTTTATTAATAACATGACACATGAATTTAAAACTCCGGTGTCAACCATTATGATAGCCAGCGAAGCATTAAGCGACCCCGATATTAATTACGACACTAACCGTGTAAACCGTTTGGCGGGTATTATTTACGATGAAAACAAACGCCTTAGCGACCATATAGAACGTGTACTAAACATTGCAAAAGCCGAAGAAACGGATGTTATCATCGAAAGCGTTCCGTTTGGCGTAAACCAAATTATATTGGATGTAACCCATAGTTTTCGCCTACAATTACAAAGGGAAGATGCCCAACTAAATCTAAATTTAGATGCTATTAACGATACAATTTTAGGTGACAAGCTACATTTTACCAACATAATTTTTAACTTATTGGATAATGCAATTAAATACAGCACCAACCAACCTTATATTGCCTTAAGTACTCAAAATATTGGTAAAGAAATTGTTATAAAAATTGCTGATAAGGGAATTGGGATAGGTAAAGATCAACAAAAAAAAATATTCGATCAATTTTACCGCGTACCTACTGGCAATATACATAACGTTAAAGGCTTTGGCTTAGGCCTTAGCTATGTAAATACAATGGTTAAAAAAATGAACGGTACCATAAACGTAAAAAGCGAAAAAGATAAAGGTGCCGAGTTTATTATTAAATTTATAGCGCATTAAAATATATTTAACCCTAACTCTTTATGCAACAACAAAGAATTCTTTTAGTTGAAGACGACCCCAATTTAGGCTTACTTTTAGAAGATTACTTACAAATTAAAGGCAAATTTAAGATAGTGTTAGCCAAAGATGGCGATGCTGGTTTAAGAGCTTTTACTGCCGAAGATTTTGATATTTGCATTTTAGATGTAATGATGCCAAAAAAAGATGGTTTTACTTTGGGTAAAGAAATAAGAAAAATAAACCCAAATGTACCTATCATTTTTGCATCAGCAAAAGCAATGATAGAAGATAAAACTACGGCTTATAATTTGGGAGGCGATGATTACATAACCAAACCTTTTAGAATTGAAGAGTTACTTTTAAGGATTAATGCACTTTTAAAACGTACCGCACTTGCTGCCGGTAAAGAAGAAAAACAGCCAACAACTTTTAACATTGGTACCTACTATTTCGATTATACAAACCAAGTAATTGTTAGAAATGAGCATCAACAAAAATTAAGTACCAAAGAAGCCGAATTGCTGCGTTTACTTTGCTTAAAAATAAACGATGTACTAACCCGTGAAGAAGCTTTACTTAAAATTTGGCATGATGATAACTACTTTAATGGCCGCAGTATGGATGTTTTTTTAAGCAA
>JAYULE010000134.1:0-9914 GCA_043763845.1 Sphingobacteriales bacterium
GTAAATTTTATGACTGGAACTAAAGCTAAACGTTTGTGGAAATTTCAGATTTTTGGGTTTTCTAAAAAAATTTAGGGGTTTCCGTTCTGACACTAATTAATACCAAGGTTACTTGCAATTATTTCGAATTCTATTTTTAAAAACGTTACAATTGCAACATTGTAGCATTAACAATTATTTTTTAAAATGATACCACAAACATTTGAGCAATGGAAAAATTGCATTGAAAAGGATTGTAAGATAAACCTTACACAAGAATTTTCTGAACAACGCTTAACAGTATATCAAAATACAGCTTGTGAAGAAACCAAAAAATTTATTTCTCTTTACGGGGCTCAGCACCATATAAATATTGTTTTATGGCTAAATCAAATTAAAAATAGTTTTTACTAAATATTTTTATACCCCTTGTTAGGCTTATACTCGCCTATAAAATCATTGAATTTATAATCAAAATTTATTAATAAAATTCGCACAAAATATAAATGCAATTGCATTTAATAGCTAAAATCTTACAATCACAAAAAAACTATGCAAATAAAAAAACTTCCCGTTACCGTACTCAGCGGTTTTTTGGGCACTGGCAAAACCACACTTTTAAACCATATACTTCATAACAAAGAAAACCTGCGTGTAGCCGTTATTGTAAACGATATGAGCGACGTTAATATTGATGCCCAATTGGTTAAAAACGAAGGCACACTTTCACGTACCGAAGAAAAATTGGTAGAAATGAGTAACGGTTGTATATGTTGCACTTTGCGAGAAGATTTAATGATTGAGGTAGAAAAATTGGCTAAAGAAAACCGCTTCGATTATTTATTGATAGAAAGTACAGGAATATCGGAACCTATACCTGTTGCCCAAACTTTTACTTTCGTGGATGATGAAAAAGGTATAGATTTATCTAAATTTAGCTATGTTGATACTATGGTTACCGTGGTAGATTGTTTAAACTTTTTTAAGGATTTTGGTACCGATGAACGCTTGCAAGACCGTAACCTAACCGAAACATTAGAAGATACCCGCACTATTGTAAACCTACTTACCGACCAAATAGAGTTTGCAAACGTAATTATACTTAACAAATCTGATTTGGTAAAACCTGGCGATGTAAAACTTTTAAAAGCATTAATTAATAAACTAAACCCCGAAGCTAAAATTATTGAAAGCCAATTTTCTAAAATAGATTGTAAACAAATACTTAATACAGGTTTGTTTGATTTTGAAACGGCATCAAACTCGGCCGGTTGGATAAAGGAGTTAAACGAAGAGCATACGCCCGAAACCGAAGCGTATGGCATATCATCAATGGTGTTTAGAAACAACCGCCCTTTTCATCCCGCTCGGTTTACCAAATTTTTGAATGACGATTTTCCTAATAATATTATACGCAGTAAGGGTTTATTTTGGATGGCTAATGCGCCAAATAATGCTGTAAATTTTTCCCAAGCTGGCGGTTCATCGCGTATGGAAAGTGCGGGTGTATGGTGGGCAAGTATGCCTTTTGAAGAACGCATTACTTATCAAGATTTTGTAGAAAACAAAGATTACATAGAAGGGAAATGGACAAAAGATTTTGGCGACCGCTTAAACGAATTGGTTTTTATTGCCCAAGATTTTGATAAAGACGATTTGCAAAAGCAACTGGAAGCTTGCTTATTATCCGATGACGAAGTGCTGCTTTACAAAAGCGGTTATAGGTTTGATGAGGTTGTAAATGTTTTGTAAAAAAACCATTATTATTGTTGCTGCTAATCATAAATTTATTTAAAATACATTTATAAATTTTGTTTAAGTATTGGATTTTTAAAGCTCGATAATTTAAGTTTTAACAAGCTTTTTTAATTTTTGTAAAAGCAATTGCAATGTTTATAAACCATTATTTGTAATTTTAAAAATTATGCCAGATATTCAAATCCATAATCAATTATTAGCTAAGCACAACCTAAAAATAACAGCACCACGGTTAAGCGTTTTGGCTGTTTTAAACTCGAGGGAAATGGCAACATCGCAACCTAATTTAGAGCAATTATTGGGCAAGCAAATTGATAGAGTTACCCTTTACCGTACTTTAGCAACTTTCGAAGAAAAAGGAATTATACACAAAGTGATGGGCGTAAACGGCACATCAAATTATGCTTTATGTTCTACCGCTTGTACACAACACCAACACCACGACCAACACGTACATTTTAACTGTACCCAATGTTTAAATGTTTACTGTTTAGATAAATTGCAAATACCACAACTGCAAATACCTAAAGGTTTTACTACAAATAAAATAGATTTAATGGTAAGTGGGGTATGTAATAATTGCAATTTGGTGGGTTAAAAAACTTGTTTTATAAAAAGGTATTTTAATTTAAAAATGCTTAAGCTCATAGTTTGTGCTACGGCCACCTTCTTTTTCTTGCTGTAAAATATCGTTTTCTATTAAATCTTTAATATCACGCAAAGCGGTATCGGGCGAACATTTGGCTATTTTTGCCCATTTAGATGTTTTTAACTTTCCTTCAAAACCATCCAATAGTTTGTTTATTAAAAGTTGTTGTCGGTAATTTAACAGTTTGTTTTGGTTTATTTTCCAAAACTCTGCTTTACGCAATACTTTTTGTAAAGTGTTTTCTGTTGCAATTAAAGCACCTTTTAAACATAGCAGAAACCAGTTTAACCATTCGGTAATGTCGCCACTACTGTGTTGAACTTTTTGCAAAACCGCATAATACTGTTTTCTTTCTACCATTATTTGGCCCGACATACTATAAAATCGTTCCGCACTATTATCAGCATAACTAAGTATCATATCTGTAATAGCTCTAGCAATTCGGCCATTGCCATCGTCGAAGGGGTAAATAATAATGAACCAAAAATGTGCAATTGCAGCTTTTAAAACAGGGTCTATATTTGTTTCGTTAGCAAGCCAATTAATAAATTTACTCATTTCTAATTTTACTAAATGGGTGTCAACAGCTTCGTAATGAATTTTTTCTTTGCCCATTGCTCCCGAAACTATTTGCATTTTACCAGTACGGTAATGGCCTACTTCTATTTTAAACATTCCGCTATAACCTGTTGGAAATAAAGCGGAATGCCATCCAAATAAACGCTCCTCGGTTAGTGGGTTTTTAAAGTTTTGAGTAGCATCAAGCAGTACATCTACAATGCCTTCAATATTTCTATCGGCCGTTACTAAGCCTGCGTTTTCTATCCCTAATCGCCTTGCAATTGACGAACGAACTTGTTGGTAATTAAGATTTTCTCCTTCAATTTCCGATGATTTTACAACATCAAGTGTTAGGGTTGTTAGTGTAGCCTCTTCTTTTGCTAAAAAACCAAGGGCGTTCATTTGTCCCGAAATTTTACCTTGCAAATGTCTTACTTCGCCAAATATGGCATTTATAGCTTCATCTTTCCAGCTAAAGTTAGGCCAGTTTTTATACTCATAAATATATTTTGCTACAGTTTTTAAATTAACTTGCGATAAATATACGGTTTATTCTCCGCAAATTTGCGGAGAATAAATTATTTAATCTCCGCATTTTTTGAAATAAAACAGCAGTTTTGTTATAATAATAAAATTATTAAACGGAGTGTTTTGCTATAAGCCCTGTTCAAATTCAAAAAAGTTTAAGGTAGAAACTTAGCTAGTTTAGCAAAAAACAAATCCCTTTAATATTTATAAAATAATTACTAAGCCAGATGTTATATTTGTTGCAATAAACGTTTTCTAAAAAAGCTTGTGAGAGTAAATCAAATAAAATCGAATACCCTAAAAACCGAGCCAGTTGTAAGCGAGGATGATCAAACACAATCTGCGAAAGCAAAAATAAAGGCCGTAAACTTTTTTCCAAACATTCAGTTTAATAATGAAAGAGCAGTTAAAATTTCAGGTTTATTTTTGCTTTTGTTGGCATTATATTTTTTGGTGGCATTCACATCTTACCTGTTTTCGTGGGAAGATGATCAAAGCTATGTAATAGATGCTAATGGGGGCTGGAACAATTTATTTAAAACTCTTGCAGAATTAAAAACTACCCCTTCAATTAATCCTAACATACAAAATTGGGCTGGTAAACTGGGGGCATTGTTGGCGCATCAGTTTATATATGAGTGGTTTGGCGTTGCTTCGTTTATTTTTGTAGCCATTTTTGTGGTGCTAGGTTACCGCCTGTTGTTTAAAGTAAAATTATACTCGATACCCAAAACACTGGGTTATGGTTTTTTCTTTTTAGTAGCTATATCTTTAACTATTGCTTTTTTTCACGGTTTTGTGTCAGACTATCCGCACTTTTTAGAGGGCGAATTTGGCTTTTGGGCAAACCTATTATTGCAGGCACAAATTGGTGGTGCAGGTACAGCAGGTATTATTGCTTTCGCCTTTTTAACTTGTTTAATTATAGCCTATAATATTGATTTTAAAATCCCCAAAAGGGAAAAGAAAGTTTTATTGGTTGATAATTTTGATGCTGATGAAGCAGAAAATGAGGAATTAGAAGAAGAACAGGAGGAAGAAGATTTTGATGAACTAAACTCTCCTTTTAGAGAGGAATTACCCAAACCATTTACTGATAATAAATTAAAAAATAACCCCGTAAAGCCTGTTTTTATGCAGGAAATGGAAGTGGAAAACACACTTGAGATAGAGGAAGAATTTGTAGAACAAACCTTATATCCATCGCCATTTAAAGAGGATGAGCCTGAACATGCGGGAGAATTAAATTTACAAGTAGAAAAAACTGATGATGAGCGAACTGCCGATGATTTGGTTACCGAGTTTGGTTTGTTTGACCCAACTCTGGATTTAGCGAGTTATAAAAATCCGACTTTAGAACTTTTAGAACAATACAGTAGCAATAAAATTTCGGTTGATGCTTCGGAATTAGAATCGAACAAAAATAAAATTGTTGAAACCCTTAACAATTATAAAATTGATATTGATAAAATAAAAGCTACTATTGGGCCAACGGTTACCCTTTACGAAATAATACCTGCCCCAGGTGTACGTATTTCTAAAATTAAAAACCTAGAAGACGATATTGCTTTAAGTTTAGCCGCTTTGGGCATACGTATTATTGCGCCAATGCCGGGCAAGGGTACAATTGGTATTGAAGTGCCTAATTTACACCCCGAAATGGTGGCTATGCGCTCTATTATTGCTACCGAAAAGTTTCAGAATACTACTATGGATTTGCCAATTGCTTTGGGTAAAACCATTTCGAACGAGGTATTTATTGCCGATTTAGCCAAAATGCCCCATCTTTTGGTTGCTGGGGCTACTGGGCAAGGTAAATCGGTAGGTATAAACACTATACTGGTTTCGTTGCTGTATAAAAAGCACCCTTCGCAATTAAAATTTGTTTTGGTTGATCCTAAAAAGGTGGAACTTACTCTATTTAAAAAAATTGAACGTCATTTTTTAGCCAAACTTCCAGGCGAAGATGATGCTATTATAACTGATACAAAAAAAGTAATTAACACCTTGAATTCGTTGTGTATAGAAATGGATCAACGTTACGATTTGTTGAAAGATGCTGGCGTACGAAACCTAAAAGAATACAACGAAAAATTTGTAAAACGTAAGCTAAACCCTAATAACGGTCATAAATATTTACCATTTATTGTTTTGGTTATTGATGAGTTTGCCGATTTAATGATGACTGCTGGCAAAGAAGTTGAAACCCCAATAGCTAGGTTAGCGCAACTGGCAAGGGCTATTGGGATACACTTGGTTTTGGCAACACAAAGGCCATCGGTTAATATTATTACGGGTACTATTAAGGCAAACTTCCCCGCTAGGTTGGCATTTAGGGTAACGTCAAAAATAGATTCGAGAACGATTTTAGATAGCGGAGGTGCCGATCAACTAATTGGTAAAGGCGATATGCTTTTATCAACCGGTAGCGATTTAATTAGATTGCAATGTGCCTTTGTTGATACACCAGAGGTTGACCGAGTAACCGAATATATTGGCAACCAAAGGGGATATTCATCGGCTTATATACTTCCCGAGTTTGTGGGCGACGATGGTGAGGGCAGTAGCACAAAAGATTTTGATGCTGGTAGTAAAGATGCTCTATTTGAAGATGCAGCCCGTTTAATTGTTTTACATCAACAAGGGTCAACATCATTAATTCAACGAAAAATGAAACTGGGCTATAACAGGGCTGGCCGTATTATGGACCAACTAGAAGGTGCCGGCATTGTTGGCCCTTTTGAAGGAAGCAAAGCGAGAGAAGTTTTGATACCCGATGAGTACGCCTTAGAACAGTTTTTAGATAATTTGAGCAGTAAAGGATAGTTTTTA
The DNA here is from genome assembly GCA_043763845.1 of Sphingobacteriales bacterium. Lineage (GTDB taxonomy): Bacteria > Bacteroidota > Bacteroidia > Sphingobacteriales > Sphingobacteriaceae > Pseudopedobacter. The sequence continues at coordinate 6,308 of JAYULE010000134.1, forward strand.
ATCATCTAAAATATAATCACTTTTGTTAGTATTAAAGGCTTATAAATTTTTTACTTTTTAACAATACATGAATAAAACTGTAAAAAATAAATATGTATTGGTTTTACCTAGCTGGTACCCAAGCGAAGCCCACAAATATAATGGTGATTTTAACCAACGTTTGGTTGAAGCAATGTCTTCAAAAGTTGAACAAATTGTTTTACATATAATTGCAAAATCGAATGTAACGAAGCCCTATTTTACCCTAACCGAAGAAGAAAATATAAAAACCTATTTAGTTTATTACCCTTTAAAAAGTACTTTACTAGGTAAATTTTACGCAAAGTTACAATACTTTTTATTGCATTTAAAGTTTTTAAAACTCATATTATCGCAAAACGGAAAGCCCCAACTCACACACGTTTATGTGTTTTGGATGGCAGGTATTTTTGCATTGTTTCTTAAAAAAATATATGCTATACCTTATATAATAACCGAACATTCTAGTGGTTTTTATACAAACTCACCAGCCGATTTAAATCAATATTCCTTTTTAACAAAACTTTTATTTAAAAAAATTATTAGCCATGCAAGTCACATTATTACAGTTGCAAAAAAATTAAAAACAAGAGTACAATTATGGGCTCCTTTAGCTAAAATTACGGTTATACCAAATGTAGTTGATACAACTATATTTAATTTTAATGATAAAACATTAAATCAAACCACTTTTAATTTTGTGCATATTTCATCCATGATACCGCTAAAAAATTTAGATGGACTGTTATCAGGATTTGAAAAGGCTTTGCAAAAAAATCACAATATGCATTTGACTTTGGTTGGTAGGGCACCCGAATGTGTTTTAAACAAAATAAAACAATCCGTTAATTTACAAGATAAAGTAATTTGCATAGGCGAAGTTCCTTATTTTAAAGTTAAAACAGAAATGGTAAATAGTAACGCGTTAATACAGTTTAGCAAGTTTGAAAGTTTACCTTGTGTGATTTTGGAAGCTTTATGTTGTGGTTTACCAGTTATTACAAGTAACGTTGGTGGCTGTGCTGAAGTAATAAATTCTTCAAACGGTATTCTAGTCGAAAGCGAAAATATAGCGCAATTATCTAAGGCTATACTTGATATGGCACTTAATTATAATAGATTTGATAACGCTAAAATATCAGAAAATGCATGTAATTTATTTAGCTACAATGTAGTTGCAAACCAAGTTTATAGCGTTTACCAAGGTGTGATTTAAGCATGCTAAAAAAAATAATTTCCACTTACCAAGCTAACTTAATAATTGCAGCATTAAGTTTTTTTACAGTTTGGTTAACCGCTAAATATTTAGGTACGGTAGGTAGAGGAGAAATAAGTTTATTTTTATTAAACCTATCGGTTGTGCAAATTGTAAGTTCGGTAATAGGGCGAGGTGCATTGGTTTATTTATACAATCGCCATAGCTTAAGTAACATATTGGTATTAACTTTATTATGGGCAGTTTTGTCATCAATTGTTGTTAGCGTACTGTTATTTTTATTTAATATGTTAGAAATTAACATGTTATTAAATACCGTTTTACTTTCTTTTTTATCGGCAATAGTTTTTAATAATTATGGCATATTGCTAGGTGCAAATAGGTTTTTTGCTTATAATTTAATACGAGTTGTACAAACAGCATTTACAATTGTAGTTTTTTTACTGTTATTTTATTTGTATAAATTACCCGCTTTTGGCCATTATATTATTGCTATGTATGTTTCGTTTAGTATTGCAGTATTTATTAGTTTTTACGCAGTTTTTAAAAAAGAAAAGTTATTTAAACCAGAAAATTTAAAAACAACCCTATTTGATTTTTTTAAGTTTGGTGGATTAAACCAATTGAGTAATATTATACAACTAGGCAATTATAGGGCAACAATGTATATGTTAAGTAAATATGTTGGGGTTAGTGCCACGGGTATATTTTCTTTAGCACTAACACTAACCGAAGCCGCTTGGATGTTCAAAGACAGCATTGTTACCAGCCATCACAGCCACGTAGCCAGTCAGCACAACCATTTAGAGGCAGCTAAAAATAATTTTAAATTTATGTTACTAAGTGGATTAGGTACGTTATTAATAATGGTTTTTGCACTATTAATACCTTTAAGTATTTATATTAAAATTTTTGGTGAAGATTTTAAAGCTGTAAAACAAATACTTTTTATACTTTCTCCAGGAATTGTAGCATTGGCTGTTGGGTCGGTAATTTCACATTATTTTTCGGGTACGGGTAAGTTAAAGTATTGTACTTTAACTTCGTTTGCTGGTTTAATTGTTGTATTGGTATCTGGTTTTATTTTGATTCCTAAATATGGTGTAAATGGTGCAGCTGCAGCAAATGCATTGTCGTATAGCACAACCGCTGCTTTGTTATTAGTTATTTATTTTGGTGGGAGATTGAGGAGAGAAAAATTGCCTACTGTATAATTGGAATTGATAAAATACAAAAATTAATTTTCATTATAATCTTAAATATGTCTATTAATAGTTAACTTCAAAATCTTGCTTATCAAAAATGTACAACCTTAAAATTGATTTTTGCTTAACATTATGACAGCCCATCAAGTTTTAAAACAATATTGGGGTTTTGATGACTTTCGACCTTTGCAGTTAGAAATTATAGAGTCGGTTTTAGCAAATAAAGATACTTTGGCATTATTGCCTACTGGTGGGGGTAAATCTTTATGTTTTCAAATACCAGCAATGGTTATGAATGGGATTTGTGTAGTAATTTCTCCCCTTATTGCCTTAATGAAAGACCAAGTAGAAAATTTAAATAAAAAAGGCATACAGGCCATATCAATAACATCGGGCAATACTAAGCGAGAAATTGATATTGCCTTAGATAATTGCATTTATGGTAAGATAAAGTTTCTATACCTATCGCCCGAAAGATTGTTTTCCGAAATAGTTACCGAGCGTATAAAGTATATGAAAGTTAACCTTTTAGCGGTTGATGAAGCACATTGTATATCGCAATGGGGTTACGATTTTAGGCCGCCATATCTTCGTATTGCCGATTTTAGGGAATTGCATCCGCAAGTACCCGTTTTAGCATTAACGGCATCGGCAACTAAAACAGTACAAGATGATATTTTATCAAAACTAAACTTTAAAGATAAAAATGTTTTTAGAAAAAGTTTTGAGCGTAGTAATTTAAGCTACTCGGTTTTAAACCAAGAAAATAAACTGCAAAAATTAATTGATGTTTGCCAAAATGTAAAAGGTACAGGCATTGTGTATGCTGGAACACGAAACCAAACTTTTGAGTTGGCTAAATACCTAAACCAGAACAATATAGCTTCCGATTATTACCACGCAGGGCTTGATGCCCAACAACGAGCACACAAACAAGATCTTTGGAAAAACAATAAAATAAAAGTGATTGTTGCCACCAATGCTTTTGGGATGGGCATTGATAAACCCGATGTTAGGTTTGTGCTACATTATACCCTACCCGAAAGTTTAGAAGCTTATTACCAAGAAGCGGGTAGGGCTGGCCGAGACGAGAAAAAGGCTTATGCCGTACTGCTTTACCAGCCTAGCGATAGGTTTGCATTTGAACGAAAGTACGAGCAAAGTTTCC
>JAYULE010000135.1:0-9843 GCA_043763845.1 Sphingobacteriales bacterium
TATTAGCAACCACCGCTTGCGTAGTGTGGCCAACGGTAAAGTTACTTTTGCTTACAAAGATTATGCCGATGGCAGTAAACAGAAATTGATGAGCCTTAGCGGCGAGGAATTTCTACGCCGTTTTTGCTTGCATATTTTACCGCCTCGTTTTATCAAAATTAGGCATTATGGCATACTCTCCAGCAGGGCTAAACCTAAATTGCGCCTTTTGCAAATGCAATGTGGCTTATTGCTACAAAACCTAGAAACCGAAAACTGGAAAGTGATTACTAAAACCAAACTGGGTTTTGATGTGGATGCTTGCCCTTGTTGTAAAACAGGTAAAATGATACGGATTTGCTCGTTTAACGCTCACGCTCCGCCTTTGGCTTTGCTCGCCCAGCTGTTAAAACCCAGCAATGATTTTACCTAAATGTATTGCTTTTTTTAGCGGTATGGCTGGGCTATGGCTTTGGGTTTTGTAAAGGTGCTTTTTGATGGATGAATACCGGTTTTAAAGCGTTAAAATCGTTAGTTTTTGTTTTTAGATTGGGATTATTATCCTTTGTATGCTAAATGTTTAGCTTGTTATATTTGTTTTGCACTCATAAGTTATACGAAAATCTTCAAATCCCCATAAGGGTAATTTATCGCCCTTAATCTCCCGATCAATGCCTCCCGAAGCTTCTTTCAACACAGGATTAAATCGCAGACCCGCTGAAAAAGCGGGTTTGCGTTTAATCCTTATATGTTGTGTGTGGTTTCTTTGTTTTCGAATACAACATTACATACATATCTCTCAATATCAATTTTTGATTTGTCATGGTCTGATATAAAATCTAATATCATCTCGTATGCAATACCTGAACGAGGCACAGAAAAAGTCACGATTTCTTCAGTTGTAAGATTTCGTTCAAGTTTTACTGTTAATGTATCTAAGATTACTGTTTTAAAGTTTTTATCAAACTCATTTTCATTTGGGTTTTTCAAGGCGCTATTTTTCTGTTTCTTAAGTGATATTTTAACTATAAATTTTATAAAATTTAAACAGAATAAAGAAGGTAAATAAATAAAAAAACCAACAACTAAATATGTATAAACTATACCTATCAATAGCCCATCAAATTTAAAATTAGCTGAAGTCCATACCCAAGCAAGAATGAATAAAACTAACCCAATAAATACTTGTATTTTAAGAGATTCGTTTATAATTATAACTAATCTTATAAAAGTAAAAGATTTTATAAGCTCAAACTTTTGGATATTCCAAAAAATCGGTGCTCCAAAAAATAAAGTAACCAAAATAGTCACGATTTCTACATTAGACACTATCATTATTTACTTACTCCTTCGTTGATTATATTTTCAAGATTTTAGTTTGCGTTAATATTAAACACGATTCCCAAATATACGTAAGTCAATCAAAAACAGAATTATAATTAAAAATATATAGGGTTTAGGAATGAATGCATTAGCAATTATTGTAAAGTTAATGAGCTGCGTTTTAAATATCCTAAAAATAAAATAATCTGTCATGCGCTACGCAAACCATTACTTCCCGAACGCAAACAATCAGTTTCCAAACGCAAACCATTAGCTTTCATTAAAAATTTATCCTCACCTACAAATTAGAAATTCTACCTCAAACCAAATAACAACTTACAACTAAATCAACTTACGAATAAAATAACAATCTCAAACCTTGTACGTACGGTGGTGTGAGAGGCACACTCAGTCAGTTTCTGGCGGTGCCGTCTACTCAATTATGTGATCCCTTTTTTATATACCTATTGGTTAAATAAATTGCGAGAAAAAAACCTTTAGTGTATATGGATTGACCTGATAATCAACTGGGTAATACTGTGTAAAAACACAGCTTGATATCAATGGAAACTGACATTTAGTTAGTAAATAAATTAAAATTTACGAAAAATGTATTCCGACTTTATGCTTTATATATCGGAAATTTTATTATTATTTTCAATAAAAAAAGACACTATCATCTAATGTCTTTTTACCGAGTATCAAATAATTTTATAAGCAACTTATTGTTATTTGACTAAGGTGTTTTTTTGCACTTTCTAACTTCTCAGGAAAAAGAACCCTACCTTTTAGTTTGTCTGCAACCAAAGACAATAAACTTGACTCTGGTACTTTCACCATACTCTTTGTGTCTTCTTTAGTTTTCATAATATTCAAAGTTATATTATTTACCAACAAATACAGAATTATATTGTTTATTTATTATATAATCTTCTATTACTGTACCTCTTTCATTTATTGTGCCACCGTAGAACTTATATTGTTCATTTAGTATCTTAAAGTTTTTGTTTACATAGTTCTGATACAGCATAATCCTTCTGTTTTGATTTTTGCAAACAATAGAATCATCGCATCTTTTCTTGCAGATTGGTTTGCAGTTTTTTATAAATTCATCTCCACTATCACTGCCCTGAACCATTATAATTCCATCTATTACGGTATTGAAAAATTTTGGTATTGTATTAAGCACAGTATCAAAAACCATAAAAACATCCCCATTATCAGTTATCATAGAATCGTCTATTTCATCTTTGTCAATGTCGTAATCACCAAATCCTAAGTTAAATATTCTAGAATTATGTAAATCGCTAACGTACCGATATTCAATTGCTTTAATTACATCAGTCTTACCCTTGCTAACAAAGAAAAATTTTAGATATTGATGATTAAAGTCTTCATTAGTTTGATAACCAGGTCTCCCCATATTTAATTTTTTGAAAAGCGAATATAGTATTATTCAAATGTTTTTTGAGTTTCATTATTTACAACATAATTTACAAAAGTTATTTTCTAAATTAATTTGTTGGGCATTGTCATAGGCTTGGTTTATTTAATTGTTGTAAGTAACCAACTTAATTATTCATGTGTTTAAGAAAAGGTGGATTCAAGTAATTAATGCAACACTATCTAAATTATTTAGTATAAGCTACGCAAACTTTTAGGTACTGAACGCCAACCATTAACTTTCATTAAAAATTTATCCTCACCTACAAATTAGAAATTCTACCTCAAACCAAAAAACAACTTACAAATAAAATCACTTACGACTAAAAAACAACTATCTACTCCAAACAAACGACTTACGACTATTTTGACTTACGACTAATCCAACTTACGACTAAAAAAAACTTACGATTTTAAAAAGACTATCTACTCCAAACAAATGACTTACGACTAAAATAATTATCTACTCCAAACAAATGACTTACGACTAAAATAATTATCTACTCCAAACAAATAACTTACGACTAAAATAACTATCTGCACCAAACAAATGACTTACGACTTTAAAATAACTATCTGCTCCAAACAAATAACTTACGACTAAAAAAAAAGTTTAATTTTGCCCCGTATGATTGAAGATGAATTACTAGAGCAAGAAGATACCGACCTTTTTGAACATTACAACATAAAGGTTGATAAAGGCCAAGGCTTGTTGCGTGTAGATAAGTTTTTGATGTTAAGGGTTGAACATGCATCGCGTAACCGCATACAAAACGCCATTGATGCTGGCAATGTGCTGGTAAACACCAAAGTTATAAAAGCCAGTTACCGAGTTAAACCTGCCGACGAAATTAGCATTGTTTTACCTCAACCCCCTCGTGATGTTACTGTTTACCCCGAAAACATTCCGTTAAATATAGTTTTCGAAGACGATGATGTGTTGCTAGTAAATAAAGAAGCCGGTATGGTGGTTCACCCCGGTTTTGGCAACTGGAGCGGCACATTGGTTAACGCTTTGGCCTTTCACATAAATGGCAATTTGCCACAACTGCCGGGCAATGTAAACCGCCCAGGTTTGGTGCATAGGATAGATAAAGATACATCGGGCTTGTTGCTTATTAGTAAAAACGAAAGGGCAATGACTTACCTTGCCAAACAGTTTTACAACCACACTATTACCCGAAAATACATTGCATTAGTTTGGGGCGATTTGCAAACCAGCGGCACCATAAACGGTTACATTGGCCGAAGTGCAAAAGACCGCCGAGTAATGGATGTTTATGATGATGAAGAAAAAGGAAAGTGGAGCATAACCCATTATACAGTTTTAGAGCGTTTTAACTACGTAACTTTAATTGCTTGCGAGTTAGAAACTGGCCGTACACACCAAATTCGGGCACATTTAAAACACATTGGTCATCCACTTTTTGCCGATGCAGCCTACGGTGGCGATAAAATTAGAAAAGGCACTGTATTTGTCAAATACAAAACCTTTGTAGAAAACTGTTTTGCGCTAATGCCTCGCCAAGCGTTACATGCAAAATCATTAGGTTTTTTACACCCAACTTCCCAAAAAAGTATTTATTTTGAAACCGATTTGCCGCCAGAGTTTTTAGCCGTAATTGATAAATGGAGAAATTATATAGCGTATGTTGAAACTGGGATTTAATTTTTTCGAGAAAATTTAATGACAAAACAAATTATAAATCACAATGGTAGCTTTTTTAATGCCGATGATAAGTTACTTACCGCCAGCAATAGGGGTTTAAAATACGGAGATGGTTTATTCGAATCGATGCGGTACAGCAAAGGAAAGGTAAAGTTTGCCCATTTACACGCACAACGCTTGCAACAAGGTATGCGGGCATTAAAGCTAGAGGGTTACTCGCAAATTGATGCATATTTTTTGCAAGATAAAGCGTATGAAATTTGCCGTAGAAATAAAATAACTCAAAACGCCCGTTTGCGCTTAACGGTTTTTAGGGAAGGTGGTGGTTTGTATTCACCAATCGAGAACAAGTTTGGCTATATTTTAGAAGCATCGGCACTGCCCACTGCTGTTTACGAATTAAATACCAAAGGCCTAATTATGGATATTTATGCCGACATACCTAAAGCTATAAATCAACTTTCAAACTACAAAACCTGTAATGCTTTACCCTACGTTATGGCAGGTATTTTTAAAGATACCCAAAAACTAGACGAAGCATTTATACTCAACCAAAACGGTTTTTTGTGCGAAAGCGTAAGTGCCAATGTGTTTTTAGTGTACGATAAAAAGCTATATACTCCCGCCCTAAGCGAAGGTTGCATAGGCGGCGTAATGCGGCAAGTAGTTATAGATTTGGCAAATAATAATGGTATAGAAATGATTGAAGCACAAATAAATCCCGAAATTTTAAACCAAGCCGACGAAGTTTTTTTAACCAACGCAGCAAAAGGCATACAATGGGTGATGGGTTTTAACAATAAACGCTATTTTTACGAAACCAGTAAGTTTTTAATAGAGAAATTGAATCAAACAAGCCAATAGTTTTTGGGTTTAGTGTAAAAAATATCCTAATTTTATAAAATGGAAAAAATTAATAAAAACTATTTGCAAATAATGTTAATTGTAAGCATAATTTTTGCTGGCAGTATGTACCGCAGTGGCTTAAATAATTTTGTAAGTTACTTAATGTTAATTATGGTAGTTTTTTGTGTTGTTTTTATAACTTATAAAGAGGTTTACTTAAAAATATCAAAAAATTAAATAATTAAAATAATTTGGGCGTTTCCTGCCTGCCGGAAGGCAAGGTAACACGCTTTCGGCTAAATTTTTTTTCCTTCCCACCAGCCCATTCTCCCCCTTTGGGGGTTGGGGGGAAGGGGTTAGGGGGAAATCGTTAACGCAAAAAAACTATGCATACCATACCACAGCTTCAACAAATTATAGAAAACGCAGTACAAGAAACAAAATACCCCAGCCACCCTATAGAATTGTATCAGCCCATTGCGTATCTAATGGGTTTAGGTGGCAAGCGTTTGCGCCCAGCTTTGTTACTAATGGCCACCGATTTGTTTGCTGGCGATATTAAAAAAGCCATAAACCCCGCAATGGCTATAGAAACTTTCCACAACTTTACCCTAATGCATGACGATATTATGGATAAAGCTCCATTACGTCGTGGTAAACCAACAGTACATGAAAAATGGAACGAGTCGGTTGCAATTTTAGCTGGCGATGTAATGTTTGTGGAAGCTTTTAAGCTAATGATACAAGTTGATGCCCAAATTTTACCTCAAGTGTTAAGTGTTTTTAATGATACCGCCGTGGGCGTTTGCGAAGGCCAACAAATTGATATGAATTTTGAATCAGCCACACAGGTAACCCTAGCCGATTACTTAGAAATGATACGACTTAAAACCGCTGTGTTATTAGGTGGTGCCTTAAAAATTGGTGCTTTAATAGGTAATGCTAACTTAACCGATGCTAATAAATTATACGATTTTGGTTTAAACTTAGGTATAGCTTTTCAACTTCAAGACGATATTTTAGATGTTTACGGCGACCCCGAAAAGTTTGGTAAACAGGTAGGTGGCGATATTCTATCTAACAAAAAAACATTTTTATTGATAAAAGCCCTCGAACTTGCCGATGAAGAAACCTTGCAACAGCTAAATGGCTATTTAAATAATACCACAATCGGCCCCAGCCAAAAAGTTATTGCCGTTACCGCAATTTACAACAAGCTAAACATTAAACGCATTGCCGAAACGGAGATGATGAAATTTGCGGAAATTAGTTTACAAGCTTTAACAGAAATTAATGCACCCGAAGAACGAAAACTAGTTTTAAAAGATTTTGCAAATATGTTAATTGAGAGGGATAATTGATTTTATTCTTTTTAGTTCTATTCAATAAAAAACGTTTAAAAATCAATTATTTATCAATTTTTATACTGTTATTGTAAACTATTTTACCGTTAAAAATTGTCATCAACACCTTAGTTTTGTAAATATCCATGGGCGGTATTTCAAACAAATTTTGCGATAGCACAATAATATCGGCAAGGTAACCTTTAGCAATTTTTCCTTTCTTATTTTCTTCGAACGATGAATATGCACCTCCCTCGGTATAGGCTTTTATAGCTTCGGTTATAGATATTTTTTGTTCGGGTACCCAACCATTTTCTGGCAAACCATCAATTGTGCGTCGGTTAACGGCATTATGCAAACCACGCATTGGGTTTGGCGTTATACATGCGGGCCAATCGCTACTAAAAACCAATTTTATATTGTTTTTTAATATCGTATTCCACACAAACGAGAACGGTAAACGTTCGTTACCAACCGCTTTAGACCAAACGTCAATAGTGCCAGGGTCGGCATGTATGGGTTCCATACTTGCCAAAATACCTAGTTTTGCAAACCTTGGAATATCAATTGTATTGCTTTGCTCAATGTGTTCAATTCGGTGTCTCCTGTTAAAAGTTTGGTTGGTTTTTTTAGCATATTCGTAAGCATTTAAGGCTGCCCTAACCGAGCTATCGCCAATGGCATGGGTATAAATTTGGAAGCCTAGTTTATCAAGCTGGGTAACTAATTTTTTATAAATATGGTAATCTAAGGCTATTTTTCCGTTAGCAATTTTACCTGTTGGGGCTACATCGCTGTATGGTTTTAACATTACTGCAGTGTGCGATTCTATAACACCATCTAAAACAAATTTTATTGCACCAGCTTTTAAAAAAGGGTTATTAGCCATACTGTTATTTAATTTTAGAAAGCTATTAATATCGGCTTGAGTAGTACTTTTCCCAACGCTAAATGCGGTTGATGACCGTAATGTCATCAATCCTTTTTTTAATAAATATTGATAAAGCTCAAACTCTTCTAAATCGCCACTTGCATTTTGTATGCTTGTTATTCCTAATGTTGCAGCATATTTCATACCTGTTTTTAAGGCATCTAATTTTTCGGCTCTGGTTGGTTTGGGTATAAATTTATCAACCAAATAACAAGCTGCTTCCGTAATTGCACCCGTAGGTTGGCCGTTTTCGTCTTTAATTGTTTCGCCAAAACCAACAAATTTAGTCTCGCTGTTTATGCCCGCCAGTTCCAATGCTTTACTGTTTGCCCAAGCGCTATGGCCATCGTAAGCTTCAATAAATACGGGCCTATCGTTTATAATTTTATCTAAACTAGATTTATTAGGCATTCCCGATTTAAAAATTTTGTACTGCCAGCCCATACCGGTTATCCATTTTTTGGTAGGATTTTTTTTCGCAAAAGCAGCTATACTATCTAATGCTTCTTGTTCGGTTGTGCAATCGTTTAAATTTATTTTATTTAACCCTAACGAGCCAGATAGAAAATGGATGTGGGCATCGTTAATTCCGGGCATTACCATTTTACCCTCTAAGTTAATTATCTGTGTACCTTTTTTAGCTAATTTTTTAATTTCAAGGCTTGTGCCTACTTTTAAAATTAGGTTATTTTTAATCGCTAATGCTTGGCTAAACATTGTATTGTTGCCAGTAAATATTTTACCGTTAAATAATATTAAATCGGGTATTTTAGTGTTTTTAGAACTTTGTGCAAATAACGATACTGAAAATAAAAAGCTTAATAATAAGGAATAAACAAAACGCATAATTAAAATTTTATATTTTTAAATGTAGTCATTTAATTGTTTTTAACCAACCACACCATCAGCTTTAGCTAACAATTTACCTAAACTAAAATTTAGTATACAAAATATTGTAAATACTAGTATTAAACAATTGAGATTTGATATTTAGGTTAATTAAATTGATTTATATTCAAAATAAGAGCAATAGTTTTGAAATGTTCCACTTTTTATTGTTGGGTATATTAAAAAGCAGAATAATTACCAAAGTCGAGTTAATATTATAATAAGGATTAAAAAAATCATTAAATTAAAATTAACATTGTCATTATATATAAACATCAATTACTTTACGTAAAAGTCTCAATTGCATCATATAAAATTCATATTCTAATAACCTAGGTGCAATAGATTTGTAATCTAAACACACAAACATTTTAAGAATTATGAAAAAACTAATATTTGGAATTGCGATGCTCGCTAGCGGAATTTTCTCAGCTAATGCACAAACGCTTCTACACAGCTGGAATTTTAACAACTCTACCAGCTTAACTACTTTACTTACGCCCAATACTGTACTCGTTGCCGGCGCAAGCATTACGCACAATATAATAACCAATAGCGAAATACCTATAACTGGCAATACCACAGGCCAAGGTTTCGAAATTACCAACCCCAATGCCCGCAATGGAGATTTAGCTGGTGCGCATTTACGTTTTAACAATGCAGTTGGTGGCAACTTGGTATTTGCATTACCTACAACAGGTTTTAAAGAAGTAGTTGTTAAGTATGCTACACGCCGCAGCACACAAGGTGCATTTAACCAAATTATTGATTATAGTGTTGATGGCACAAATTATGTAAACCTTACTACTATAATGCCACTAGAGGCTAATCCAGTTTTACAAACTTTAGATTTTAGTACTATTTTAGCAGCCAACAATAATCCTAATTTTAAAATTAGAATAAGCTTTACACAAGGTGGTGCTACTGGTACAGCGGGTAACAATCGTTTCGATAATTTTACTTTAGAAGGTAATACATTAGCTGCCACAGATGTAACCGCACCTACAGTAGTTTTCACACCATTAAACAATGTGTCAAATGTTAACATAAGTACACAACCAAAAATTACATTTAACGAACTTATTAGATTAGTAGATAACAGCGCAATTACCAATGCCAATGTTGGTGATTTAGTAGAGTTACGATTAAACGATGCTGCTGGTGCATTGGTAGCATTTAACGCTACCATTTCTGGTTCAGAAATTACTTTAGTGCCAAGCTTAGTTTTACTAAACAACCAAAAATATTATTTAGCGGTAAAACCAAATGTAATTGAAGATATTAGCGATAATTCAATTGTTAGTACACTATCATCGGTTTTTACAACTAGAACTAATCAAATAGCTTTTACTACTAATTTTATATCGGTAAATGAGAGCGAAGGAACTGTTAGTGTAAATTTAACCCTTACCGACCCAACC
>JAYULE010000136.1:0-9780 GCA_043763845.1 Sphingobacteriales bacterium
AGCGTAACAGCTTTTACCGACAAACAAGTTGCACATACACAATTTTGGAACAAGTATGACCGGCCACCAAAAGAAGAATATTGGGATTACATTGTTGAACGCAGAGATTTATTGGTTCCACAAGATGTAAGAGAACGAAAGGGGAGTTTTTTTACACCACAAATTTGGGTAGAACTTTCACAAAAATATTTAACGGATGTATTAGGGGAAGATTGGCAAGACGATTACTATGTTTGGGATTGTGCGGCTGGCACAGGAAACCTACTTGCTGGCCTAACTAACAAGTATAATGTTTGGGCTTCCACTTTAGACACACAAGATGTGGAAGTAATGCATGACCGTATAAAAAACGGTGCAAATTTATTAGACGACCATGTTTTTCAATTCGACTTTTTAAATGATGATTTTAGTAAATTGCCTTCTCCATTACAAAACATTATTAACGACCCTGTTAAAAGAGCTAAATTGGTCCTATATATAAATCCACCTTATGCGGAAGCAGGGAATGTAACAGTTACCGATGATAGGAAAAATAAGGCAAATGTTTCAAACGAAAGTAAAATTTGGATGAAATATAAGGATAAAATGGGGTTAGGAATTAGAGAATTATTTATACAATTTTTTATAAGAATTAACGAGGAGATTCCAAATTGCAAATTGGCCGTTTTTAGTAAACTAAAATATTTAAATGGCGATGGCTTTAGTCTTTTCAGAGATTCTTTTAGCCCTAAATTTAAAAAAGGGTTTCTTGTTCCTGCAAATTCATTTGATAACGTAACAGGCAATTTCCCAATTGGTTTTTTAATTTGGGATTTATTACAAAAGGAAAATTTAGATAAAATTGTGACTGATGTTTATGAGAAAAATAACGAAAATGTTGGTATCAAAGTATTTTTTAACTATGGTAATACCAAACGTATTACAGAATGGATTACGAAATATGGAGTAAAAGATAAGAAAGCAGTTATTGGCTATACTGGAAATAATGGTCCAGATTTTCAAAACAATAATTATTGTTTAATCAGCAGTGTTTACAAAAAAAACACTAACGGTACACCTAACAATGCAACTAAATATAGTATTACCAAAAATAATTTGATTGAAATCTCAATCTATTTTTCGGTTAGGCATTCTATAGAGACTACATGGCTAAATGATCGGGATCAGTACTTATACCCAAATGATGGGTGGGAGATGGATAAAGAATTTCAAAATGATTGCCTAACTTACACTTTGTTTCACAAACAGAACAGGATAACAAGCAAAGAAAATATTAACCATTGGATACCTTTTACAGAGTATGAAGTAAACGCCAGAGAAAAATTTGAAAGCAATTTTATGACCGATTTCTTAAAAGGAAAAATTAAACCAGAAGAGCCAGAAGATGATTTGTTTGTTGTAAACGAGCCTAAAGCACATTATGAAGTTCCAATCAAATTTTCGGACGAAGCAAAAGCAGTATTCGATGAAGGACGTAAACTTTGGAAATACTATCACCAACAGTTAAACTCTAATGTAAACGCTTCGCTTTACGATATAAGAGAACATTTTCAAGGGCGAAACGACACTGGAAAAATGAAAAACAAAAGTGCCGATGATTATTATATGATGCTTATTGGCAATTTAAGACAAAAATTAAAACAGCTTGCTGTTAAAATTAAACCTAAAGTTTACGAGTACGAATTTTTAAAAGAATAATAAAAACTGGTGCTCATACAGGTTTGTCAAAAGTGGCGAGAATGACAAAAGCGTTATTCGGCTTTCAACACTGAACAGAATTTATGAAGATGGACTTGGCAAACGAATTAACCTTTTAATTGCTTGAAAATATTTTTTGCGTTCTGTATCAAACAAGATTTTGCAAAATCAGTCCAAACTATTTTAACCATTTTTTTAATTTTTCTCTTGCTTCTTCAACAGTATTAATTTTACCATTATTAGAATCATCCAAACCCTTTTGCACCTTATCTACAAACACCAAATGGTCTATAACTTGTTCGATAGTTAAATTATCTGGTAATATATCTAAACTGCTTATCAGTTGCGTTTTGGTAATCATAGTCAATGTTTTTTATTAAAAAATAATAAAATTAGGTGCAATTTAATAAATTATAAATTCAATATTTTATCCTTTCCCCACCCAAAATCCCCACCAACCTATCCCAATAAATAATATCTTTGCGGTATGATTATAAAATCGGCCGAATTTACCGTTAGTAACACCAAAATAAGCAAGCTACCAGCCTTACATTTACCCAAAAAAATACCACAGATGCCAAACAAACCAATGGCGTATATTTTATAAGAACATCGCTGAAAGAAAGTAATGAAAAAATACTGTGGGATACATATAATACCCTTACCGAGATTGAAGCAACATTTAAAGTGCTAAAAACCGACCTTAACATTCGACCCGTTTTCCACCAAAAAGACGAACGTACAAAAGCACACATACAGCTAGGTATTGTGGCCTATATGGTAGTAAATGCCACAAGGTATAAACTAAAAAAAAGCAGGTATAAACCACAGCTGGAGCAACATAGTTAGAATAATGAATACCCAAAAAATAGTAATAACATCTTATGTAAACGATAAAAACCAAGTAATTATACTAAAAAAAAGTAGTGAACCTAATGCACAAGTTTTAAAAATATACCAAGCCACAAATTATAAGCTAAAACCTTTTAGTTTAAAAAAGTTTGTGTTACCCCAATAAAAAATAAATTGGCATTAAAAAACTGTAAGTGAGAACTTTGTGCTATAAAAAATACAAGTTGGTTTAAATATAAATTAACAACAATAAATATTTAATTTACATTTGAACCAAAATCATAACCCACACCTCAAAACCTAAAAATCTACTATATTTGTAAAAAAAGCAAATGAGATATTTAGATCCTAAAAACGATTTAACCTTTAAAAAAGTGTTTGGAGAGCATCCACACTTGCTTAAAAGTTTTTTAAATGCTTTGTTGCCTATTAGTTCTCCTATTGATAGTTTGGCGTATTTACCTGTCGAGTTAGTTCCCGAAATACCTGTTTTTAAAAACTCGATTGTTGATGTAAGGTGTATAGATAAAAATGGTCGCCAGTTTATTGTAGAAATGCAAATGTTATGGACAGATAGCTTTAAAAGCCGTGTTTTGTTTAACGCATCAAAAGCATTTGTAAAACAGATAGAACGTGGCGGGGAATATAAAGGCTTGCAACCAGTTTACTCCTTATGTATAGTTAACGAAAACTTTGAACCCGATTTACCAAATTATTTGCATCATTATAAAATAGTACATCTTCAATATTCAGATAAAATAATACCCGGTTTAGAATTTGTATTTATAGAATTACCCAAATTTAAAGCGCAAAAATTTACCGATAAAAAATTAAGTGTATTGTGGTTACGGTATTTATCGGAAATTAAAGATAACCAAGAAGGTATATCCGATGATTTTTCGGCATCCGAAGATATTACCGAAGCCACCAATTTAATTAAAGAAAGTGCATTTACCAAAGCTCAGTTAGAAACCTACGATAGGTACTGGGATAATATTAGTACCGAAAAAACTTTTAAAGCCGATTCGTACGGGGCGGGAATAATTGAAGGTAAACTCGAAGAAAAAACAGCCGGTATTAAAAAAGCCCTCCTAAGAAACCGTTTAACTTTAGAGGAAATTGCTGAAGATTTTGAAGTTACGGTTCAATTTGTAAATGATATTAAAGCTAAAGCGTGAATAGTAAACAAATTGTAAAACGATACAAAACCGATAACCGCATTGAAGCTTTGTTGCAAGCCGTAAATGTTAAAAACCAACGCATTCATTTAAAAGGTTTAATAGGCAGTTTAGATGCTTTAGTTGTTGCGGCAACCTATATTGCTTGCCATAAAAATATGGTTTTTGTAATGCCCGATAGGGAAGAGGCCAATTATTTTATGGCCGATTTAGAAAGTTTAATGGAAAAAGAGGTTTTAATTTTTCCATCATCGTACCGTAAATCGTTCGATTTTACCCAAACTGATAGCTCAAACGTGTTATTGCGAGCCGAAGTTTTAAACCAATTAAGCCACGCCACAGGTTACGGCAACCTAATTGTTACCTATCCCGAAGCACTGGCCGAAAAAGTAATCGACCGAGATTCGCTTATCAAAAATACACTCGAAATTGCCATAAACAATAAATTAAGTATCGATTTTATTAACGAGTTTTTAATAGAATACGACTTTCAACGTTGCGATTTTGTGTATCAACCCGGGCAGTTTAGCATACGTGGGGGCATAGTAGATATTTTTTCATTCTCCAACGAATTGCCTTACCGCATCGAGTTTTTTGGCGACCATATAGAAACCATTCGCACCTTCGAACTCGAAAATCAACTTTCGGTAGCACAGGTAAAAACCATTACCATTGTCCCCAACGTACAGTCAAAATTTTTAACTCAAAACAATATTTCGCTGCTCGAATTTATTGAAAAAGACTCGGTAATTTGGTTTAAAGATGTACAATTTACTTTAGATGTGATTGAGGCAGGCTACAAAAAATCTAACCAATTATGGGCGGCTTTGGCCGATGTAGATAAAAGCATAAACCCTGAATGGATTGACCCTAAATACGCTTTTACCAACCAAAAAATGCTTGCCGACCAGCTACAAGAATTCCCCATTATAGAATTTGGTAAACAGTTTTTTTACCCAGCTACCACCACCATAAATTTTGATGCTAGGCCGCAACCTTCTTTTAATAAAGATTTTACGTTACTTATTCACAACCTAAAACAAAACGAAAGTTTAAAAATTGAGAACTATATACTTACCGATTCGGCAAAGCAGCAAGAACGTTTATACGCCATTTTTGACGATTTAGATAAAAACATTACGTTTAATCCTATCAATATTTCTATCCGCGAAGGCTTTATTGATGCCGAACAAAAATTGGCTTGTTATACCGATCATCAAATTTTCGACCGCTACTATAAATACAAAAATAAACGTGGCTATACCCGCACACAAGCCATCACACTAAAAGAATTAAGAGACCTAAAACCAGGCGATTACATTACGCACATAGACCACGGCGTGGGCAAATACGCAGGACTAGAAAAAGTTGAAGTTACAGGTAAAATACAAGAAATGATACGTTTGGTTTACGCCGATAACGATTTGTTGTATGTAAACATTAACTCGCTAAACCGCATTTCTAAATATAGCGGTAAAGATGGCCACACCCCTAAAATGAACAAATTAGGTACCGATGTTTGGGATAAATTAAAAAAAACAACAAAAAAAAAAGTTAAAGATATTGCCCGCGACTTAATTAAATTGTACGCCATACGCAAAGCCCAAACGGGTATGGCTTTTGCACCCGATACTTATTTGCAAAACGAATTAGAAGCATCGTTTATTTACGAAGACACGCCCGACCAAGAAAAAGCCACTGCCGATGTAAAACGAGATATGGAAAGCCCAAGCCCAATGGATAGATTAGTTTGTGGAGATGTAGGCTTCGGGAAAACCGAAATTGCCATACGAGCAGCCTTTAAAGCCGCCACCGATGGTAAGCAGGTAGCTATTTTGGTGCCTACCACTATTTTGGCCATGCAGCATTACAAAACCTTTACCGAACGGTTAAAAGATTTTCCGGTACGAATAGATTATATAAACCGTTTTAAATCAGCCAAACATGTAAAAGATACTTTAGAAGCCCTAAAAAGCGGTAAAGTTGATATTATTATTGGCACCCATAAACTAGTAAGTAAAGATGTTAAGTTTAAAGATTTAGGCTTGCTAATTATTGATGAAGAACAAAAATTTGGCGTTACCGTTAAAGAAAAACTAAAACAATTTAGGGCAAATGTAGATACGCTAACCCTTACAGCAACGCCTATTCCTCGTACTTTACATTTCTCGTTAATGGGTGCAAGGGATTTATCAATAATGCAAACCCCACCGCCCAATCGCCAGCCGGTTTTGACCGAATTACACGTTTTTAACGAAACGCTAATTAAAGAATCGGTAGAGTTTGAGTTGGACAGACAAGGACAAGTATTTTTTGTGCACAACCGCGTGGCCGATTTAATGCAACTAGGCGGTTTAATACAAAAACTGGTTCCAAACGCCCGTATAGCAATTGCCCACGGCCAATTAGAAGGCGACCGTTTGGAAGATATTATGCTTGATTTTATTGATGGTAAATACGATGTTTTGGTTGCCACCACCATTATAGAGGCTGGTTTAGATGTACCCAACGCCAACACAATGTTGATAAACCACGCCCACATGTTTGGCCTAAGCGATTTGCATCAAATGCGGGGTAGGGTAGGTAGGTCTAATAAAAAAGCGTTTTGCTATTTGTTAAGTCCGCCGTTAAGCACCCTAACCTCCGAAGCTCGAAAACGTTTAAGTGCTATCGAAGAATTTTCGGATTTAGGAAGTGGCTTTAATGTAGCTATGCGAGATTTAGACATCCGCGGAAGCGGTAACCTTTTAGGTGGCGAGCAAAGCGGTTTTATTGCCGAAATTGGTTTCGAAATGTACCATAAAATACTAGACGAAGCCATACAAGAACTAAAACAAGACGAGTTTAAAGGTTTGTTTGAAGACGATAATAAACCCAAAGCTTTTGTGAGTTTTACCCAGATTGATACCGATATGGAACTGCTAATTCCGGATGAGTATGTAACCAATATACAAGAACGCTACAATCTTTACACCCAGCTTTCGTTGATAGAAAACCAAACCAAGCTAGATGTTTTTGCAAAAGAAATTACCGACAGGTTTGGCCCAATGCCTCGCCAAGTTAAGGATTTATTACGCACCGTAGAACTGCAATGGATTGGTAAAGAGATAGGTTTAGAAAAAATTACGTGGAAACAAGGCATTATTCGTGGATACTTTATATCCGATAAGCAATCAAAATATTTCGAAACCGAAGCCTTTAGCCGTATTTTAAGTTTTGCGCAAATGCATCCACGCAAAGTAAATTTAAAAGAAGTTAAAAACACCTTACGCATAGCTATTGAAGGTGTAAAACATATTGATGAAGCCATTTTCGAGCTAGAGCAGATGCGAGAACCAGCAGTGGTTTAAAATTTTATTTTGGGCGTAACCCCGAAAAGGGGTCGGGCTGTTTGTTGCAATCTTTTTGCCCAAAAGCAAAAAGGATTTCCACTACCATCCCTTACGCAAAGTGTGGAGTTTTTATAACGCCTTAAAATTCTTAAATTTATTTCTTAAATTAAAGTAAAACGAGATCTTGCTAAAAATATTTGTTATCTAAAAAATAACTACTTATCTTTAGCGTTAGTATTTAAATTTAAGTAGTGATATTAGATTTTGGAGATAAAGAAACTAAAAAGATTTGGAACGGTGTACAATCCAAAAAATTACCACCAGATATTCAAAATGTTGCAAGACGAAAATTGAGAATGATTAATAACGCACAAAATATTACCGACCTTAGAATTCCGCCAGCAAATCGTTTAGAAAAGCTTAGTGGAAACTTATCCGAGTTTTATAGTATCAGAATTAATAACCAGTGGCGAATAATTTTTAAATGGAAAAATGATAATGCCTCTGAAGTAGCAATTGTAGATTATCATTAAAAAAAATAGATTATGGAAACATTAAAAAATATTCATCCCGGCGAAATTTTAAAAGAAGAATTTCTCGTACCCTTACAAGTCTCGGCTTACCGTTTGTGTAAAGAAACGTTTATTCCGCAAACCAGAATTAGCGAAATTATTAAAGGAAACCGTAGAATTACGGCCGATACGGCTTTAAGGTTATCGAAATATTTTGGCACAAGTGCAAAGTTTTGGCTTGGTCTCCAAGATGATTTTGATTTGGAGGAGGAACAAAAAAACGCT
Organism: Sphingobacteriales bacterium; assembly: GCA_043763845.1. Classification (GTDB taxonomy): domain Bacteria; phylum Bacteroidota; class Bacteroidia; order Sphingobacteriales; family Sphingobacteriaceae; genus Pseudopedobacter. The sequence goes on from JAYULE010000136.1 coordinate 7,858, forward strand.
AATAAAATAGATTTAGAAAAAATAAAACCAGCAATACATTATGCAGCTTAGCAGCATTTATTAGATAATGTTTTAATTTAATACACAAACCCAAACGAAAAAAACAAATTTGAGGTACGGTGAGCTTCAATATTTAAATTAGGGCTATTTACAAATTTTAATTTGCTTTCGCTTTTATACCAATTTATATAACTGTACGAAAACCCAAACCTAAAACCTAAGTCTCTTTCATTTCTAAACTCAACACCGATTTCGGGCTGGGTGGCCCAATAAAAATTACTTTTAGATTTAGTTTGTTCTACACTGGCAATTTGTTGGTTATTATTAACCATTTTATAGGTCGAAAACGAGGCATTGCTAAAAAGTTTTTGAAAATTGAAACCTAAAGCCGCAAAAAAGAAAGCATTATTATCAGCACTAATATCTTTACGCCAAAGTGGTCTAAATTGAAAGGCTAAAACGCTGTTTTCTATTTCTAAAATATCATCTTCTAAATATGGGTTTGCCCTTGATACATAAACATATTTATTTCTATTTACCAATAAATAATCTATCCCTGTTTCTAAATAAAAGGTAGGCCTAATTTTAAAAGCATATCCTGTATTTATAAAAACGCCATCAACATCCGCTCCAATTTCGCTATTATTATCTCCATTTTTACCATTTAAAATTAATCCAAGGTAATCTAAAAACGGTATTTTAGCGTAGGTGTAGGCATAGTTTTGGGCATTTGCAAAAGTTGCATATGCTATTAAAAAAAATGATAGAATAATAGTTTTCAATATAAATTTGAAAGAAAAAAAACTCCAGCATTTTTAAAATACTGGCGCAATTGTACTAAAACAAGAAACCCAATTTTATTGCTAAAGATGAATTTCTATAATCGGAATTAGAACTTTGAAAATTTTGCTGATTATACCCTAAACTAGGCACAAGCATAGTTTTGCCAATGTTAAATTTATAACCACCACCAGCATTTAAAAATAAACCTTTTTCAAAAAAAACATCTAGTTCAACAGCCTTACCTAAATCTGAATAAAAAAACCAACCATCTTTGCTGTTATTTAAATAATATCTAGCATCAGCATACACAATAAAGGTATTAAAAAAACCAAAATCTTTGGTATCGTTACCATCTAACCCAACGCCTAAACCTAAACTAAATTTTGGATTTAAAAACCATCCGTTTACAGTTCTAATACTACGTACATTTAAGGATGTACTACGTTTAAAATCATCATTTAATAAATTACTTTTACCTATAAAATATCCCATTTCTAGGACATTAAAGTATCCTTTTTCTTGTTTGTTTTTTTGTGGTCTAGATAAATCTTGTGCAGTAACTAAATTTGCGACAATTAATATTATTAATGGTGTTAATATATAATTTTTCATTTTCATTTATAATTTAATAATTAATCTTATACCTAACCACCGTCCATTATGTTTAACTGTGCCAAAAATATCTGCTTGTTCTACAGTGTAAGAACTTTCTAAATTTGAGATATTTAAGGAATTTAAAGTGTTTGATATTGAAATTGGAGAACTAAAATTTTGGGATAAACTTATTGTTGCTGTTGAAAAATCTAAAGGAATATCAATCATATTCGTGTTTTGCACTCTGTTAAGATAAGGAGAAATATAAACCTATAAGGTTTTTAAAACCTTATAGGTTTGCTTTTACTTTATAAACTCCGCATCTAAATAATCTTGCTCAGTAAAGGTGTAGGTAAATTCTACTTCAATAAAGTTTTTACGCTCTTCAATTATTTTTTTAAAGTAAACACCCGGGTAATTAGAAAAAATACTTCTTTCTTTATTTGGTATATAGTGTCAGAACGGAAACCCCTAAATTTTTTTAGAAAACCCAAAAATCTGAAATTTCCACAAACGTTTAGCTTTAGTTCCAGTCATAAAATTTAC
>JAYULE010000137.1:0-2734 GCA_043763845.1 Sphingobacteriales bacterium
TTTAAACTTTTTCACTAAAAATATTCCACTCAAAACTCGCACATAGGTAACTCATTTAAAAAAGTGTACGTTTTTTTTTGATAATCCATTTCGCAGCAATAATGAATCAAACCATTGCTTACCACTAAATATTTTACATTATAAATAGTATTGTAACGGGCAGCTTGGTCAAACACATTTTGGTTTATTTTAATGTTTGATGCCTTACATTCAACCAAAATAAAAGGCAAACCTTGTTTATCAAAAACAACAATATCGGTTCGGTTTTGTAGGGTGTTTACTTTTAGGCCACCTTCTAGTTTTATTAGAGATTTAGGATATTTTTTATCTAAAATTAAGAACTGAACAAAATGCTGGCGCACCCACTCTTCGGGAGTAAGCAATAACCTTTTTTTTCGTAAAGCATCTAAAATATAAAGCTGATTGCCACTTCGTATTAGTTTAAAAGGGTAGGGCGGTAAATTTAAGGGTACAGGCGCAAACATTTGGCTAATTTAAAATACTATTTACACTCAAAGCTAAATTAATGCACAATAAAATTAAATTTGTAGCAATATGAATTTTACAGAAATATTAAAGGATATAAAAAATAAAAACTTTAAACCCCTGTACCTATTACACGGCGAAGAAGATTATTATATAGATTTAATAAGTAACTACATTGAAAGCAATGCACTTAGCGAAGCCGAAAAGGGGTTTAACCAAACTATTTTGTATGGTAAAGATTTAGATGTTGTAACCATACTAAACACCGCAAAACGCTACCCAATGATGAGCAATTACCAGGTGGTTATTGTTCGCGAGGCACAAGATTTAAAACTTGAGAAAGCCGCCGACTTGTTTCAAGCCTATTGCGAAAACCCCTCAAAAAGTACCATTTTAGTGTTGTGCCATAAACACGGCAAGTTTGATAAACGCAAAAAAGTATATAAAGTAATAGAAAAATCGGGTGTGGTATTTGAATCGGTACCTTTGTACGATAACAAAATACCCGCTTGGATAGATGAATATATAAAATCAAAAAACTACCATATTAACCCCAAAGCCAGTGTTTTACTTGCCGATTATTTAGGAAACGATTTAACAAAAATAGCCAACGAACTTGAAAAATTAATGCTAAACATTGCCCAAGGGCAAGAAATTGGCACTAAGCAAGTGCAAGAAAATATTGGTATTAGTAAAGATTATAATGTTTTTGAGTTGCAAACCGCTTTGCAAAAAAGAGATATTTTAAAAGCTAACCAAATAATAAGTTATTTTGATGCCAACCAAAAAGCACACCCTATGGTTTTAATTTTAGGAAATTTATTCAGCTGGTTTACCAAAATTTTAAAATTGCATTATACAGCAGATAAATCTCAATTGGCGAAAGCGCTAGGAGTGCATCCGTTTTTTGTTAAAGATTATGAGGCTGCTGCAAAAAGTTACAATTTGGGCAAAACTTTTATGGCAATAACGATACTAAGGGAGTACGATTTGAAAATTAAAGGTGTTGATATTGCCAGCAGCACCACTCAAGGCGAATTAATGAAAGAAATGGTTTGGAAATTAATACACTAAATATATAATTATGAATTACTGGTTAGTAAAAAGCGAACCTTTTAAATACAGTTGGGATAAATTTACAGCCGACAAAGAAACCTTTTGGGATGGTGTACGCAATTATCAAGCCCGCAACAATCTTAAAGAAATGAAAATGGGCGATTTGGTACTGTTTTACCACAGTAACGAAGGTAAAAGTGTGGTTGGTGTGGCAAAAGTTACTAAAGAATTTTACCAAGACCCAACAACCGATGATAAAAATTGGGTTGTAGTAAACCTTGTACCAGTACAGGCGTTAAAAAATCCAGTATCGTTGGCAACCATAAAAGCCGATGAAAGGTTACAACAAATATCGTTGGTAAAACAAGGTCGTTTAAGTGTGATGGATTTAAAACCCGAAGAGTTTGACAGGATTTTAGAATTGGGCGATTTAGGTTTTTAATAACTTGATAATAAAGAATTAAAGAAAGTTATCTCATTAATTACGTACAAAGTAAAGTTTCTTTTTATGGGATACTCTTCACTACTCTCCAGAATGACAGAATTGCAAATCCAAACTTAAAGAAACATTATATTTGGATACATTTAGGATAATCGTAAAACAAAACATGGCCTGTATCACCCGAAACCGTTGCCCAATCATCTGTATCAAACATTAGCAATACCATACCGCAGGTGGGCATATTGTAAATAGTAGAATTGGTTAAATAGTTTGCAAAATTGCTTATACCGCCATTGTGGCCAAATAATGCAACAAAGTTTAGAGTGTTATCAAACTGGTTAACAGTTTTGAGCAAATCTAGTTCGCTAGCTTCGTAAATTTTAAGATTTTGTACGATTTTTTCGGTATCGAAATTTATTTTACTAGCAATTAATTTTGCAGTTGTAATTGCTCGTAGGGCAGGGCTACTGACTATTGCGTCGGGTAAAATATTTTTATTTTTTAATCTTTCGCCCATTGCTGGGGCATTAGCAAAACCACGTGTGTTTAGCGGACGGTCAAAATCGTTTAAATCCAAATCACCCCAATCTGATTTTGCGTGGCGTACCAAAAGCAATTGTTTGTTCATAAGTTCAAAAATTTTACAATAGGTTGTTCATCAATAGTATGCATACAATTAAAATGCCCTAATGGGCAAGCGGCCAAGCCAAATTTACTGCATGGGCGGCAAGGCAAATCAACCTCGGCTTC
>JAYULE010000138.1:0-9620 GCA_043763845.1 Sphingobacteriales bacterium
GCCCAAACTGATGAAAAAACGGTTATTAATTTAACAAACCACGCCTATTTTAACCTTAACGGCCACAGTGCTGGCGTATGCACTCAACATTTATTAAAAATTAATGCTCGGCACTTTACGCCTACCAATAGTGATGCAATACCCACAGGCGAAATAAAATTAGTAAAAAACACGCCATTTGATTTCGAGGATTTTAAACCTATTCAACAAAATATTAATGACGATAACGAGCAAATTATTTTTGGTGCAGGGTACGACCATAATTTTGTTTTAACAGATTTTGATGGAAATTTACAGCTAGCTGCCGAAGTTATTGGCGACCAAACTAAAATTAAATTGCAGGTTTATACCACTCAACCCGGGTTACAATTTTATACCGGAAACTATTTAAACGATTCTTCATTAGGCAAAAAAGATTTGCCTTACGGCTATAGAGAGGGGTTTTGTTTAGAAACACAACATTTTCCGGATTCGCCAAATCAAGCAAATTTTCCAACTACGGTTTTAAAGCTGGGCGAAGAGTTTACATCTACAACTATTTATAAGTTAATTGTTTAAGAAGAGATACATTATGCTACTAAATGCTCAAAACGGTTAGTGTTGAATTAATTTATTGAACAAGCATATTTAATTCTCGGTATTCTTTAAAAACTCCAAATGGTTGGCTACCGCTTTTAAATCGCTATAACTTACGGTTTCGCCAAGGGCTAATTTTCTTTCGCCATTGGGCATATCTGGAAATTTTTCTAAATGACCTAAAATCAATTTTAGCTTTTCTTCGCTTATAAGCTCAGTAACTAAAATTTTACCCTCAGTTATATAATGTGCTAAATGTCCATCAATGGTTGATGTTGCAAAATTACGCTCGGTAGCAATTTCGGCAATGGTTTTGCCAGCTTTGTATAAATTGTAGCTTTGTTGCTTGGTATCTACTTTAATTACAACTTCGGGTATAATAAATGTGCCGCGTTCTATTTTGTTGGCATCGCAATAGCTGTTAATCATTTCTAAAATGGCGTTTCCGTAACGCTGAGTGGTGCTTTTGCCAATGCCTTTGGTATGCTCAAATTCTTTTAAAGTTGCAGGTAAAGTTTCTACCAAGCTTAGTATTGCTTTTTGTGATAACACTAAATAAATAGCAACTTGTTGCAAGTTGGCTATTTTATTGCGCCAAAGTGTTAAGGTTTTATATAGTTCGCCGTTGGGTATATCTTTTATGTTTATGCTGGCTGCCGCGGATGGACTAGCATTTTTGGCGGCATAATCTAACTCGGCGTTTGCCAAACTTTGCAGGTAAGATAAACTGCTAAAACCATCAATACACTGTGTTAACACATTAATTTTTACAAAAGTTTCTTTCTCTAAATTATCTAAGGCATCAAGCAAAGATTTTTTAACTGCTTTATTATCGGTGCTTGTGTTTAGTGCTTCTAAGGGTTGTGCAACAATTTGGGTAAGTTTTTGGGCAAAATAAACGCATGCTTTTTTAATTCTATCTTGTAAAGCTGGGTTTTCTTCGGGTTGTAAGTTTTCTAAAAAAAGTTGTTGTAACTGGCGTTTAAAATTGGCTGCAACTGCATAAACCTGTGTTTCAATATCAAATTTAATTTGCGAAACCTCGCCTGGTAAGCCGGGCATAAAAATAGAATAATGCTCTTCAACTATTTTACCCAAGCCAAATAAACGGTATTTTATTTTGGTAAAATCTATTAAATCAAACAATAAACTTTGTTGATAAGCAATTTTAGAAACCGTTAATTGGTTTTCGCAAGGCGGATTTTGTTCTGCATTTTTATTGTAATCGCTTACGGTATTACTTGTTTTAACGCTATCGGCAACAATTGGCGATTTTAAAACCATGCCTTCAAAACTTTTACATCGGCTTAAAGCCACATAAACCTGCCCAAAAGCAAAAGCCATATTGGCATCAATTATTGCTTTTTCGAAAGTTAAACCTTGGCTTTTATGTATAGTTATAGCCCAAGCTAATTTTAACGGGTGCTGGGTAAAACTGCCCATAATTTGCTCCTCAACCTTTTTAGTATTTTGGTTTAAGGTAAATTTTATGTTTGTCCAGTCTAGTGGGCTAACTACAATTTCTTGCTCATCGGCAGGGCATTTTACATGAATAACATCTTTATTTATGCGGGTAATTTTGCCAATTTTACCGTTGTAAAACAGTTTACTTGTGCTAGGGTCGTTTTTTACAAACATAACCTGTGCACCCAGTTTAAGTTCTAAATTTACTAAAGTTGGGTAGGTTTTCTCGTCGAAATCTCCCGTAATAACGGCTTTAAAAAACTGCGATGGTTGTTTTATTTGCAACAATTTAGCATCGTTAATGCTTTGTGCGCTATGGTTGTGCGTGGTAAGGGTGATGTAGCCTTCGTCATCGTTTGGCGAAAAATTTGGAATGTACCTTTCATTTAACTTGGCTAAAACATCATCGCTTAGTTTGTTGTTGCGTATACTGTTTAACAAATCTATAAAACGGGTATCGGTTTGCCTGTAAATATGTTTTAATTCGATACTTATAGGTTGGGTTTTGTTAAGCGCAAGGCTACTAAAAAAATAAATGTTGGGATAATAAGGCTGTAAAAGTAACCATTCATCGTCTTTTATAACCGGCGATAGCTGGTGCAAATCGCCTATCATTAACAATTGTACACCACCAAAAGGTTGATTTGGGTTTTTATAGCGCCTTAAAACTTCGTCAATACTATCTAAAGTATCGGCCCGCACCATACTTATTTCATCAATAACTAAAAGATCTAAACTTCTAATTAAGCTAATTTTATCTTTATTAAACTGCCTTTGAAGTGTACTTGGTCGGTTAGTACCCTGAGTTTCGGGTATGTAAGGGCCAAAAGGTAACTGAAAAAATGAGTGTATAGTTACACCGCCAGCATTTATGGCTGCAACACCAGTAGGCGCAACAATGGCCATACGTTTGGGCGTTGTTTTTCTAAGATTGTGTAAAAAGGTAGTTTTACCAGTACCCGCTTTGCCGGTTAAAAAAATATTTTTGTTGGTATGTTCTACATATCCAAAAGCTAAATTAAGTTGTTCGTTTTCCATAATTGATAAATAAAATTTATTATCCAGCTTAAAATAATGCGGTACTTAAAATAAATACACAAGCATAAGATGAGGTAAACGTTAAGTGTTTATGTTTTTCCCGATTAATGCCTCTTCCTTGTAAAGATGCACTAATGTAATTAAAAAGCAGAAAAATTTCAAACCCAAGTCTCCCGGGCATAATTTAACGTTTCGCACATTTGCGATGGGCGGGATTTTTACCAATGAACTTGATGCGGAGCACAAAACTTTGGGCTACTACTAAACTGTCTGCGGAACACTAAACCTCGCCTATTGCAAATGTGCTGTTATGTGCCTTATTATTGTCCAACGCTATTATTGTCCAACGCTTACGTTTAAGTTCGGAAGTTCTACCGAGAGTTTAACTTTTGCTTTTAGAGCCTTAAAAACCCTAAGTAAAGTGTCCATAGTTACATTGCTTGCATTGTTTTCTAGTCGTGAAATTTGGGCTTTTTGGACACCAATTAGTTTTCCTAATTCTTCCTGCGTCAAATGTCGTTCTTGTCGTGTTTGTTTTATGGCTTTTCCAATTAAGTCCATTTGAAGTTCATATTCAAATATGTCTCGTTCAGGTGTCCCAATTTTACCAATTAATTTGTCTTGAACTTGGTCTAAAGTATATGCTTTCATTTTTTCTTGTTTTTTACTTGTTTGTCTGCTAAATATTTTGTCCTTATATTAACCGCTTTTTGGATTTCGTTATCTGGAACTTTGCTTCTTTTTTTAATAAAACCGTGTGTTGAAACAACTAAAGTATTTGTTTTTGAGGTCTTGTCCCAAAATGCAAGTAGTCGATATTGAAGTCCTTGATACAATGTTCTAAACTCCCAAATGTCGTCTGAGAGTTTTTTGAAAAGTTCAGGGTCAAGTTCTACTTGAGATTTACGAATATTGTAAAGTATTTTCTCGTAATGTTTTCGCTCTAAACCATTCAAAAATTCAAATGCCTCGTCTAAAAATAGGATTTCAAAATGTTTGTCTATTTGCTAAAATTATACATTAGACAAAGATATTAAAAGTTTCGTTACAATGAAACTCTTGTATCTGTTTGTGTAGGTTGGTCGGGATCGAAATATGGCACATAACATTGTTTTAGCCACAGTTTTTATTTAACTAGATGCACCCCATAACATGTTCATGCAATCCTTAAACAAGTGCTTTGGGTCTTTGTCAATACCAAAATAGTTCGCTTGCTTTGTTAACTTCAATTCCTTTTTCTTTTGCTATTTCAAGCAACATTAATGCTTCAACTGAATTAATTACCACTTAACTTAGTTTTACAGGTCCCGCGTCGAACCCGTCATAGGATTCGAGTTCATACTTGTCGGCAAGTGCGTACAACGTGTGATTAACTTTATCTAAACTGTCTACAGAATGCTTCTCAACCTTTTCAACATGTAGATAAAAGAATGGTTCGTCGTCATCTTCAACTTCAGCTTCGAATATGTCAACAAATTTATAACCGAACTGTATTAAGTCTTTGGAAGCTGATTCCAATTTTGCAACATCGGGGTTGGTAAAGAAATAACCATATATAAGTTGATTGTTGCTGTCAATTTCGCTTTCTTTTAAATTTACGAAAAAAGTCTGTATGTCGTCTTTTGTTATCATATATGTTGTTTTAAAATTACCGCTAACTTGTTTACTTACGCTAACAAATGCGCTTTAAAATCTTCGAAACTATTAGCCATCAAAATTTTATGTTGGTTTTTTTGTTTCATAATTTCTACTTGTGCGGGTTCTTCAATATCTATATTTAATTCATTAAAAACATCGGGAAATTTGCATGGGTGTGCGGTTGCTAAAATAACATAAGCTGTGTTTTTTTGCGGTGTTTTACTAACCTCGTTAACGGCCAAATAACCAGTTGCTGTATGCGGACACATTACATAATTTTGGTTTTGATAAACTGTGGCTATCGCTTTTTTAATTTCTTCATCGGTGTAAGCCAACGAAATAAGCTTAGTTTTTAAATCTTCAATACGGTTGTTGTACAAATCTAAAATGCGTACAAAATTGCTTGGGTCGCCAACATCCATTGCATTTGCTAAGGTTGCAACCGATTGTTTTGCCGTATAAACTCCGGTTTTAAAATACTGTGGCACAATATCGTTACTGTTAGTTGCTGCTATAAATTGGTGTACAGGTAAGCCCATTTTGTTGGCAATCATTCCTGCTGCAATATTGCCGAAATTACCGCTTGGGGTAACAAAAACTACGTTCTCAAAATCGGCATTTAGCCTAGCCCAAGTATTGGCATAGTAAAACATTTGCGGTATTAACCTGCTAATATTTATAGAGTTAGCCGATGTAAGGTTTAAATGAGCGTTAAGTTCATCATCTAAAAATGCTTGTTTAACTAAACGTTGGCAATCATCGAAAGTACCATCAATTTCAATAGCTTCAATATTATTTCCGTTGGTGGTTAACTGTAATTCTTGTATGGCACTAACTTTACCTTTTGGGTACAAAATACTAACTTTTATACTTGGCACATTTAGAAAACCTAATGCTACGGCTCCACCAGTATCGCCCGATGTGGCTACTAAAATTTTAATTTCTTTTTCATCATTTTTTAAAAAATGAGCCATAATGCGGCTCATAAATCGCCCACCAAAATCTTTAAACGCTAAAGATGGCCCGTGGAAAAGTTCTAAAACAAAAGCATCATCGCCTAACTTAACTAAAGGTGCTTCAAAGTTTATGGCATCGTTAATTATTGCTTCTAAATCAGGGGCACTAATTACGTCATTTAATAAAGTATACGCTACATCAAAGGCTATTTGTGGTAAAGTTTTTTTATCCCAACTTACAAGCATCTCTTTATTAAATTGAGGCAATATTGTGGGCATATATAAACCTTTATCGGCGGGTAAGCTATTAAAAACAGCAGTTTTAAAATCAACAGATAAATTATGGTTATTGGTGCTGTATAGTTTCATTTTGATAATTGAGGAATATTGGGCGCAATTTAGTTTTTTAAGTTTTTATTTTCAAATTAATGAGGCTGTGTTTGGTGCGATGCAAATGGTTAGTTTTTTTAAGCTATTCTAAATTAAATATTAAAGTTTGTGAGATATATAAAATTTACTTTTTGAGTTTATTTATTTAAATTTTGTTTACAACCAGCTTTGTGTTCTTTGCGCTACCACTTTGCGTTCTTTGTTGTAAAAATTAACGTTTGGTTTTACCGCAAAGAACGCAAAGATTTACGCAAAGCCTATTGCTATTATACCCAGCTAATGTTATAAAAAAGTTGTAATTTGGTTAAAAATAATACATTTTAAAAATTTACTCCCCAGTTTCACATAATTAACTCTCCGAAACTTAAGTAACATATTATACACTTGTTTTAATTGCAGAATGTGCGTTAAAGCTGTTATAGTAAAAAATGTACATTTGCATTTTAGTGCAATGCAAAGCTTTTGCCAATATCTTTATCAATTAAATACCAAATGCATTTAGAAATACTTTACCAAGATGAATTTATGGTTGCTATAAATAAACCACATAATTTATTGGTTCACCAATCGTCTATTGCCCGAGATGCAACCGAATTTGCACTCCAAATTTTACGAGACCAATTGGGGCAATGGGTTTCGCCAGTACACCGTTTAGATAGAAAAACCGCTGGTGTTTTATTATTTGCCTTAGATAAGGAAACTAAAAAACTAATGAACCAACAATTTGCCATTGGTTTAATTAGCAAAAAATATTTGGCAATAGTTAGAGGCTTTACTGCCGATGAACAAGATATTGATTACCCTTTACGAAAAGAAAACGGAACTTTACAAGATGCTTTTACCAGCTACAAAACTTTAGCCCGTACCGAAATTGAATTAGCTTTTGGTAAAAATCCTACATCGCGTTATTCGTTAGTTGAAGCTAAGCCAACCACTGGGCGAATGCACCAATTACGCAAACATTTTGCACACATTCACCATCCAATTATTGGCGATAGGCCACACGGTTGCAACAAACAAAACAAACTATTTAAAGATAAATGGGAAATGGATACCATGATGTTACACGCATCAGAAATAGGTTTTAATCATCCAATTACTAAAGAAAATTTAGTAATTTCTGCACAATTAAGTGATGAGTTTAAAAGGGTTTTGCACTTTTTGGAGTTTGGTGATTTGGATGTTTTAAACCAATAATAAAGAAATCATTATTTTTATTAAATCAAATTTCATTAACTGAACCCAACTTTTTAACAAGAAAACCACCCACCAAAACCTTAAAAAATTTCACATTTTTTAACTGCCAAAGTGTCATTTTTATGTATATTTGCAACCCAAAACATTAGTAAATGTTAGATACTGCAATTTTAGAAAAACCACACGATGAAGCCAGACAAGGCGAAGCGTTGGAAATAAAAAAACAATCGGCACAAAGCCAAAAAAAACTGTACATAGAAAGTTATGGTTGCGCTATGAATTTTTCGGATAGCGAAATTGTTGCTTCTATTTTATTAGAAAATGGTTTTGAAACTACTGCCAATTATGAAATTGCCGATGCTATTTTTATTAACACTTGTTCTATCCGTGAAAACGCCGAACAAAAAGTTCGTAACCGTTTAAAACAATTTTCGGCGGTTAAAAAGAAAAAACCTGGCCTTTTAATTGGCGTTTTGGGCTGTATGGCCGAGCGTTTAAAAGCCAAATTTTTAGAGGAAGAAAAACTGGTTGATGTAGTAGTAGGGCCCGATGCTTACCGCGATTTACCAAACTTAATTAACCAAGTTTGGGAAGGCAACAAAGCCGTTAATGTGCTATTATCCCGAGAGGAAACATACGCCGATATTAGCCCGGTACGTTTAAATAGTAATGGAATTTCGGCTTTTATTTCTATTATGCGAGGTTGCGATAACATGTGTTCGTTTTGCGTAGTGCCGTTTACCCGTGGGCGAGAGCGTAGCAGAGATGCAGTTTCGATTGTTAAAGAAGCACAAGATTTGTTTGATGCGGGTTACAAAGAAGTAACGCTTTTAGGTCAAAACGTAGATTCGTATAAATTTACAGCACCATCGGCCTTAGCCGAAGAAAATAGCGAAACCATAAATTTTTCGCAACTTTTAGAAATGGTTGCGCTGGTAAATCCGCAATTGCGGGTTAGGTTTTCCACATCGCACCCAAAAGATATTACCGATGAAGTGCTGCATACCATTGCCAAATACGATAACATTTGTAAGCACATACATTTACCCGTACAATCCGGCAATAGCCGCATTTTAAGTTTAATGAACCGAACTTATACACGCGAATGGTATTTAGAAAGGCTAGATGCCATACACCGCATTTTACCAGATTGTGCCGTATCGGGCGATATTATTACTGGTTTTTGTAGCGAAACTGATGCCGAACACGAAGATACTTTAAGCCTAATGGAATATGCTAAATATCATTTTGCGTACATGTATTCCTACTCGGAAAGGCCAGGAACACCAGCCGCCAAAAAATTTGCCGATGATGTGCCCGAAACCGTAAAAAATAGCCGACTTACACAAATTGTTGATTTACAGCAAAAACACAGTTTTTTTAGAGCGCAAAAACGTATTGGTAAAATAGAAAGGGTTTTGATTGAAGGCTTATCTAAAAAATCGAAATTAGATTATTGCGGCCGAACCGAACATAATTCGATGGTAATTTTCCCGGTAACGGAACCCAATAAACCAGGCGATTATGTAAATGTATTGATTGAAAGAACCACTACGGCAACACTAATTGGTATTATTTGTGATTGATGATGTGTGATTTTTGATTGAACTTACGACTATAAAAAAGACTATCTACAACAAAAAAATGACTTACGACTAATTTGACTTACGACTAAACTAATGACCTCACAAGAAATAAAACAACGCTTTGGTATTATTGGCAGTTCGCCTCTGCTAAACCGAGCAATAGATATTGCTAGGCAAGTTGCCCCCACCGATATTACGGTTTTAATTACAGGTGAAAGTGGAAGTGGAAAAGAAGTTTTTTCGCACATTATTCACCAAATGAGTGCCCGCAAACACGGCCCATTTATAGCCGTAAATTGTGGTGCCATACCCGAAGGAACTATAGATTCGGAGCTTTTTGGCCACGAAAAAGGCTCGTTTACTGGGGCACACGAAGCCCGAAAAGGTTATTTCGAAGTTGTAAACGGTGGCACAATATTTTTAGATGAAGTGGGCGAATTGCCTTTAGGCACTCAAGCCCGTTTGTTACGTGTTTTAGAAATGGGCGAATATATTAGAGTTGGTTCATCTAAAGTACAAAAAACCGATTGTAGGGTTGTGGCCGCTACAAATGTTGAAATGTTTGAAGCCGTAAGGGCCGGCAAATTTAGAGAAGATTTGTATTATCGATTAAATACGGTGCCGTTAAAAATTCCGCCCCTGCGAGATAGAAAAGAAGATATACATTTATTGTTTAGAAAATTTGTTGCCGATTTTTCGGACAAATACCGATCGCCAAATATTACCTTAAGTGACGATGCCGTACGGGTTTTAACCAATTACGGCTGGCCCGGAA
>JAYULE010000139.1:0-2717 GCA_043763845.1 Sphingobacteriales bacterium
GGCAAATATTCGGTATCAAAACCACTGCCCATAGCCAACATAGCTTGTTGTACTGTTGGGTAAATACCCGCAGCTACGGCAGCAAACATGGCTGCACCAATGGCGCAAGTATGTTCGGCTTTATGAATTTTTATAGGCATCCCTAAAATATCGGCCATAGTTTGCATTACATAAGGCGATTTTTTGGCAACCCCACCAATACCAATAATTCCCTTAATTGGAATGCCTTGGCTAGTAAAACAATCCACAATTTTTTTGGCACCAAAACAAGTGCCTTCAACTAAAGCTCTAAATATTTGTGGCGCATCGGTGCCTAAACTTAAATGGGTTATAGCGGCTTTTAAATTTTGGTTGGCATTGGGCGTACGGCGACCATTTAACCAATCTACTGATAATTCGTTACTTTCGTTTAGCGGAATTAACGCAGCTTGCCTGCTAAGTTCAGGAATAATTGCATTTTCTATTTCTTGTTTTAAGTTATCAATTGCTTGGCTATCTAAAACAGAATTTGATGTGGTAATTAAGTTTTGTACTGGCCACATTAGCATGTTTTTAAACCATGCGTAGGTGTCGCCAAAGGCCGATTGTCCAGCCTCCATACCTAACATACCAGGTATAACAGAGCCATTTACTTGCCCACAAATACCCGATATTAGTTTGCCCTCAACATCGGTTGCTGGAGCAACTAAAATATCGCAGGTTGATGTACCCATTACTTTACTTAAATAATAGGGTTCTATTTGGCCGCCCACTGCACCCATGTGTGCATCGAAAGCGCCAACGCCAATTATAACCCCAGTATGTAAACCTAATTTATCTGCCCATTCGGCACATAAATTACCTGCTGAGACATCGGCTGTAAAGCTTGTTGAAGGTAATTTTGATGTAAATCCTTTTAATATTGGATCTAAAGTTGCAAAAAAATCATCGGGCGGAAAGCCTCCAAAATCCTCGGACCATAAACCTTTGTGGCCAGCGGCGCAACGGCTGATTTTTATATCTTTAATATCTGTGCCTCCGGTTAACAAAAACGGCAACCAGTCGCAATGCTCAACCCAACTGTGGCAAGCATTTCTTACAGCTTCGTCTTCTCTTAAAATATGTAAAAGTTTTGCCCAAAACCATTCGCTAGAGTAAACACCGCCTACAAATTGTAGGTAATTGGTATCAAATTTTGTGGCGTGTATATTTATTTCATCAGCTTCTTTAACTGAGGTATGGTCTTTCCACAACACAAACATTGCGTTTGGGTTATCTTTAAACTCGGGCAATAAAGCTAATGGGCTACCCGCACTATTTACCGCAATAGGGGTTGAACCTGTGGTATCAATGGAAATTCCTTTTATTACAGACGTATCGCTAATTCCAGCTTTTTTAATGCAATCTTTAATGGTATGGGTTAAGCCTTCGGTATAATCTAATGGGTGTTGCCTAAATTGGTTTTTGCTGCTATCGCAATACAATTTATCTCGCCAACGCGGATAATAAAACACCGATGAAGCAATTTCGTGGCCATTATTGGCATCTAAAATTAGGGAGCGGACAGAGTCGGAACCGTAATCAACTCCTATTACATAATTTGGTTTCATAATTGGGTGTTAAAATAACACTTTTTATTTTGAATTATTAAATTTTATCAGTTAAAAACATTTAAATTAATAGCTGCATTATTATCTGAAGAAGTTCCTACCATTATTTTAAAATCGCCTGGTTCAACTATCCAATTCATATTTGCATCGTAAAAAGATAATAATTCGGGTGTAATAGTAAAACTTACAGTTTGTGTTTCGCCGGCAGCAAGGTTAATTTTTTTAAAGCCTTTAAGCTCTTTTACGGGGCGGGTAACACTCGAGAACATATCTCTAATATACATTTGTACGGTTTCATATCCAGTACAGTTACCAGTGTTTCTAACATCAACAGTAACTATTACAGTTCCATTTTTTTTCATCGCTGGGGCGGATATCCTTAAACTGCTATAACTAAAACTGGTATAACTTAAGCCGTGGCCAAAAGCAAAAAGCGGACTAACATCAAACCCTAAATTATAACCTCGCCTAGCCGATGGTTTGTAATTGTAATAAGCAGGAATGTAGCCAACACTTCGAGGGAAAGTAATGGGTAATTTACCACTTGGGTTAATATCGCCAAACAAAGCATCAACCATTGCGTAGCCACCTTCTTGCCCTAAAAACCAACATTGCATAACAGCCGGTACAACACTGGTTAAATAGCCAATGGTTAATGGAGGACCACTATTTACAAAAGCACATGTTGGCTTACCTGTTTCTACAACGGCTTTAATTAAATCGTTTTGGTTTGATAAAAGTTCTAAGGTAGGTAAATCGCCTAAGTGGTTTTCGGCCCAACCTTCTCTGTTGGTAGATTCGTTGCTACCTACAAAAAGTACCACAACATCGGCTTGTTTGGCAACTTCTACTGCTTCTAAAATTTTCTTTTGGTTGGCAATAGGGTCGGCCAACTTTATGCTATCTGCAAACCAATCATTTTTATCGGTAATTTTAACGCCTTCGCTGTAAAGCACCTTAATATCTTTACCATATTTTTCTTTTAAAGCTTGAAGTGGAGATATATTGAATTTAGCTTTGTCAGAATAACCGCCCAAAATACATTTATCGGCATTGGGGCCAATAAAAGCGATAGTTTTAATTTTCGATTTATCAAGCGGTAAAAAGTTATTGTTGTTTTTTAACAAA
>JAYULE010000140.1:0-9589 GCA_043763845.1 Sphingobacteriales bacterium
ACTTTTCTATACCACCTATTCTAAAAAACTCGTTACCTAAACCATCTCCATTGGGCGACATTAATGGGTCGGTAATTAAGTTAGGATTGGCTTGGTCGCAGCTAATGGCTTTAACTTCGTAAGTTTTAAATTCAGGTTTTAAAGGGTCGGGAGCGGGTAATTGGGTTTCGCACAAGTTTTTATCTGTTACAGTAACCACATAATTACCTGGGCCTAAATTTTCTCTTAAATCGTCTTGAGGTAATTGATTTGGTAGTCTAACCGCTAAAGGTAGCGCACCAGGGACTATTTCACCTGTTGCTTTGTCGGCAAAATCCCATTTGTAAGTGTATGGAGGCTCGCCACCCTCAATAGTTATTTTTATAGAACCACTAGGTAAACCACCATTACAGGTATTTGATTTTACAATTACGGTATCAAGTTGGGTAACGGGTATTGCTGGGAGAATATTTATTGTTGTTTCTAATGGGCAACCTTGGCTATCTTGAATTCTTACCCTATAAGTTCCTGGCGACAAAGATGAAACGGTAGAATTACCACGTTCGGCAGCTGGAATTGGGGCATCCCACCTGTATCTATATGGTGCTTGCGGTAACGGAAACTGTGTACCACCAGTTGGTTCTAATGTTATAGAACCATTATTAACACCAACACATTTTTGACTAACCACTTTTGGGTTAGAATTCATCTGTTTAATTGGTTCAATTTTGAGTGTAAAAGGTAGCGGTTCGCATCCAATATCATCTTTAATTAAAAGTGTGTAAGTACCCGATGCTAAATTTGCAACGCTAATACTTCTCAACTGTGGGTCGATATCAGTCAATGGTAAAATAGGCTGTCCCTCAAAAAGCCAAGTAGCTACAAATGGAGGAGATCCACCAGTTATTTCTATAGTTGCTTTTCCATTTTTTTGAGGGGTAAGATCTGTATTTAAAAAACAAATATTATCAACGTGTCTGCCAATTAAAGCCGATTCTGAAAGGGTTATGGCAGGTGCTTCAACACCAACAATAGTAGTGTAATTTAATTCACATAAAAGTGCATCAGTAACTTTAAGCGAATAAGTACCTGCTGGGATACTTAAATTTTTCGAGGTATTATTAGTTGCATCGTTAGACCATAAGTAAGTATAAGGAGGTAAACCGCCCTCAACAAAAACTTCTATTGAACCCGAGTTTGGGTTCGAACATCTTACTTTAAAAACACTAGCATCTGGGAAAAACTTCAAAGCTTTTACAGGTAAAATATCTACACTTTGCGGTGCTGTAGTTGCGCAATTGCCAGCATCAATTATAGAAACAGTATAATTACGTGATCCTAAATTAGGTATGGTAAAAGTTGGCCCTGCAAAAGGCGCAGAAGTGACGCCATTTAAAACATAACGGTAAGGTGCAATACCGCCAGATACGTTTAACGTGATTGTACCCGCTTTTTCGCCAAAACATTTGTTATCTGTTTTCGTTACAGGTCTAAAATCAATTAAAGTAGGTGATGTAATTATTTGTGCCGTTATAGTGCGGGGTGCACCTAAAGCATCGGTTAAGGTTCCGGTATAGGTTCCTTCATCTAACCCTGTCCGTGTAGTATTTGTGGTTGTAGTGGTTAAATCATCCCATTTTATGGTATATGGGCCTTTTCCACCCGTTACATTTAAATCTATTTTGCCATTTGGCGTTGATTTGCAGGTACTGTTAATTGATGTTGGCGCAACTACTAGTAAAGCCGTTGGTTCTATAGTAACATTTTGTAAAGGCGCAATACAACCATTTGCGTCTGTAACTTTAACTCGGTAATAACCAGAAGGTAAGCCAGTTTCTTTAGCCCTTGTCCATGCTGTGTTTACAACAAAAGGTGAACTTAGTGATGTCCTATAACTCCACTCATAAATATATGGGTTTGGTGCTGGTGCAGGTGTGCCGCCACTTACATTTATAGTTATTTCTCCAATACCTGTATTTAGTGAATATTCTACATTATTTATAATTGTTGGTAATTGGGTTACGTAAATTGGTGCATCCTCAATTTCAACAAAATCATATTTTTCACAGCCGTTTGCATCTGTAACTTTTAATATATACTTACCTGGTATGCCAGAATAATTTATATCAGTACCTATTTCAGGAGATGAACCACCCGCAACATCTCTTTTCCAGCTGTATTTATATGGGGGTGTACCACCAGATACTTTTGTAATATTAGTACTTCCATCACTGCCTCCAGTGCATTTAGGTCTGTTAAGAACTAATGGTTCTTTCTCAATTGAGAAAACATCTGGACTCTTAATAACAATTTTTACAATATCTTTTTTAGCTGAATTTGCTTTTTCGGTAATTTCAACTTGAACTTCACCCTGCGATAATCCATCTCTCTTATTGTCAAGTTTAGAAGAATTATCTAACCATCTGTAGATATAATTATCAGAACTTGCCCCATTTATGGTATTAATGGTTATAGTTCCTCTATTCTGATTTGGGCAAGTGTTATCTTGAAAATTGTAGGTTACATTAAATAAACCATTTGTTGAGGTTGCTGTCCCGTTTTGAACTGGTCCTTGCGCAAATCCATTTTTTGTAAAAAAGCAAGTTGAAATTATAACCAAACCAGCTAGTAAGTATTTTTTGAAGGAGTTTTTTTTGTACACAGCAATCATATTTTTATTTAGTATTTAATAGTATAAGGCATAAATACAGTATTTATACGCTAGCTTAAATCTTTTGTTACAGTTAAAAATTATTATAAAAGGTTCATTATAACATTATTATTGTTTTGATACAAAATATTTAAACAGATTAATTTGGATAGGGTAAAATTACAGAATTTATACGGAATTGTAAAATTTTTGTTACAATTAAAATAGAATAACAAAAACGTTATATAATTTTTTATATAAATTTAAATACAATTTTAATACAAATTTTCGAATTGTTCAAAATTGTTGCACAAATTAGATTACTATTAAATTATTGCTTAATAAATTTACTTTTAAACAATACCTGATTTAGGTTTTGGTGTTTAACTTGTAAAATATAAACACCACTTGGTAAGTCTGCTATATTAAATTTTAATTGGTTTTTAGGTTCGCTTATAAAAATTTTAATTTTTTTACCAGTTAAATCGTACAGGGTAATTTCTAAATTTTTTGCTTTTGTGTTTGGGCATTGTAATGTAAACTCTTTATTAACAGGGTTGGGGAATATCTTAAAATCTAAATGGTTAATTTGGGTGCCTAAATATTTTATTTGGCTGGTTTCAAAGCTACCATCGGTATTTATTTGTTTAATCTGATAGTAATTATTTTCATCCAAATGCTCATCCACGTAAGTGTAAAAATCATTTCTTTCCTTTGTTTTTAACCTTTGACCAATTGTGGTAAAATTTATACCATCTGTAGCTTTTAATATTTCGAAATGCGTTACATCAGTTTGGTCATTAACTTGCCATTTCAATTTGGCATTAGCACTTTCCGGTTCAACAGCAAAACTTATAAAGTTTAATGGCAACACTATCTTGGGTTCAATTAACAACTCTAAACGTTTATTACCAAAACTTGGTTTTATGTTTTTATCAATACCAAAATTATAGGTTGCATTGTTAGGTGTAATAGGAGTTAAAGTGTTTAAATAACTATCTTTTAAAACTAATGTATAATTTGTAAAATCGGTTAAATTGCTAAAATTTAGTTTAAGGTTTTGGTTTGTTGTTTCGCTATTAACCAACAGTTTAATAGTAGTTGAGTTGGTAATTTTTGGCATTAAGTTTATGGCCATAGCTACACTATCGCTACTTAAAGTGGCACAATTTAGTATGGGGTTGGTAAGTAAAATTGCATCATTGTTTTGGTAAGTTGCAAGGCTACCTTCTTTAAAAATAACAGCAGTTTCGTTATTAAGTATATTATCTGTTATGGCAATGCGTAATACTTTTTGTGTTTTTGTATTGTTATTAGTTTGTTTTTGGGACGATAAAATAATATTTCTTTCGGGTTTGCCTAATAACCTTGCAGGTGAAGTAATTTGGGTTGCTTTTTGAGTTTCGTTAAAAGTAACATTACCGTTTTGGCCAGGTTTTACACGTACGTAAAACGATTGGCAAGGTTGTATATACCTAATATCTTGTGCTGTGGTGCCAATTGGTGCATTAAAGTTATTGTTGGTGCTTACAGTACCTATTTTAGTAATTTGCCCAGTACGGTCGGGTTTTATGATTGATAAAATATCTTCTAACCTATTGCTATTATCGCTTAAAAAAGCATCAAAATCTATAACTGCAGGGTAGGGGTTTCCTATGGCGCAAATGCCATTGTATAAATTGCCAGAGTTTGCAGTGAATGTAACTCCTATATTTATTGTTCCTTTATTTATAGTGCCGTTATAATTTTGGGTAACGTTTTCGGGTATGGCAAAGGGTGGGTTTAATTTATTGGTTATATTGCTTGTACGGTTACCTCGATAAAACAAAAAATAAGCTGTTGCAGGTATGGTGGGGGTTTGTAAAGTGGGTATTAAATTAAACCCATATTCGCTATCTAATTTACTTTCGTTTTGGGTAACCATAGTTGTGGCGTTGGGTACTCCTGTACCTCCTAAATCAAAATTATTGCTGGTGTTACCAGGGCCAGTAAAAAACATCTGGCTTTTAATTTGTTGGAAAATATTATTTGGTGAAGCTGGGTCTATAACCGGAAAGGCTATCATACGGGTACCTCTATTATTAATATTTCCACCTGTAAAATACGATTGTACATTTACATTACCACTAACATTTGCCCCAATATTTAAATAAGCAATGCCCGATGTTATACTAGCAGTTGATAGTAAAGTTAAATTACCGCTTCCCGATGCCAAAGTGCCGCTTGTACTTGCATTATTAACAACACCGTTAATTAATAATGGATTGGTTAGTGTTATGGTTGCATTACGGTTTTGGGTATAGTTATTAAGTTGGTTATTGTTTCCAATTTGATGCATATTTATTGAAAAAGCTGTTCCCGCATCGTTATCTATAATTAAGTTTGATGTTGCCGAACCTATTAAACTACCGCTACCCGTTATTGTACTATTTAAGGTTAGGATATTTCCGTTTAAAGTTAAAGTGGAGTTTGTGCCAATTAAATTTAAAATACCCGAAATTATTACATTGCTATTTAAAACAGGCTGCCTACCCGATGGTGGGGCATTGGGAATATCTATTTGGATGGTATTAACATTTGGTACAATTCCACAAGCCCAATTACCAGTATTTTCCCAAGCGGTGCTAAGGGCACCCGTCCATGTGTTTGCGTTATTAACACTTATACTAAACGGATTAGACATAACCGACAAACAGGTAGTGTTATTATAAGTAGCATTAACCGAGTAGGTGCCTGCGGCAGTTTGGTTGCCAAAAGAAATTGCCGAACCCGAACCTACAACAACTGCACCTATATTTGTTGTACCGTTTAAAATTAATTGGTAATTAACTCCACTTTGCGAACCAGCCAAACCCACCGCTATACCAACACCACCTGAACAATAACTTGTACCATTGTTGGTAATGGCAAAAATAGTGGGAGGTGAGCGGATAATATTAACGGTAAGTTTTACATCATCTATGCGCCACGTGGCTATATTTGCAGAAGCTCCACTACCGTCAAAACCATATATTCTGTAAGTAACAGAGGTACCTAAAGCACTTTGAGTTGCAGTTAGGGTAGGGGTTTTTAAATCCCAAGTGCTATTAGCCAAAGTGGTTGCATTTGCAATGTTACTTGCATAATTATCTAAACTAGACCTAATACTATAGCTTTTCGGACCAGTACCTGTGCTTCTTAAACCAAATTGTATTGCATTAAGTGTGCTTGTAAAATTTACAGCTGGAGTTAGTGTAAATTCGAAGTAAGCACTACCATTTGCTGCTAAATTTAAAGCCCCATCTCTGGTGGCAGCTCCAATATTAGTACCTGCAGAAAAACCACTATAAGTATTTGAAGGGCTTGAATTATCAAAAAGAATTGGTGATGTGGTAGGAAAAGAAGAGCTAGTTCCATTATTATTATTCCCTCTAATAACATCAGAAATAACTAAATTAGTAGTTGTAAAAGATGATGGGCTGGCACTTGGGGTATCAAAATTCCACACCACCTGCCCTGTAGTAGTACACGTTTGCAAATTAACGGTATAAACTAAAGTTGCACTACCAGTACCCGCAGCATTTGTTGCCGAAATAATAACATTAGGCGAACCTGCGGCACTTGTGGGCGTACCAGTTATTTGCCCCGTGGAAGTATTTATACTTAAACCCGGGGGCAAATTGGTAGCGCTAAAACTCGCAGGGAAGTTGCTAGCTGTAATTTGATAAGGTGTAGCTGGTATGTTTATGATATTACTTGCGGTTAAAGCACTAGTTATTACGGGTATTGTTGGTGTTGTGGGTATAACCGTACCATTAAAAGTAAAACTGTTGATAGAAAAAGTACCTGTTGCAGCTGTAGCACCATATCCATAAATTCTAAAAGTTATGGCGGTAGTTCTATTTTGAAAAGCTACAGCAGATAAACTTACCGTTTGCCCTGTTGCACTTAAAGAACTAATATCGCTGCCAAAAGCATCAACGCTAGAGCGTAATACTAAACTTGAAGGGCCACCTGACGAAATAGCACCTGTGTAAACTAAACTGCTTAAATTTATTTTAAATGTGCTGTTGGGGGTTAATACAAACTCTATATAATCGGTAGTTGATAAACCACCTGTTGGCCAAGATTTAAAATTGTACCTATCAATACTGCTTACTGCCGTTAAACCACTACCGTAACCTATACCCGATACCGTTAAATTGGCATCAACTGTTTGCCCTGTGGTAAAAGGGTTGCTGGCACTTGGGTTTGCATCTGTTATTGGGTTAGTGAAAATTGATTGTGAAAACGCATTTTGTGTCAAAAAAGCAATCAAACAAACAATAATTAATTTTAAATATTTTATACAAGCTAAACTTTGTAATAAAGTTGTAAAGGATTTTTTTTTAAAATTATGTTTCTGTAAATTTTTTTTCATAAAGTTTATAGCACAATTAATTACACCAATTTCAAAAATATATAATAATTGTTAAATAATTTTAAACAATTGATTAATATTACAAATGATAATGATAATTTAACATTGACTATTCTATTTACACTTATTTAAAGTTTTAAAATAATGTTTGGTGTTAGGTTTAAAAACACATTAATTTTGGATAAATTAGGATGATATTTAAAATCAAAAAGCTTTTTTTGTTTCCATAATTTTAAAAGCTATAATTGTTTTTGAAAAACCAATATGGAAGCAAACAATACATCAACTATTCCTAAATTGTTAAGAAACGTTGTACAAAACTTACATCAATCTTCGGCTACGTTTATGCTTAACAAAGTAAACGATAAATGGGAAGAGATATCGTACCAACAAACCCTAAACAATGCAGATTATATAGCAACTTACCTATTAAGTATAGGCATTAAAAAAGGGGATTGCTTAGCGCTGATGGTTGAAAACAGTCCTGAATATGTGTATTTCGATCAAGCACTTCAACAACTTGGTTGCATTAATACTTCAATTTACCCTACCCTGCCCGAAGCAGATATTGCCTACATTTTAAACGACTCGGGCTGTAAAGCCATATTGGTAGGAAATCCATTTTTAATAAAAAAAATTACTTCTATAGCCAACAGTTGCGAAAAATTAACAAGAATTATTCCCGTTTTTGATGATTATAAAATTAGCGATAACCTGTGTTTAAATGCAGGGGTTGTAAATTTAAATTCGGTACTAAGTGAAGGAAAATTAAAACTATACGAATACCAGAGCACTATTAACCAAATTAGAGAAGCAGTTAGTCCGTTAGATATTTCATCGTTAATTTACACATCGGGAACTACTGGCGTACCTAAAGGTGTAATGTTAACACACTCAAATTTTATAGAAAATGTAAAATCGAGCCTAAAACAAATACCAATTATTGATAAAGAAGATACATTTTTATCGTTTTTACCCTTATCGCATATTTTTGAGCGTACTGCAACATACCATATTTGCTGTTATGCGGGTTGCAAAATCGCTTTTGCTCAAAGCTTAGAACTTTTAGCCAAAAATATGGCAGAAATTAAACCAACAGTTATTGCTTGTGTGCCCAGGCTTTTAGAACGCATACACGATAAAGCAATAAAAACCGCAACTACCGGGGGCTTAATAAAAAAAGAAATTTTTTTATGGGCAATTGCAACAGGCCAAGCTTACCGAATTGTTAAAGAAAACGAAAAAACCCCGAGTGCGTTTTTAAGCATAAAATACAACTTAGCCAATAAACTGGTGTTTAGCAAAATAAGAGAAAAAACTGGTGGGCGTTTAAAGTTTATGATTTCGGGCGGAGCCGCATTACCCAAAAACGTAGGCGAGTTTTTTGGGAATTTAAACATTAGAATTTTAGAAGGTTATGGCCTAACCGAAACATCACCAGTTGTGGCTGTTACCGAACTAGACAGGCAAATTTACGGCACTGTGGGTAGGGTTTTACCCGATATAGAAATTGCCATACAAGATACCGAAAATAAAAATGTTATAACCCTACAAACCCACCACAGCTTTAACAAAAACTTTGAATGTGCCGAAGGCGAAATTATAATTAGAGGGCATTGCATAATGAAAGGTTATTGGAATAAACCTTTAGAAACCGCCGAAGTTATAGATGCGGAAGGCTGGTTTCATACTGGCGATATTGGTAGATTTTTTAAAGGAAATTTACAAATCACCGACCGTATAAAAAATATGTTGGTAAACTCGTTCGGTAAAAATATATACCCTACACCGATAGAAAACACGTATTTAAAAAGCACTAAAATTGAAACTGTATTTTTAATTGGCGATAAAAGAGAATACCCTACCGCTATAATTGTTTGCCCAAAAGAAATTTTACAAGAACAATTTAACTTACCAAATTCGTTTTTTGAAGATGATGAAACCTTTATAACCAACAAACAAATTTACGATTGGGTTGGTGTCGATATAAAAAAACTATCAAGCCAACTAGCTAAATTTGAGCGTATTAAAAACTTTATCATTAAAAAAAATCCTTTTACTCTTGAGGATGGCGAGGTTACCCCATCAATTAAATTAAAGCGCAAAGTAATAGAGAATAAATATGCTACTATTATTGATGGATTGTATAGAAACGATAACGAAAATGAGGATTAAAATTGCCAATAAAATAATTTAATTGCCTAGATACGATTGATAAACTATAGTATAATTTGCTGTAAATCAATGTTATTTACAATTTTAAAGCGTTAACGACGGTAGCGGTCCGCCTGCCGGCCGGCAGGCATCCTTTTTTATCCCCCTATCCCACAAAGGGGGTACACGTTAAAATCCCCCCTTTGGGGGCAAAGGGGAAAAAAGATAAAGCCCTTCCTTTGTCAGGATAAACTCCCGGCGTGTTACCTTGCCTACCGGCAGGCAGGAAACGCCCTAATCATTACAAAAACCGTATTTATTAATCGAACTCAGGTTAATAGCTTCATATTTATAATTTATTTTTGGATTAAAAAATGCATACAACCTATAAAAACCAGTTTAATGTT
>JAYULE010000141.1:0-2704 GCA_043763845.1 Sphingobacteriales bacterium
CGCATAGTTACACAAGCGCCAAAAGCTTTTGGCGCATTGTTGGCCGCAGGTTTGGGCTTTAGTTTAACCATTCAAGCCTTAGCAAATATGGCGGTTGCAGTAAACTTATTTCCAGTAACTGGTGTGCCATTGCCCTTGGTAAGTATGGGCGGTACATCCATTTTATTTACCAGCATTGCATTCGGAATTATTCTATCGGTTAGTAAAGATGTAGAAGAATACAAGGCCGAAAACTTAAAAAATAAAGACAAAATTATTGTAGGCGAAATACCAGCAATGGCGTAAATTTATGGATACTGCAAAACGAATAATTATTAGCGGCGGTGGCACAGGTGGGCATATTTTCCCAGCTATTGCTATTGCCAATGCTTTGCGCCAAATTGATAGTCGCACCGAAATACTTTTTGTGGGTGCACTAGGTAAAATGGAAATGGATAAAGTACCCGCAGCTGGCTATCAAATTATTGGTTTAGATATTCAAGGTTTTCAGCGAAATGCATTATTTAAAAACCTAGTTTTGCCTTTTAAAGTTTTAAAAAGTGTACTGCATGCATCTACCATTATTAAAAACTTTAAACCCAACGTTGTTGTAGGGGTTGGAGGTTATGCATCAGGACCGTTATTATATGCGGCATCGTTAAAAAATATTCCCATTTTAATTCAAGAACAAAATTCGTATGCGGGTATTACCAATAAGTTTTTGGGTAAAAAAGCTAGCAAAATTTGTGTAGCTTTTGATGGGATGGAAGCATTTTTTTCGGCACAAAAAATCATAAAAACTGGTAATCCAATAAGGCAACAATCGGTAACTATTGAAGGTAAGCGTACAGAAGCTTTACAGTATTTTGGCTTATCGCCGATAAAAAAAACCATACTGTTAACAGGCGGAAGCCTAGGTGCAGGTACGCTAAACAAAACCATAATGGCAGGTTTAAGTAAGCTTCAAGAAAACAACATTCAGCTTATTTGGCAAACTGGCAAATATTATTACAAAGGTATTATAGAGCAATACGGTAACCAAAGCAAAGATAATGGCATAAAAATTTATGAGTTTTTAAACCGTATGGATTTTGCATACGCTGCCGCGGATATAATTATTTCTAGAGCAGGAGCGGGCACTATTGCCGAGTTATGTGCGGTACAAAAACCTGTAATTTTAGTACCATCGCCTAATGTTGCCGAAGATCATCAAACCAAAAATGCCCAAGCTTTAATAGAAAAAAATTGTGCACTTTTATTAGCCGATGATGCAGCCGAAACCAACTTGGTTGATGCAGCAATTAAATTAGTAAATGATAGTAAACTAATGCAAACCCTAAGTACCAATATTGGCCAATTGGCATTGCCTAATGCCGATGTTGATATTGCCAACCAAATATTTAAACTTGCACAAAAACCATGAAACTAGCCGATATACAAAAAGTTTATTTAGTTGGCATAGGTGGCATAGGTATGAGCGGCCTAGCCCGATATTTCCACCATATTGGTTGCCAAGTTTGCGGTTACGATAAAACCGAAACCCCGCTTACTTTGGCTTTAGTTGCCGAAGGTATTGCGGTAAATTACGAAGATAACGAAGAAAAAATTCCGCAAGAATTTAGAATAAATTCGGATAATATTTTAATTATTTACACACCGGCTATACCTACTAACTCGGCAATTCTAAACTTTTTTAAACAAAACGGTTTCGATTTGCAAAAACGGTCGCAGGTATTGGGCATATTATCGCAAGGTATGTATACCGTTGCAGTGGCTGGCACCCACGGTAAAACCACCACCAGTTGCCTAATTGCACATATTTTACAAAGCGCAGGGAATAATTGTTCGGCATTTTTAGGTGGTATAAGCACAAATTACAACACCAATGTTTTGTTTGGCTCTAACAATGTTTTGGTAGTTGAGGCTGATGAATATGATAGATCGTTTCTTACGCTACATCCCGATATTGCTATAATTACCTCAATGGATGCCGACCATTTAGATATTTATGGCGATGAAAGTCATTTGGTACAATCTTTCCAATTGTTTGCTTCGCAAATAAAACCCGATGGTAACTTAATTAGAAAACAAGGGCTGGATTTAACAACAGGTACAACCTATTCTATTGCAGCTAAAGCCTATGCCGAAGCGCAAAACATACGTATAGAAAACGGAACATTTGTATTTGATTTTAAAAACCAAAATCTACAATTAGAGGGCTTAATTTTAGGATTACCCGGCCAACACAATATAGAAAACGCCGTTGCGGCCATTCAAGTTGCTTTATTAATGGATATTGATGAAGAACGAATTCGTGAAGCTTTGCATTCGTTTAAAGGTGTAAAACGTCGTTTCGAGTATCAGCTTAAAGCCGAGAAAATATTTATCGACGATTATGCCCACCATCCCGAAGAATTAAAAGCTTGCTTTACAGCAGTTCGAACGCTTTATCCCGATAAGGAATTAACTGTAATTTTTCAGCCACATTTATTTACCCGTACTCGGGATTTTGCCGATGATTTTGCCAAAGTATTAAGTACTGTTGATGATTTAGTGTTGTTAGAAATTTATCCAGCCCGAGAGCTGCCCATACAAAATGTAAATAGCCAAATGCTTTTGGATAAAATTACTTTAAACAAAAAACAAATTTGTAACAAACAACAAGCTTTAGACTATATAAAAAACAAGCAACCTCAATTGTTATTAACCGTTGGTGCTGGCGATA
>JAYULE010000142.1:0-9521 GCA_043763845.1 Sphingobacteriales bacterium
GGCTTAGTATAATGTTCGGTAACTACTTGGTCGCCCGAAAAATCATCAGGCAAGCCACGCAGTTGGCGGTTAATGGCTCCTATGTTTACGTTCCAGCCTAAGCCTGCCCAACTGGCTTCGTCATCCATACCTACACCAGATTGGTAGTTAAGGTTTACTGGGTAACCATCAACATCTAACAAAGGGATATTATATTTAAAGCCCCCAGTAAAGGTATCAACCATATCGGTGGTGCCAGCTGGCTGAAATGCTTGTGTTTCGGGCTGTGTAGGTCCCGAAGTTAGGGCATAACTTAATGTAGGCGAAAAAATATTAAAGCTGATAATTAACAATAAAGCTAATGCGATTTTTTTTCTTTGTGTAAAAATGAGGGTCATAAGGATGGATTGTTGACTAATTTAAATACTGTTAATTTAAGGGTAGCGTATATTTTTGTTGGTTAATGTATTTGTCATGATAGTTAAATTCTATTTTTTTATTATTGATAGTAGGCTGCATACCATAGGATACTAAGTATTCGAAAGTATTAGGAATGCCACCATTTATAGTTTCGCAGGCTTGTGGGTAAATAACACGGCCATCGGCATATAGGTAAAAACAACTGTCCATATTGTAAAGTAATTTTTCTTTTAGTTTTGCACTTTGGGCAAATGCATCTTGGGTTATGGGCGTTAGCCTAATACGGTAACTTAAACTACTGGTGTCGGCTTTAAATGGTAATTTTGAAATGCTTATTTGCAAGGTTTTATCTTTTTTATAGCTTGTATTTACCAAAGCGTTAAAAGTATTTTCGGTAGCAGATGTACAAGCAGTTAACATCAAAACAAATAGATATATATAATTTATTTTATTGATTGTCATAGTATAAAAATCTTAAACTTTTTACATTGCCATTAGGTAGATTTACTTCTAATAAGTAAGAATCGCCGTTGGTGAAACTGCCAATGGCATATAAATCCATTTTAATCATGTTGCTACCACTTACTAGTTTTAGCTTTGGCAATTTTCTAATTTTGGTTTTTACGTTGCTAAGCGGGGTAATACTGTAATTTAAATTTTGATCTTCGTATGAATTAATAACAGCAAACCTTAATTCGCCATTGGCTATATAATAATTACCACCTAACATATCTTCAATGTTGCGGTAACCCGTATCTTCAATTACTTTATTAGCTGGTAATGGGCTGTTTACGGTAAATTCCCAAATTTCTGACCTAGTTAATATAGTTTGGTTTTTATAAGCGGTAACTTGCCAAGCATATTTTTTACTGTGCTCTAATTCGCGAACTATTGATGGGAAAGGTAAAATTGGGGAAACAATATTTAATTGATTAATTATTGTCAAGTTGTAATTAATGGCTTCCGTTGCATTTTGATTTTTTTTAATTTCGGTTAACACCAATTGGTAATAAGCGCCAGGTACACCTGGTATTAAGGGTTGCCAAGTTAATAATGGGCGGTTATTGTTTATTTTTTCTTGGTCATAAGGCTCTATTAAATTTAAATCGGCAAAGGGTGCTAAGTTATAAGAGAAACATTGGTCGGTGGGAGTATTGTCGGCTCCTAAAATATCTAAATTATAACAATACTCGTAATCGCCTGCAGGGAAAGCATTGTTTAAGCTAGTAAGCCTACCGCTATCGTTATTGGCAAATTCGATATTTGCTCCCCTAGCTGCATTAATAGGTACTGTAATTACACCTGTAGGTAAGTTAAATTCTGGTGTTTTTATTAAACAAACAGTGCCAGCATTTCTTTCGCTTACACGGATGGTTAAAACCGCTTGATGGGGTAGTTCAGCATTTATTAGTTGGCAATTAAATAGGCCGTTGACATTCCGTCCGTTTATTTCGGGTATAAACTGCACTGATACTTGAGCAAGTATTGGTGCCGATATTGTTATGTAAAGTATAGAAAGGGATAAATAGCGTTTCATTATTTCTTGTTTTTTATATGGTATCGTAACATAACTTCGGCTCGGGCGGTTGCATACAAGTCGGGGTATATTGGTGTAATTAAATTTTTTCTTACGTCTAAAAAGGTATCTACATCAAAATTGCTACCCGCAAATACTTGAACTGTTTGACGTATCCCCGCTTGACGGGCAATATTATTGTTGTCTAGATAAGTAAAGCCGGTTGATAGGTTTAAAGCCTCAAATAGTTTATATTGATAGGCAAAATCGGCATTTAACATATTACCAATTAATTTTGTTGGCGATAATTCTCGGTTATAAAAAACCGTTGCCGTTAAAGTATTGGTGCGTAGCAATAAACTATGTATATAATTTAACATTAACATATTACTGCCATTTGATGGGGGCAACACCCCCCCAGTTGTAGTTAAAGAAGTTTGCGATATTGGGTTGGCATTTGTACTGTACGTATTGGTATAACTTTGTGTACCAAGAGTAAAATGACTTATACTGTAATGTTTGCCTATTTTATAATTTGCATTACCATCTACCTGTATTTTTTGAAGCCCGTAAATTGGTGTAGTTTGGTTATTTATTTGTTTATTAGAAGTGTTGGATGTATATTTTACATCCATACTAAACTTTTTACTAAAAGTGTATTTAGTATCAAACTGAAACTGTAGGTTTTGCCATTTATCATTTGAGGTAAAACTAATGGGGATATTTTTTAAATCGGTTCGGGCTGTTATAGATAACTTATTTTTGTAAAACAATTTACGAATGTTGCCTCCCACACGCATACGGGCATTACTAAAACCATTATTTGCTGGATTTTGGTAACCCATACCTGAATAATTAAAGTAAACATTATCTGAAAAATTTATTTTTTTAATTTCTAATCGGTGGTTTATTCCAAAAGATAAGGCTTCGAATAAATCGCTATTTGAATTATTTTGTTGCCCTGTTTGTCTGTTTAAAAAAACATCATTTCCAAAATTATAATCATTTTTGTAAAGTGTGCTAGATTTAGAAACATCAATGTTTAGCCTTCCAATATATGCTAAATTTAAAGCTTTAGAAGCTGTAAATGCCATATTGTTTGCCGATATAGTAGGTAATGCAAAAGCATTATTGTTACTTTCTTTGTTAAACGAACTTACTACCGATAGCTTTACATTGTTAAAAATACCTCCTTTTTTTTCTGCACTTATATAAGTAATATTTTTAGGTGTATTGAAAACGGAACTTTGAAAACTTGCATCTTTTAACGATCCAATATCATTAAGCCCACCATAGCCGGCCGTAAGTGCCATTTCACTAGTTTTAAAGCTTACGCTTGTGCCACTAATAAATAAATCTCGGTTTTGCATGTTACCTGGTATTTTATTACCAAACGAGCCAATTTTAAGTGCACTTATTTTTGATAAAATGCCTTGAATGCCATTTTTGGTTTTTTTAACAACGTAAGTTTTTGCGGTTTCGGAGTTACCTAAATTGCCATTATTTTTATTCAGTTCTTTTTGCATTTGCAATATTTTTTCAATATCGTAGCCGTTTTCCGCAAGTTCTTGCTTAATTTGCCTTATAGTATTTAATACCGTATCTACTTGTGCATTATTTTGTAAACTATTTTTTTGTCGTTGATGAGTAGTTTCATTTTTAATTTGGTTATCCACATCGGCCGTCTTGATTTTTACTTCACTTAAAAGTTTTTCTCTTAGTGGTTTTTCATCTAACCGTAGTAATTCATCCAAATTATCAATATTACCTAAATATTTTTGTAAATTATTGATACTTAATTTATCCATTTCTTCGGTCTGCATTTTTTTTAGTTTAGTGCTAAGCTGAGAACTGGTATAGCCAGAAAGATCGGCACCTTCAAAAACTTGTTTTCTTAAATCGTAATATTGTTCTAAATCGTTACTTAACAAACCATTAAACTGGGTAGCATCAAAATCAAATTTAAAAAGATTATTATTTAATGATAGCGGATTATATGCCAAGCTTTTATTTGTAGAA
The DNA here is from genome assembly GCA_043763845.1 of Sphingobacteriales bacterium. GTDB lineage: Bacteria > Bacteroidota > Bacteroidia > Sphingobacteriales > Sphingobacteriaceae > Pseudopedobacter. The sequence continues at coordinate 3,935 of JAYULE010000142.1, forward strand.
TAGTTAAAATTTAATGGTATACCAAATGCATTTAAATTGCCAATAAAATTTATTGCGCTTACAAATCCTTTTGGTTGAGTGATATTTTGTTGAAGGTTATTGTTAATGATGCTAATTGTTTGTGAGCTTTGATATCGGTTTTGGCTTTCGATTGTGAAATTAAAACTCAGTTTCGCTTTTTTTAAAGTATTTAACTTTTGACTTAAAGGATTTTTTATTTGCTTAGCTTTATTGTTTGCGAAATTTAAAGTTTCTTTTTTTTTGTTAAATATTGTTAAGTAATTCTCTTTTTTATTGGATGCTGATAATTGGTTGAACCGTAGAGGGTGTTTGATTATTTTTTGTACAGAATTTATTTTGCTTAATATAAATGTACTATCTACTATCTTCTTTCTTTTTAATGTATCAAGTTTATTTAATGCACTTGTTTGGATAAACACTTTTTTTATGTTCCCAATTTTTGTATCAAAGTTTAGACTATCAATAAATTTGTTTGTTTTGCTTTTAAGTTTGTTTACGTTAACTTTTTTGTAATGAGGAAATTTAAGCACATTTTTATCTTGAATAAAATGAATCTTATTTTTCAAACTGTCTATATCGGAGTTTACGGTTTGCGCTTTTATACCAAAACAATGAATTAATAAAAATAGTGAGATGAAAAAAGAATTAATAAACAGTTTCATAAAATGGGTAAGTGTTTAGCATAGTTTATAAGATTTATTTTATCCAAATAAAATATTTAAAAAATTTATTTTTAGCTTAACGTAAAATTAAATTTTGAGGATTTTGAGACTAATTTAAAACAATATTTTAAAATATGTATACATTTTCGGAAAATTTATTCGTTAAAGTTAAGCTGCTGTAAGGTTAACAATAAAATTTGGCTTTTTTTAACAAATTATAATGATAACAATTATTTTATATTAAATTAGGAAATTATATTTCAATATTTGCAATCTTTTAATGAGTAGATGGTAGTTTTAGTTAAATTAATTCTTATCTACTTGCTTGTTTTAATTAAATTATTTACATATTCCATTTTTAGTTTATAGTTTAAAATTTTTATGGTAATATCGTTTACAAATTATAAAAACAAAATACCCCTCTTTTATTTCTTGTTTATTTCTGTTCTTTTTTTTGGTAATAAATTAAAAGCCCAACCATTTGGAAATAAAAATAAAGCTAAAATAAATGCCATTGAAAGTAATGTAATGAATGTTTCAAATGAGGGAACAGAGTTTTGGGCTGTTTTTCCTACTCACGTTCCTGATGCACAATTAGCTAATATTAGTATATTTATTACCACTAAAAGTGCATCATCGGGGATTATAAAAGTGGGTAATTTTAAAGAAAGTTTTACAGTTAGCGCAAGCAAAGTAACCGAAATTAAAGTACCTAGAGAACAAGCATATATTGACTTTGTTGACAATGGCAAAGTTTTGCCTAACCGAGCCATACAAATTTTAGTAGATTCTGGTATGCCAAATATAGTGGTTTATGCACATATATTTGCCTCAAGACGGTCAGCCGCTTCCTTAATTTTGCCTGTACAAGGACTTGGAAACGAATATTTTAGTTTCAATTATCCACAATATGAAAAATTTGAAGGAAAAAATTTTATAACTGTTATTGCAACAAAAGCTAATACCAAAATTATTATTAAAAAATCAAGTAAAGTACTTACCGAATTTACCTTAAATAATATTGGTGATGTTTTCGAGTATTTATCGGATGATGATTTAACAGGTGTTAAAGTTACATCTTACGACTATAAAAATTTTGCAGTTTTTTCTGGAAATACAGCGGTTCGTATTGCTAGTAAAAATTGTGTTGTAGGAAAAAATATTTCGTTAGACCCTCTTTACCAACAATGCTATCCTGTAAAAAATTGGGGAAATATGTATGGATGTATACCTTTCAGTACTAAAAGCCCCAATAGCACAAATGCTGTACGTACTGTAGGGCAAATATTAAGAGTAATTGCTAAAGAGTCCAATACGGAAGTATCTATAAATGGAGCAATCTTAGATAGATTGCAGGAAGCTGGTAATTTTGCTACTTACTATACCAATACAGTTTTTCCATTCGGTTATGGGTTTGGTTATACAATAAATGAACCGTTTATTATTTGGTCTGATAAACCCATTTCTGTTGCTCAATATGCATTAAGCCAATCTTGCAGTAATGTTATTCCTGATACAAAAAGTTATAGCGATCCAGACATGGTTATCTTAAATCCAATAGAATATAACACAAAAAATGTAACATTATACTCATCTGATAAAGAGCACATAACAGAACAATATATTAATATATTTATTAAAACGACCGGTGTTAGTAGCTTTAGAATAAATGGTTTAATACCTACTACTCAATTTAAAGAAGTCGCAGCAAACTTTAATTATTCTTATTTACAAATAAATTTAAATGACTATAAAACAAATGTTTATAACTTAACTTCAAGCGAAGGATTTAACGCAGTTGCATATGGCTTTGGCGATGTTGAATCGTACGCATATTCTGCTGGCACAAATTTAGCAAGTAATCAGTTTGTGTCAGGCGTTAGGCAAGTAACTAATAAGTTAATAGATTCTGCATGTGTTAACGATGAATATTACTTTAAATTAACATTACCACATCCTGCTCAAAGGATAATTTGGGAAATGGACTCTTATGAAAAACCAATTGAGCAAATAAACCCAACAGCAAAAATTATTACTAATAATAACATAACTACTTACGAGTACATTATGTCTAAAACGGCTGCATACAAAATATCTGGTGTTCATACAATTAAAGTAAATGCAAGTTCGGTTTATGATTTTTATAATCCTTATAAATTATTTTATGAATTTACAGTATTGCCTTTACCCATTGTTGAATTTACCTCAACAATTGATAGTTGTTTAAATGTATTAAAATTTAAAGACAATAATCCTAACCAGTTGAACATTGCCAGTAGATTATGGAATTTTGGCGACAGCTTGGATAACCCAAATAACTATACATCAATTATTAAAGAAACAGTACATACGTACAAAAAAAGCGGAAAATATAAAGCTAAGTTAACTTTAACATCAGCATCTGGCTGTGTAACTTACCAAGAAAAAAATATTGAAGTAAAAGCTTCGCCAATGCCATTATTTAAAAGTAACGAGCCATTTTGTGTAAATAACACTATTACACTCACCGATATTACTCCATTACACAGTAGTTTTAAAGTAAAAAAATGGTATTGGAATTTTGGCGATGGAGAAAGTTTATATGCTTTAAATGATAATCCTGTACAACATACTTACAAAACAGCTGGGGATTTTAACATTTCTTTAATATTGATAAATGACAAAGACTGCCAAAGCCACAAAAAGGATAGTATTATAAAAATCAATCCTTTGCCAGTATCAAATTTTATTGCCGATAAAGTGTGCATAAATGATGAATTTACCAATTTTTTAAACCAAAGTACGCTGCCAACTAACAGCCCACCCGATGTTTTAACTTATTTTTGGGATTTTGGAGATCCATTTGCTATCCCAACGAACCCAAATTTTTCTACCGAAAAAAACCCTAAGCACAAGTATCTAAAAGATAGTTCCTATGTAGTAAAACTAACAACATCTATGTTAACAAGTGGTTGCAGTAACACAATTTCAAACATAGTAAATGTGAATAGCAATGTACTTAAGGCAGATTTTGAGTTACCAAGCAGCGGTAAAATATGCCATGGCCAATTGCTTGCTTTAAAAAACCTATCAACTCTAACTGGGTTTGGGGTTATCGAAAAAATTGAAATATATTTTGATTATGAAAATAAACCAGCGTTTAAAGAAACATTTACAAAGATACTACCAGATCAACTATATACCCATATTTACTCAAATGTACCACCTAAAAATACTAGCAAAAATTACTTAATAAAATTGATAGCCTATTCGGGAAATAATTGCTTTGCCGAAAAAATAAAAACCATAACTATTATACCCAAACCAAAGTTAGTCTTTGACACTATACCCAATATTTGTATCAGTTCGTCGCCCACACAATTATACGCAAAAGAAACCAACGGTATAAAAGGAGATGGAAAATATATGGGTTCAGGTATTTCAGTAACAGGCTTGTTTAACCCTAACATCGCAGGAGAAGGAGTTCACGAATTAAAATATAAATTTACTTCGGATGAGGGTTGTATTGATTCTACAACACAAAAAATTACAGTTTTTAATCCTCCTGTAATAACCCCCTTACCTGATATTATTATACCCGAAAGTGAAACTGTAATTATACAACCAAATGTTACAGGCAATAACCTTAACTATTTTTGGCAACCTTCTACGGGTTTGAAAGATGCTAATACTAGAAACCCAAGTATAACGGGTATAAACGATATAGTTTATACTTTAACTGCAAGTAACGGAGTTTGCGAAAGCACTCAAAATTTTATTATAACTGTATTAAGAAAACTTGAATTATACAATACCTTTACTCCAAATAACGATGGTGTAAACGATGTTTGGAATATTAAAAACGTTAATAAATATCCAAATATTAATGTAGAAATATTTAATAGATATGGGATAAAACTTTTTGAATCTATAGGTTATACAATTCCTTGGGATGGCACATTTAACAACCAACCTGTACCGGCAGGCACTTATTACTATGTAATAAATTTAGGGAACGGTAAAACTAAAATGTCGGGGTTTATAACACTTGTTCGCTAATCTATGAAAAAAACTATTTGCTTTTTTATATTAGTAATTTGTTGTTGTTATGTATCTGCGCAACAAAAATCACAGTATACGCAATATGTATTCAACAATTATTTATTAAACCCTGCATTTGCAGGCATTGATAATTACACAGATATAAAAATTGGACACCGTAGCCAATGGACAGGTTTGCAGGGCGCACCTAAAACTAACTATATTACAATAAATACTCCAATTGGCAAAACCAATTTGATTCAAGGGGATACCAGCAAAGTATTGAGTAATCTTTTTAGTCCAAACTCATTGTTATTAAAACCTCACCACGGAGTAGGTTTTTTATTTATGAATGATAAAGTGGGGTTAATTAATCAGACTAATTTACATCTAAGTTACTCGTATCATTTAAAATTAAATAACGAATATAATTTAGCCACGGGTTTAACATTTGGACTAAATCACACATCGTTAAATACCGCTTTAATTATAATAGAAAACCCTTCTGATATTGCAATTCAAAACTCGAATAATAAAATCTGGAAACCCGATTTTACTTTAGGAGTATTATTGTACAAGAATAATTTTTATGCAGGAATTTCAGCGCAACAATTAATTACTCAAACATATTTTAATTCTAACTCTTTGGCCAATAAGAGCAAAACTGTACCCCATTTTTTTTTTAATCTAGGTTATAAATTATCATTTGCTCAAGATTTTATTTTTTCTCCATCCTTACTGCTTAAAGTTATTAAACCAGTACCTATTTCTTATGATGTAAATTTAAAATTGGCTTTTAAAAATAAATTATGGTTAGGTGCCTCCTACCGTAGAGACGATTCGTTTGGTATTTTAACAGGTTTAGCAATAAGTCGTCGTTTTAA
>JAYULE010000143.1:0-9485 GCA_043763845.1 Sphingobacteriales bacterium
TGGCTCCGATTTTTCTACCGTAGATTTAGTATTTAATAAAGCTTTAACCAAAAACCGAACTTATACCGTTAACGTAAAAAACCTGACCGATTGCGGTGCAACTGGCATAACTGGCCCCGATGTAAGCTTTTTTTACCCTGGTGATATTGTTAAAAGCGATGTTTTAATAAACGAAATACTTTACGACCCAAAAGGCGATGATGCCGATTTTATAGAGTTGTACAACAATAGCGATAAGGTGTTAGATTTTAAAGATTTATTTATTACAACAGTAAATACAAAAAACGAACTAGGAAGTATCAAACAAATTAGTACTACTTCGGTAATGTTTGAGCCTAAAAGTTACTGGGTTATAACGCCCGACCCCGATAATATTAAATTATTATACACTACACAAAAACCAAATAATTTTGTAAAGTTAACTGGTATGGCGGCATTTGTAAATACGGCGGGTAAAGTGGTAATTTTAAACAAAGCAAACCAAACTATAGATTCGTTGAGTTATAACGACAACATGCATTTTGCCTTGCTAAAAGAAACCGAAGGGGTAAGTTTAGAACGCAGCAGTTTTTCTAATGCTACCAATGCTACGGGTAATTTTAAATCGGCGGCAGCAAGTGTTGGTTATGCTACGCCCACCTATAAAAATTCTCAATTTTTGGAAAATGTAGAAACTAATGAAGAGCTTACTCTAGCAAGTGAAACCTTTTCGCCCGATAACGACGGTTTTGAAGATGTATTACGTATTTTATATAAGTTTGAAAAACCCAATTATGTTGCAAATGTAACTATTTACAATAGCCAAGGCACCATTGTAAAAAAACTTATTAAAAACCAAACTCTTTCTACTGCAGGCGAATTACAATGGGATGGCTTAGACGAAACTGGCGCTATGAAAGCTAAAACAGGTATCTATATTGTTTATGTTGAACTTTATAATTTAGATGGCGACATTAAAAAGTTTAGAAAAACAGCGGTATTGGCAAGTAAGTTTTAGGGTGGGATTTGGAGAGAATCAAAATATATAATAAATGATAAAGTATTTTATTTATGAATAAATTTATTAATTAAATACAATAACATATAAAATTGAAGCGGGAAGCTTTTTGCTCTTAGAGATAAAAAGCTCCTGCTCTTGGCCGATAAATTTCTTTTTTTTTAGGTTATAAGACTCATTTACAGGAACATGGCTGCATTCTAATAAATAGTTTTTTTTATCCACTTATTTCTAGTCTGTACCCTGGGTTAGGCCGCTTTGCCTCACACAATAAAAAAAATGGTGCCGCTTTCATCTGGGCTAATATGAAAGGATGTGTGGGTTTGGCAACAACCTAAGTTCGATTATTAAAGCTTAGTATAATTTGCTGAAAATCAAGGTTATTTACGATTTTAGTGCGTTAACGACGGTAGCGGCCCGCCTGCCGGCCGGCAGGCATCCTTTTTTTATCCCCCTAGCCCCAAAGGGGGAACATGTTAAAATCCCCCCTTTGGGGGCTAGGGGGAAAAAAGATACTTGCCTACCGGCAGGCAGGCAGCGGATGGCGTGTTACCTTGCCTACCGGCAGGCAGGAAACGCCCTAATCATTACAAAAACAGTATTTATTAATCGAACCCAGGTTTAACAGTATATCCCATAAATAATTTTTGTAAAAAAACTTAAGAATTTGGGTAATGATTATCATAACTTAAAAAAATGTAAAACAAAAATCGTTTAAAATACTAGTTTTGTTAAATGGGAAGTTTAAAATTATACGATGCAAGTTTATCTTACCAAATTATTGCTCGCCAGCGAGCGCAAGCGTATTTAGCGCTATCGACGGAAGAAAAATTTTATGCGTTACTAACTTTAAACCGCAATGCAGTTGCGTTAAATGGAGGTAAACCATTAAAAACACCGCAAGGAAAAGGTTTAGTGATTAAAAAACTTTAATGCTATGACCTTTGATAAAGAAACCCCCGAAATGTTATTGCTTTTACAAACATTTCAAAAGCACACAGTTGATTACTTAATAGTTGGTGGCTTCGCAGTAAACAGGTACGGCTACAATCGTTCTACTGGCGATTTAGATATTTATTTAAAAGACACTTTAAAAAACAGAAAGAACCTAGTAGAAGCTTTAGACGAAATGGGATACGGTAGATACGATATGCTACTTGAAACCCCAATTATAGCTGGTTATTGCGAAATTTTAATGCATGATGGAATGTATGCTGATTTAATGACTGATATACCCGGTTTAGATAAAAAAAAATACAACGAATACTTAGCAATGGCAACTGTTGATAATATAAATGGAATTAATGCCTATTTTTTACATTACAACCATTTGTTAGAAAACAAAATAGCCACTAACAGAAATAAAGATAAATTAGATGTGGAAGAATTAGAAAAAATTAACAAAAAATAATGAGCCTAAATTTACTTCTTACTTTCTTCAATCACTTCTAAATAATAATTTACATAATGCGGTAAAATCAAACTTAAATCAAATTCTTTAGCTCGGTTTAGTGCGTTTTCTTTAAACTGATTTAGTCTAACATCGTCTTCTAAAATAAATACTGCGTTGGCAACCATATCATCAATATCGCCAACATTACTCATAAAACCAGTAACTCCGTTCACGTTTAGTTCTGGCAAACCTCCTGTGTTTGATGATATTACAGGAACTTTACAAGCCATAGCTTCAAGGGCTGCCAAACCAAAACTTTCCGATTCAGAGGGCATCATAAACAAATCGGAAACCGAAAGTATTTCTTCTACAGCCTCTTGCTTTCCTAAAAAACGTATATGTTCACAAATGCCTAAATCTCTGCAAAGTTGTTCGCAGTGTACACGCTCGGGGCCATCGCCTACCATTAATAATTTTGCGGGAATTTGTTGTATTAATTTTTTAAAAACCAATATTACATCATTGGTGCGTTTTACTTTTCTGAAGTTTGATGTATGCACCAAAATACGCTCACCCATTGGGGCAATTGCTTTTTTAAAATGGTCTTTGGGAGTTAACCTAAACCGTTTTAAATCAATAAAATTGGGAATTACACGTATATCTTTTACAATATCAAAATGATTGTAAGTAGCCTTTTTTAAATCTTCGGAAACTGCCGTAACCCCGTTTGATTGGTTTATAGAAAAAGTAACTACGGGTTTATAAGTAACATCCCTACCTACCAAAGTAATATCTGTACCGTGTAATGTGGTAACTACGGGTATATTTATGCCAAAAGTTGCTAAAATTTGTTTGGCCATAAAGGCCGCAGAAGCATGCGGAATAGCATAATGTACGTGTAAAATATCTAACTTCTCAAACCTTACCACATCTACCATTTTGCTGGCTAAAGCAACTTCGTAAGGGGCATAATCAAATAAGGGGTAGTTTGATACTGATACTTCGTGGTAAAAAAGATTCTCCGAAAAAAAATCTAATCTTGCTGGCTGGCTGTAAGTTATAAAGTGAACTTGATGTCCGTTTTCGGCTAAGGCTTTACCTAATTCGGTTGCAACTACCCCACTACCACCAAAAGTAGGGTAACACACTATTCCAATTTTCATATTTGGTTTGTTTATATCAAATGTAAAACTTAAAACATAGCAATTTGTGTTTTTAAAAAACAAAAAAACCGCATAAAATTATACGATTTATAATTTTGAGTTTTAAAATTTAATTAGGATTAACGGTTGGTGGTGTGGCTTTTAATGTTTCTACCTCTTTACTTAATGCTTCAACCCGCTTTTGCTTATTGCTAGTTTCATCGGTCATTTTAAAAAGTTTAGAATTAAGCTTGTAAACTTTACGAGCATCTTTAGATGCTGCTTCGGCATAAATATCGGCTGTTGCGGCTTTACCTAAATCGCCAACTTTAATTTTCATATCGCTTGCGGCATCGCTAGCTTTTTTTGATGATGTGGATGAACTGTCAGTAGCTAGCTTTATTTCTTTGATAAGTTCAATTAATTCTAAACGTTGTTTTTCTATTTCAAGGTTTAGATTGTTAATTTTCGTGTTTTTTTCTAGAATTTGCCCCTCAACGGTTAAGGCTTGCATTTTAGGACTACTTGTGGTAGTTTTTGGAGAACAGGCTATAAAGAAAAACGCCGTTGTAATTAAAAAAAGTAAGGTTTTGTTCATATTTATTAATTAAAATAAAATTTAAAGTTAATAAATACTAGTGATACAATAACTGTTACATCAAAAAATTTAAACAGAATAACAAAATTTTAACACTTAATTATTGTTAGGCACAAACTGAACTTTTGGCTTTAATTTGTTTAAGTCGTCTTGAGTTTTAGTAATTTTTCTTTGCAAGGAAGCCACTTCTTTATTTAATTTTGAAATTTTTGCATTTAGTTTTCGGGCTTTGTTAGTGTCATCAGCGGCGTCTTCGGCATAGTTATCGGCTTTACTTGCTGCTTTTTCAACCCCCAAATTAGAATTCATTTGTTGGGTAGCTTTACTTGCATCGTTAGCCGAGCTAACTGCATTGCTATTGGCATTTTGCGCATTTTTGGAAAGTTGAGTAATTTCCAGTTTAGTTTTTTCTAAGGCTAAATTTAGATCGTTTATTTTTGTTGTTTTTTCTAAAACTAAATTTTGTGCTGTTAAACTATCAATTTGTGGGTTTGTTTTGGGCGAACATGCCGCAATAAATAGGCAAATTACAATAGCGTAAATGTTTTTTTTCATATTGGATTTTATTTTTTTAACGTATTATACTATAACATATTTTAATTCACTTTGTTTATTGATTCGTAAATAACATCTAAAATTCGGGTTCTTATTTTCATATCCGATAATTTATTAGTAACCTGTGGGTGCACCCGATTTGATAAAAAAATATAAATTAAATTGTGTTTCGGGTCAACCCAAACACAAGTGCCTGTGTAACCAGTGTGCCCAAAAGTTTGGTTACTGGCATATTTCGATGGATATTCTTTACTGGCATCGGGGTCCCACCTATCAAAACCTAAACCTCGCCTGCTTATGTTTGATTGTTTGGCGGTAAAAAGCGCAATAGTTTGTGGCTTTAGAAACTGTCTACCGCCATAGCTGCCTCCGTTAAGCAACATTTGAAAAAGTATAGCTAAATGTGGTGCGTTAGAAAATAGTCCTGCATGGCCAGCAACTCCGCCCACCATTGCGGCACCTTGGTCGTGTACAAAACCCCACAGTAAAGTTTTTCTAAAATAGGCATCATCTTCGGTAGGAATAATTTGGCTTTTATCAAAATTTTGGCGTGGGTGGTAACCCGCTGTGTACATGCCTAATGGTTTAAAAAATTGTTGTTGTACATAAGTTTCTAGTGGTTGTTGAGTTATGTTTTCTATAATTTCTTTCAAAAAATACATACTTAAATCGCTGTACAAATATTTACCACGGTTTTTAATTGGGCTGTTTAACATAATAGGCCACATAGCTTTTTTATAATAATCTTGAGCAATGTAAAAGCTATCGGCTACTTGTACGGTAAAATAATCGGATGGTTTACGGGAGTAATCGCCAATTTTAAGCTTCTCAAAAAATGGGATAAAAGGCAAAAGCCCAGCTTGGTGTAAAAGCAATTCGCGTACTTTTATGTTTTGCTTGTTGGTATTTACAGTTTCGGGTAAGTAGGCACTAATTAGGGTATCTAAATTTAATTTTCCGGTTTCGTAAAGGTGCATTGCTGCCGATGTTGTGGCTAGTTTACTTATAGATGCTAAATCGAAAATATCGTTAACTTGTTCGGGAGTTTGATTTTGATAGGTGTGATAACCATATGCTTTATTATATATTACTTTGCCATCTTTAGCTACAAATACTACTGCACCTGGTGTTGCATTAACTTTTATTGCATCGGCAACAATATCATCAATCTCATTAAAATCCGAAGTTTTTATACCCACATCTTCTGGTATAGTAAAAGTGAAACGAGTTTTTTGAATGCTACTACCCAAACCCGCAATAAATTTTTTAGAAATATTTCTACTTAACCTAGCAGTTGTTGCTGTACCACCAAAAATTAATTGGGCTGTAAAAGCCGCACTTTCGGGTGTTTGTTGGTTGCAAAATAGTATTGGAGATTTAAATTCATCTAGTTTTGCTAAGTTTTTATCATCCCCGGTAAGGGTAATAATAAGTTGTTTCTTTTGCTCTAATTCTAAAATAAATTTTAAGGTTTGGGTATTTAAAATTGATAAGTTATCTAATGATACAATTACTATGTTGTAAGCTTGAATTTCAGTTAACAAACTGTTAAAAAATTGATTAGCAATATACTGGTTGCCGTTTAAGTTATGTACAAAAGCATATTTTTGCAGTAAACTATCAAAAACAGGAATGGGTTTACTTCCAAAATTGATGCTTGCAATTTTTAAATTTTCCAAGTTTTTTAGCGGTATAACCTGATTTTGGTTGTTAAAAACTATTGTATTTTGTGCTGCCGAATTAAAGTTTTTCAACCACGATTGGTTTTCAACATTGCTTTGACCGCAGGCTGTGTTAATAAGAGAAATTAATAATAGGAAAAGAAATTTAGACTTTTTTTGCGACATTTTTGTGAAATAGTTAATATTGATTTATATAAAACCAAACTATAAAGAAAACGTAAATTTTTTATAGTTTATACATTTTAAGAATAAAAACGCCCTTTAAAAATTAATTTAAAGGGCATTTTTTTCGTGGTCCCGACGAGAATCGAACTCATATCTAAAGTTTAGGAAACTTCCCTGCCTGCCGGCAGGCAGGTATTCTATCCGTGGAACTATAAAACATGTTTATCTCTTATACTTTTTAAAAATTCTTTGCCACTTCCGCCTTTCAAAAAAACTTCTCTGTTTCTAGCGTCTTGTCTGTCGGAAACTTGTTCGCTGTAAATAAGTACCCATGGTGCAAAGCCTTTGGTAGATTTTGTTTTACCGCTATTATGTTTTAATAATCTTCTAGATATATTGTCGGTAAAACCAACATATATTCTTGCATCAACATCGCTACAAATTGCGTAAACAGAGTACATAAATTAGTTTTTAGCTACTACCCACAAATAAATTAAGAATAGTTGACTGTGGTCTCGGCGGGAATCGAACCCACATCTAAAGTTTAGGAAACTCTTGTTCTATCCGTTGAACTACGGGACCAATATTTTTTTGAAGTTTTTGAAACTTCCCTGCCTGCCGGCAGGCAGGTATTCTATCCGTTGAACTACGGGACCATATTTTACCTAATCACACTCCCATTATCAACCAAACTAACAGGTACTACAAAACTAAGTTTTCCGTCGGTATTTTCGGCCATTAAAATCATTCCTTGCGATAATATTCCTTTTATTTCTCTTGGAGCTAAATTAACCAAAACGCTAACTTGCTTACCAACAATATTTTCGGGTTCAAAAAACTCGGCAATGCCCGATACTATTGTTCGCTCATCCATGCCCGTATCAACAGTAAGTTTGAGTAATTTTTTGGTTTTAGCAACTTTTTCGGCCGTTAAAATGGTAGCGGTACGTATATCTAAATCGGCAAATTGCTCAAAAATAATATCGGGTTTTGTTGGTTGTACCACTTTTTGCTCCTGTTGCACCGCTATTTTTTTAGCATTCAGTTTTTCAATTTGAAAATCTATAGCGGCATCTTCTACTTTTTCGTACAACAGCTGGGCAGGGTTTAATTGGTGGCCATCTTTAAAAACAAGCTCTTCATCGAAATAAAAAACATCGGATTTAAGGTTTAACATTTGCTGAATTTTCTTTGACGAATGCGGTAAAAAAGCCTGCATTAAAACCGATAAATGTCCAATAATATGCAAACAATTTTGCAATACCTCACGGGTTGTTTCGGGTTCGGTTTTAAAGGTTTTCCAAGGTTCGGTTTCGGTAAGGTAACGGTTACCTAAACGGGCAACATCCATTACTGCCTGCAACGCATTTCTAAATTTGTAAGCCTCAATATGTTGCCCAACTAAATTGTACGCAACACCAATTTGATTGTTTATATCTTCATTTTTTTGTTCTTTGCCACCAAGCACCTTACCCTCAAAGTACTTGTGCATCAAAATCATTACTCGGTTAATAAAATTGCCCAAAATGGCTACCAATTCGTTGTTTACACGGGCTTGGTAGTCTTTCCAAGTAAATTCGCTGTCGCTGGTTTCGGGCATTATAGAGGTAAGCACAAAACGTAATTCGTCTTGCTTGCCTGCAAATTCTTCTAAATATTCATGCAACCAAACTGCGTGGTTACGCGATGTGGAAAGTTTATCGCCTTCAAGGTTTAAAAATTCGTTTGCAGGTACATTCTCTGGTAAAATATAATCGCCGTGAGCGTTAAGTATCGATGGAAATGTGATGCAATGGAAAACGATATTATCTTTACCTATAAAATTAATTAAGCAAGCATCATCGGCTGGGTTGGCTTGCTTTTTCCAGTACAATTGCCAGTCTTTCCCGTTATCTACGGCCCATTGTTTAGTTGCCGAAATATAGCCAATTGGGGCATCTAACCAAACATACAGCTTTTTTCCTGCGGCTTCGGGCAAAGGTACATCAATGCCCCAATCTAAATCTCGGGTCATGGAGCGAGGCTGTAAACCCTGCTTTAACCACGAACTGCATTGGCCATAAACATTGGTTTTCCAAACATCTTTTTTACCTTCTAAAAGCCATTTCTCTAACCAAGGTTGATACTTATCTAATGGTAAATACCAATGTTTAGTAGCTTTTAAAATAGGTTTATTGCCACTTAAGGTAGATTTTGGATTTATTAAATCGGTAGCATTTAAAGTGCTGCCACATTTTTCGCATTGGTCGCCGTAAGCGTTTTCGTTAGCACAGTTTGGGCAAGTGCCTACAATGTACCTATCGGCTAAAAATTGTTGAAACTCTTCGTCAAAATACTGGTCCGAATATTTTTCTATAAACTCCCCTTTTTCATATAAATTCAAGAAAAACTCTTGCGATAAAGTATGGTGAATAAGCGATGAAGTTCGGTGATAAATATCGAAAGCTATCCCAAAATCTTGAAAACTATCTTTAATTTGGTGGTGATATTTATCTATAATTGCCTGTGGTGTAGTATTTTCCTTTTTAGCTTTTATAGTAATTGCAGCTCCGTGTTCGTCCGATCCGCAAACGTAAACCACATCTTTCCGTTGCAAACGCAAGTGGCGAACAAAAATATCGGCTGGTAAATAAGCACCTGCCAAATGACCAATATGTAGTGGCCCATTTGCGTAAGGCAATGCCGATGTTACGGTATATCTTTTAAATTTATCTTGTTCCAAAGTTTGTTGTAAAATATTGATTTTGCAAAGATAAATTTTTAGGTAAGATATTGGTATGATTGCTTATTATTAAGCTGAGTTTGATAAAGAATGCTGTTTCAAAATGATTAGGGCGTTTCCTGCCTGCCGGTAGGCAAGGTAACACGCTCTACGCTCCCTGCCTGCCGGTAGGCAAGTATCTTTTTTCCCCCTTGGCCCCAAAGGGGGGATTTAACATATTCCCCCTTTGGG
>JAYULE010000144.1:0-9480 GCA_043763845.1 Sphingobacteriales bacterium
ATACGTGTATTTTTGAACCAAACTCTACTTTTGCCGTAGGGCTAACGCATTTAAAAATTGTAAAATTATTTTCTTATAAAATTATTATTCTGTACTACGTTCTGTCACTCAGAACGAAGTGAAGAGTCTCATAAAAGGCGTTCTTGAGACTCTTCGTTGCACTCTGAGTGACAAAAGGACATATTTTTGTAATTAACCTGAGCTCGATTAATAAATACTGTTTTTGTAATGATTAGGGCGTATCCTGCCTGTCGGTAGGCCAGGTAACACGCCGTCCGCTGCCTGCCTGCCGGCCGGCAGGCGGGCCGCTACCATCGTTAACTCTTTAAAATCTTAAATAATAGTGATTTACAGCAAATTATATTAAGGTTTAATAATCGAACTCAAGTTTCTAGAAAATATTCATTTGCCTCCCACTCCAAACAACAGCTAGGCCGTCCTGAATTGCACACTTGTATAATGGGAATTTAATTTGATTCTATTCCACAGTTTTGGAGGAAAGACCTAAAATTTTTAAACGAAATTACATGAGAGATTTTGTTAAAAATAAAAGAGCGGGGAGAAATAAATCGAAATAATTATAACTCCTTAAATTTTAATTTTAAACTTCGTTTACTGTTTTACTCGAATTTGCAATTAACTCATTAACTTCCGCCAATTCAACGGCAGTTAAATTACGCCATTTACCCACAGCCATATCCAAGTTAATGTTCATAATTCTAATGCGCTTTAGTTTGATAACTTTATAGCCTAAACAATCGCACATTCGGCGTATTTGGCGGTTTAAACCTTGGGTTAAAATAATTCGGAAGGTGTTTCTACTTGTGTTTTCTATAAAACATGGGTTAGTAATTGTATCTAAAATAGGAACGCCATTAGCCATTTCATCTATAAAGTTTCTGGTAATTGTTTTATTTACAGTAACTATATATTCTTTTTGATGGTTGTTTTTTGCCCTCAATATTTTGTTCACAATATCGCCATCGCTGGTTAAAAGTATCAGTCCTTCGCTGGCCTTATCTAACCTACCTATCGGGAATATTCGTTTTGGGTGGTTAATAAAATCAATAATATTGTTTTTTTCAACCGCTACATCGGTAGTGCAAACAATACCTACTGGTTTGTTAAAGGCTAAATAAATATGATTTTCTTTTGGTGGGGAAATTAAGTTACCATCCACCCTAACTTCATCGCCATCGGTAATTTTTGTACCCAATTGTGGTACCAAACCGTTAATAGTTACACGGTTTTCGGCAATTAATTTATCGGCTTTGCGTCTCGAGCAGTAACCAACTTCGCTGAGGTATTTGTTAATACGGGTGGTACTTATCTCTTCCAATATTGTGTAAATTGTGTTAAAATATTTTAGTGTAAAATTATCAATTTAACGATGGATTTACTTATTTTTTGAATTAAAACTATATTGTAAACTTAACCTACCAATTAAATTTATAAAAGTTTGTGAAGAATTATTATCTGGTATGCCAACAGCCAAACCTGTTTGCGCACTAATTTTATATTTGTTTAAATTATAACTTAATATGCCCACAGGTTCTACACTATAAACCGAAAAATTGTTCCCAACAAATCCATTATCTAAATTTTTGGAATGGTTGTAAGCAAAATTAGTGTACCTATTATATACAAACCTACTAGCTAAACCTATTTCTAAATCGTCAATTATAAGAAGCCCTGTAAATTGATAAAATGCGCCCCAATAATTGGTATTGGTTTGTACACTACTATACCCACCCGAGCTTGGTTTGCCTGTAAATGAAATTGATTCTGAATAATATCTTTTAAAATTGTCGGTTTTTGTTAAAGATAAACCTATTGAATTTTCGAAATAAAAATCACTTGTAGTTTTATTAAAAAAACCCACACCAAGCGAAAATGAGTTATCGTTTCGTACAGATTTAAACTCATCATCGCCCATCCATTTTCGACCATAAGTACCAATATTTGTTGCAGCTTTGCCAAAAACCCAAACACGGTTATTAATAGAATAAGAAG
The DNA here is from genome assembly GCA_043763845.1 of Sphingobacteriales bacterium. Lineage (GTDB taxonomy): Bacteria > Bacteroidota > Bacteroidia > Sphingobacteriales > Sphingobacteriaceae > Pseudopedobacter. Next base: position 2,014 of record JAYULE010000144.1, read on the forward strand.
TACGTAAATCTAACCCTCTAAATACCCCAAGCGAAACTTTAAATTGTTTAGGCTCACTGTGTGTAGGTTGTATTAGCGCACTTGGTATAAAAAATCCTTTTTGTGCAATTGAAGTGTTTGAGTATCCAAACAAAAACAATATCGCTATCAATTTTAAAATAACTCGCATTGTGTAGATTTAGGATTTGTAAATATAATGGTTTTACCTTTTATAATACATCACTATTGATGCTTTTGCTAAGGTAGCACCATTTAAATAATAGCCTACCAAAGCTAAATTTGCAGTTTTATCTAAGCCAAGTTTATTGATTTTTAAGGCAAAAAAGGTAATTACGTATTGGTGAAAGCTGTGTCCTTGTGGTGTGCAAGTACAACCGTAGCCAGCTAGGGCAAAATAGGTATTGCTTTGTATAACACCTACAGGGGCAAGATTAAGGGCTAAATTACCAGCAACACCGCTACTAGACATCTAAACCTCTTTTATCTTTTACAAAAACTAAGCTAAATTAAAGAATTTGCACCCGTACAAAACTTGCAATTACCCACAATTTATTTAATTTTGTTTACAGTTAATTTTAAATAGTAATTCCATAAATATTAACCATAAAAACGGGCATTAAATGCCAATATAGTTTAAAACAATCTACACAATGAAAGTAATACTAGATATAAAAGACAATAAAGCAAATTTTGTTATGGAGTTACTTGGTAACTTATCATTTGTTAAAGCAGAGAAAATAAGCCCGATAAAAGCAAAATTTTTTAAAGAATTAAAAGCGTCTGTACAAGAAGTGAAATTAGCCAAACAGGGAAAAATTAAGTTAAAAACTGCTGAAGAATTGTTGAATGAGCTTTAATATAGAGGTTACCGCTTTTTTTAGCAAACAATTAAAAAGGTTGGTTAAAAAATTCCCATCTTTAAAAAAAGAGTACTCAGAACTAATAAATTCGTTAAAAGAAAATCCTGAACAAGGCAATAAAATAGGTAACAATTGCTACAAAATAAGACTTTCAATTGCATCAAAACAAAAAGGTAAAAGTGGTGGAGCAAGGGTTATTACCCACGTAAAAGTGGTTGATACTAAAATCTACCTCCTATCTATTTACGATAAATCAGAACAATCAGACATTAACGATAAAGATTTTAATAATTGGCTTAGAGATATTGAATAATTGATGGGCTAATAAGGAGTGCTATTTTAAATCAAAAGGCTTCACTGCTTTTAGGCGAAATCAAATCATAAAGTGTGCAATCTGCTTTTCCACTTATTCCAAACCAATCGCCCTGTATTTTATACCGTTAAAACTCGATAAAATCCTTTTCTCAATTTAAAATTCCGAAAACCAAATAATAGGGTTTGCAACCCATTATTAACTTTCAAATTTTTATTTTTTTAAATCTGATTACAAATGATATGTAATCAAAATCATAAAGAGTTGGCAATTGTATTGGATAAATTTAAAATTTTATTGTTAAATGTAGTTGGTTTTACCTTTTATAATACATTACAATTGATGCTTTTGCTAAGGTAGCACCATTTAAATTATAACCTACCAAAGCTGGGTTTGCGGTTTTATCTAAGCCTAATTTATCGGTTTTAAGGGCAAAAACGGTAATTACGTATTGGTGAAAACCGTGGCCTTGGGGCGGACAAGGGCCACCATAACCAGCTTGGCCAAAATCGGTATTGCTTTGTATGGCACCTGTTGGGGCAAGGTTTAGGGCTAAATTACCAGCAGCTTGTTTTAAACCAGTTTCGTTTGCGGGTATATCAAAAATTAACCAATGCCACCAGCCACTACCTGTGGGCGCATCGGCATCGTACATGGTTACGGCAAAACTTTTAGTGCCGGCTGGGGCGTTTGCCCAACTTAATTGTGGCGATTTGTTTTCGCCCGTACAGCCAAAACTATTAAAAACCTGTTGGTTAGTTACTTGGCCACCCACATCGGTACTTTTTAAAGTAAATGTTTGTGCGAAACTTAGGGTTGAAATAAATATTAAGGTAACAATTGATAGGATTAATTTTTTCATTTTTGTGGTTTTTTTAATGTGGTATTGTGCTAAAATTTAGTTAAATAATTAGTTGTTTGCAAACTGTTTTTTGCGTTAACGATTGAGGCGGCATCCTTTTTATTATCACTTACCGTGGGCTTAAGCCCACGGCAAGTGATAATAAAAAGATACCTGCCTGCCGGTAGGCAAGTAGCCGAAAGCGTGTTACCTTGCCTACCGGAAGGCAGGAAACGCCCAAAATACATTTTATCTATTAGGCTTTTGTAAATTGTTTTCTCAAATAATAAACAGGAACACCTAAAAGTACAATAGCCAAACCCCAACCGCAAGTACTTGTTTTATAAATTAACAATACTATACAAATTGCACTTGCCATAATAATGTAAAAAGCGGGTAAAATTGGGTAACCAAATGCTTTATATGGCCGTGGGGTATTTGGTTGTGTTTTTCTTAAAATAAAAATGCCAGCAATGGTTACAATATAAAATAACAAAGCCGAAAAGGTGCAATAATCTAACAACTGGCCATAACTGCCCGATAAGCATAAAACTGATGCCCAAACTGCTTGTATGATAAGCGCAAAACCCGGTACACTGTGTTTGTTTAGGGTGGCTGCTTTTTTAAAAAAAACTCCATCTTTTGCCATAGCATAAAATAGCCTCGAACCTGCCATTACACATCCATTATTACAGCCAAACGTAGATACCATAATTAACAAAGCCATAATTTTAACAGCCAAAGTGCCAAAAATTACAGATGCAGCGGCGGTGCCTACTCTATCTAGGGAGGCAAACATTATCCCTCGGTCTATAACATTTAGCCCATCGGGTATGCCTTTTACAGGCAACAGCATCATGTACGTTACGTTTGCTAAAATGTATAAAATGGTTACTATTAGGGTACCAAAAAATAAGCTTAATGGGATGTTTTTTTCGGGGTTTTTTACCTCGCCAGCGGTGTAGGTAATACTAATCCAAGCATCAGACGAAAACAGCGAACCTACCATGGCACCCCCTATTGCACCAAACAAAACAGTACCACTTAATAATGTGCGGGTTATGCTACCATCGGTATTTTTTAAGGTTTGGTAGGGTGTCCATAAATCGGCCATATTGGCTTTAAAGGCATCGCTGTTAAAGCCTACATAAATACCCAAAACTATTAAACCTAACAAAGCCAAAATTTTAGCAATTGTAAACACGGTTTGCAATATTTTAGCGTTTTTTACACCTTTAAGATTTATATAGGTTAGCAAAGCAATAAGTGCTAGGGCTAGTAATTGGGTGTGGTTTACGCTAAAACTCCCCAAAGAAAAGAGTATATTTTTTTCGTTAAAAAACGGAACTAATTCGGCAGTATATTTTGCAAAGGCAATGGCTACGGCGGCAATTAGGCCAGTTTGTATTACCATAAAGGTTGTCCAGCCAAAAAGGAAGCCTACAATTGGGTTGTATGCTTCTTTTAAATACACATATTGGCCACCTGCTTTGGGCATCATTGCCGCTAATTCGCCATAACTTAAGGCTGCAATTAGGGTTAAAATACCTGTAAATAACCATATTGCTAAAATAATACCTGGCGAGCCTACGGTACGAGCCATATCAGAACTAACTAAAAATATTCCCGAACCTATCATTGATCCTGCAACAATCATGGTAGAATCTAAAAGCCCAAGTTCGCGTTTCATGGTAATGGTTTCTGTCATAAATTATATTTAATAGATTTTTCAGCCGAAATTTAGAAAAAAAACCGATACTATTTGTAAAAACAGTATCGGTTTTTATTGGTAAATTTTAAATAGACCTTTTTTGGGTCGAAAACTTATAATTTATACCAGTTTTGCTTTTAAATTATCGTCTATAGCATTTAAAAAATCTTGAGTATTAAGGTATTGGTCGGTTGTAGGTTTGTTACCGTGTATGCAAACCGCTAAATCTTTAGTCATTTTACCGCTTTCCACGGTTTCTATACAAACTTGCTCTAGGGTATGGCAAAAATTAATAAGTTCTTGGTTACCATCCAGTTTTCCTCTAAACTCTAAACCCCGTGTCCAAGCAAAAATTGATGCAATAGGGTTTGTTGATGTTGGTTTACCATTTTGGTGGTCTCGGTAATGGCGGGTTACGGTACCGTGAGCTGCTTCGGCTTCCATAGTTTTACCATCAGGAGTTATCAATACCGATGTCATTAAACCTAACGAACCAAAACCTTGTGCTACGGTGTCTGACTGTACATCGCCATCGTAATTTTTACAAGCCCAAACAAAATTACCGTTCCATTTTAGTGCCGATGCAACCATATCATCAATTAAGCGGTGTTCGTAGGTTATGCCTGCTTCGGCAAATAAAGTTTTAAATTCTTCTTGGTAAATAGTTTCGAAAATATCTTTAAAACGGCCATCGTATTTTTTCAAAATGGTGTTTTTGGTTGATAAATATAAAGGCCATTTTTTGCTTAAAGCTTGGTTAAAACAAGATTTGGCAAAGCCGATGATACTTTCGTCGGTATTGTACATTGCCATTGCAACGCCATCGCCTTTAAAGTTATAAACTTCAAATTCTTGCAGGGTGCCATCTTCGCCTTCAAATTTTACAGTAAGTTTCCCTTTACCTTTGGTTACAAAATCGGTTGCCCGGTATTGGTCGCCAAATGCATGGCGACCTATGCAAATTGGAGCCGTCCAGTTGGGTACTAAACAGGGTACGTTAGCCATAACAATGGGTTCTCTAAAAACAGTGCCATCTAAAATATTACGGATTGTGCCGTTTGGCGACCGCCACATTTGCTTTAAGCCAAATTCTTTTACACGGTCTTCATCGGGAGTAATGGTAGCACATTTTATGCCCACACCATATTGTTTTATCGCATTTGCAGCATCAATGGTAACCTGGTCGTCGGTTTCGTCTCTAAATTCTATTCCTAAATCGTAGTATTTAATGTCTAAATCTAGGTACGGAAATATTAATTTATCTTTAATAAATTTCCAAATAATACGGGTCATTTCATCGCCATCTAACTCAACAACTGGGTTAGCTACTTTTATTTTTTGCATTGTAAATTAGTTTTTAATTGGGTTTTAAAGGCTGTAAATATAAACTTTTGATTTAAAAATTGAGTAAAACATTTAATTGTTAAGAATAAAAAAATAGCGTGTTGCAATGGTTATTACAATTTGTAGATATACTATTAATTGTGCCAATAGAAAAAAATTTAGATGTTTTTTTTAACTTATGATATTAAAAGAGATGATTTGATTTCTTTATATTATTACCCTTTAAACAAATCTTGCTGTTTCAATTGGAATAAAATTAGTTTAACTAAACTTCGTGAGCAACGTAACTATATTTGATGTATTTTAAATGTCTCTTTTCAAGTTTAGGCATTGAGTTTAGATAAGTAATTTAGACTTACTTTAAAAAATCCATACAATTATGGAATCAAATTCGTGTATTCGTGGCAATTATTATCATATTAATAAAAGCAGCTTATTGCTTCACCTTTATTCATTTGCCACTAATTCACAGATCATGATGGCGAAAATTACCGAAAAGTCTTACTCTAATATAGTTTAGGGCTTTAACAAATTTGTATTGGCACCGAAAATTAAATTATTTTGATAACCGTATTTCAATTACAATTATTGCATTAATAGTAGCAATTAATAGAACTGTTGTTATAAATATCCCATTATTTCACATTATTGGGGCAATTGATTACGGGGATCATATACATCAATAATTTCTTCTAGTTTTACTTTTAAGAAGCATTTATTATCGTAACGTTATGTTCAAAAACTTAATTCCACAATTCACTAAAATTGTATTGCTAGTTACGGTTGGCTGCTTGCAGTATTGTAAAAAAGCGGATAATTCTGCTGAATTAGCAAATTTAAAACGTAATAACAATGCTGCAAAAACTTATTTAGTTTCAAATACCAACACAAACATCTCGTCTATTTTGTGGGGCACTGCAAAAGCACAGCCAATAGCTACGCATGAGATACAAGGCGAAGTAGTGCAAGGTAAACTATATATTTTCGGTGGTTTTGATGTTAATAAACGCCCACAATGGACACCCACTAAACGAGCATATGTTTACGACCCAATTAGTGATACTTGGACATCCATAAAAAGTTTGCCACATGCGCCTAACGGCTCAAATTTTGGGGGAGGAACGCATGTTGCCGTAACAACAGATGGCACAGATATTTACCTAGCAGGGGGATACACCTCTAATGCAACAGGTACTGGTCAAATATTTGGCACCAAGCAAGTTTGGAAATATAATGTAAGTACTAACAGTTATAGCAAACTTCCTGATTTACCTAAGACTTTATCTACAGGCCAGTTACGCTTCTTAAATGGTAAAATACATTATATGGGCGGATCTGACTTAAATAGAAAAGATACAAAAATTCATTTAGCATTAAATTTAAATAACATTGGGGCTGGCTGGGCAACCCTTGCGCCTCTTAATAACGCCGTAAATCACCCAGGAGGTATTGTTTTTAATGGAAAAATTTATATAATAGGTGGTTCTCATAATCTTAATGAAGCTGCCATAACGCAGCGGACAGTTCAAGTTTACGATGAGCAAACAAATACTTGGACAAATATGGCCGATATGCCATTGGCAATAGATCACATTTTATCTTCGGTAGTTATTTATGGCAACAGAATAATTGTACTTGGCGGTCACACCGCTCACAACACTCCAACAAAACAAGTTTTTGCGTACGACCCAGCAACAAATTTATGGTCGGTTCTTTCTCCAATGCGAGCGGCAAAATCAGCAGGGGTTGCGGCTGTGTTAAACGGTAATATTTACTACACTGGTGGTAATTTTTCTGCAATTAATTATAAAGGAATACCTGTTACAAATACACCTTCTATATTGTCTTTCTCTTCGGCAGACGCTATTGAAAGTAATGATAGTTTTGTTTCTACTAATTTGGGTAGCGAAACAAGCAAATAAAAAAAAAAATGGATCTTTAACCAATAAATACTTGAAATTAGATTAATAAATTCTGATTGAAAAAGATGTTAAGGAAGTGAGTTTTGGATAACGCTAAGCTTTTTAGTAGAAATTTAAATAATACAAACAGCCTACAATTTGTTAGCTCCACTATCCACAACCAAAGCGGGGCAGAAAAGTCTTATTTTTTGCAATCTCCTACTCTACTATCAACCAGCACACTGAGATTTCAACACCGCACCATTAATCCGAAAAGAAACTTTATTATTAACCTGAGTTCGATTAATAAGTATTGTTTTCGTAATGATTAGGGCGTTTAAACACGCTCTTCGCTGCCTGCCTGCCGGTAGGCAAGTATCTTTTTTTATTTATTTATCCCCCCACCCCCCGAAGGGCATAGCCGTCAAGCAGGAATGAGATAAGTCTATAATATATAGGGGTATATGTAACCCAAAACAGGAGAAAAACTTGGTAAC
>JAYULE010000145.1:0-2674 GCA_043763845.1 Sphingobacteriales bacterium
GCCGACGTGTACCGACTTTTAATTTTAAGTTTTGCATTTCATTTATTAGTTGCCTTTTCTCCTTTTATTGGTAACCGTAATTTAAATGGATTTTGGCATTATAACAAAACTTTATTTCTTCGGTTTTTAACATCAATATTATATGCTGGCGTACTTTACGCTGGGCTTTCTATTGCAATTTTAGCTATTGATGGTTTGTTTAACGTAACTATTGATTATCGGGTTTATTTAAAACTTTTAGCCGTGGTAAGCATATGTTTTACCACCATATTTTTTTTAGCAGGTTTACCCGATGATATCAACAGTTTAAATCAAGATGAAACTTACCCAAAAGGATTAAAAATTTTTACGCAATACGTATTAATCCCATTATTAACCATTTATTTGGCCATTTTATTGGTTTACGAAGTTAAAATAGCTATCGAATGGCAATTACCAAAAGGCTTAGTTTCTACCCTTATTTTAGGTTACGCTGTTTTTGGTATATTATCGCTACTATTAATTTATCCCATAAAAAACCAAGAAGGCAATGGGTGGATGAAACTTTTTAGCAAGTTTTTTTATGTGATGATGCTGCCTTTGTTGGTACTTTTAATTTTGGCAATTGTAAAACGAGTAGGAAGCTATGGCATAACCGAACCTCGGTATTATCTCATCATATTGGCTTTATGGTTAAGCGCAATTACGTTTTACTTTTTATTCAGCAAAAATCAAAACATTAAAATTATACCTATAAGCTTGTGCATTATGGCTTTACTAACGCTTTATGGCCCTCAAAGTGCGTTTTCGGTATCTAAAATATCGCAAATTTCAAGGTTAAAAAAAATATTTGAACTTAAGCTAAAAACATCCGAAGATGAAAAAGATCAATCATCAATTATTAAATATTTGGTTAAAAACCACGATTTAAAGTCATTACAAAGTTTTACAAAGGTAAATCTTACAACTATCGAAAACAAAATTGATTCTAAAACAAAAAACAGTTATGATATTCAGTATATAAAAACAGATACCGCTTTTGCAATATTAAGAGTTAGAGAATTTGATTTTTCAAGCACATCTGTACAAATCAATGCTTCAAAAATTAATAAAGAAGTAATTGTTAATAGCGATTTTGATTTCTGTATTTTACTTAAAAACGATATTGAAATTAACAGTTTTGTAGATAACACAAAAATTAAAATAATTAGAAGTATTGAAAATGATAAAAAAAATTTAGGGAGCGAATATAGAACTAACATAATCTTAACGTTTGATGGAAACGAAACAATAAATTTTTATCTAAAAAAATCTTTTGTTCAAATTTTAGAACAATGCAAAAACGGTAAATTTAAACAAGTAAATAACACTACACATTACACCATACCTACTCATGAGCTACAATTTGTAAACAATTCGAAAAAGTATCAAATAAAACTCGTTATTAATAGTTTAGATGCGAATTATCAGAACTCATTAAGTAATTTAAGCTGGTTAGAATTTGATGGTTACCTTTTGTTTAGGAAACTTTAAAACTTCTTTAAGAAATTCTATTGCAAATTTTTATTAAAATCAATTTAATCCATTATTAACTACAATCCAATAATAAATAAACTTTTGCAGAGCAATTTTCATTTTTACCCTCATTTTCCTTTGGATTATCCAATTACCCTCTTACATTTGGAAAACGAGAAATCTATTCTCAAAACAAACCAATTTTAATAACAAAAACCTAATACATGTATGGAATTTTTACAAACTAATTTAATTTATTTAATACCCTTTTCGGGCATAATTGGCATTGTGGTTATGATGTACAAATCGGCTTGGGTAAACAAGCAAGATGCTGGCGACAAAAACATGACCGAACTTGCTGGCTACATAGCCGATGGCGCTATGGCATTTTTAAAAGCCGAGTGGAAAGTGCTTTCTTACTTTGCCGTTATTACTTCAATATTATTAATTTATTCGGGCACATTAGTAGAAAGATCTAGCTGGTTAATTGGCGTTTCGTTTATAATCGGAGCATTTACTTCCGCATTTGCTGGTTATTTAGGAATGAAAATAGCTACCAAAGCAAATGTTCGTACCACCCAAGCTGCTCGAACAAGTTTGGCACAAGCACTTAAGGTTTCGTTTACGGCTGGTAGTGTAATGGGCATTGGCGTTGCGGGTTTAGCTGTTTTAGGTTTAGGCTCCTTATTTATAGTGTTTTACCAAATGTATGTGGTTAATGTAGTTGGCGCATCGGTAAACGGAAAAGATATGGAAAAAGCCCTAGAGGTTTTAGCTGGTTTTAGTTTAGGTGCCGAGTCTATCGCATTATTTGCCCGTGTGGGCGGAGGAATTTATACTAAAGCCGCCGATGTAGGTGCCGATTTGGTAGGAAAAGTAGAAGCCGGAATTCCAGAAGATGATGTGCGTAATCCTGCAACCATTGCCGATAACGTGGGCGACAATGTTGGCGATGTAGCTGGTATGGGTGCCGATTTATTTGGCTCGTATGTTGCCACCATCTTAGCAACCATGATTTTAGGCCGCGAAATAGTATCGAACGATAATTTTGGTGGTATAGCTCCAATTCTTTTACCTATGCTAATTGCTGGTTTAGGTTTATTACTTTCAATAGTTTCTTGCAGTTTCGTAAAAATTAAAAACGAAACCGATAGCGTACAAAATGCTTTAAATATTGGCA
>JAYULE010000146.1:0-2618 GCA_043763845.1 Sphingobacteriales bacterium
ACAGCAAGTAATTATAAATGATAGTGTTAACAAAACAAAATTAACTTTAGAAAACGGTTTTGATACAACCATCAGTAATAAAATTGTTAAACTTTATACACTAAAAAATGGCAAAATTACGGCTAAAATTACCAATTATGGTGGCAGGATAGTAAGCTTACTAGTGCCCGATAAAAACGGCAAAATGGTGGATGTTGTTATTGGTTTACCATCTGTAAACGATTATATAAAATCAACCGAACCTTACTTTGGTGCAACTATTGGGCGTTTTGGCAACCGCATAGCCAATGGAAAATTTGCATTAGAAGGTAAAAACTACACACTTTTTAATAATAACGGACCCAATACTTTACATGGTGGAAAAATTGGTTTTCAATATGTAGTTTGGGATGCAGTACAACCAGATTCCAGTACTTTAATTCTGAAATATTTATCTAAAGATGCTGAAGAAGGCTTTCCTGGGAACTTGAATGTTATGGTTTCTTATACCCTAAAACCCAACCAAGAAGTAAAGATGGAATATGAAGCTACAACAGATAAAACCACTGTTGTAAATTTAACAAACCATTCTTTTTTTAACCTTAACGGAGAGGGTAGTGGCACTATTTTAAACCATTGCCTCCAAATAAATGCAGATTATTACACGCCTGTAGATGCTTCTTTAATACCTACAGGGAAAATAGTAAGTGTAAAAAATACCCCTTTCGATTTTAGCAAATTTGCCGAAATAGGTACCCGTATAAATACTAAAAATCAACAATTAACTTACGGCAAAGGTTACGACCATAACTTTGTACTTAAAGCAAATAAAAAGGGTAAATTAAATTATGCCGCATCTATTTATGGTGATAAAACTGGCATTTTAATGGATATTTACACACAAGAACCAGGTTTACAATTTTACAGTGGCAATTTTATGTTCGGTAAAAACCAATTAAAAAATGGCACTAAAGACGATTCACGAACTGCTTTTTGTTTAGAAACCCAACATTTTCCCGATTCGCCAAACCAAGCTAATTTCCCCAGTACAGTATTAAAACCGGGCGAAGTTTTTAAAAGTTTATCGGTTTATAAGTTTGGGGTAAAGTAAGGAGATGGTTTGTGCATGTTTTCTTTTAGCAAACTCTTTTAGTATTTTAGACACTTGAATTGTGTTGAATTTACTAATTTCATTGTTAAAGTTTAAAGGTTAATTACTCTACTTTTAAACCGTACTATTTTGGGGGGAGTTTGCAACATACAGGTTGGCTTTGCTGGCCGAATTGTTAAAACCCAGCTATGGTTTTACCTAAATGGATTGCTTTTTTTAACGATATGGCTGGGCTATTGTTTTGGGTTTTGTAAAGGGGCTTTTTGATGGATGAATAGCGAAATTAAGCGTTAAAATCGTTAGTTTTTGTTTTTAGATTGGGGTAATTATCCTTTGTATGCTACTTATTTAGCCAGTTTTGTTTGCTTTTTTCCATCTCGTAAATATTTCTTGTTCCAAACCTTTTTTATATTTCTCAATTAGTCCCAACAAAGAAAGAATATTTTCTTCTCCAATTTTATTCTTATCAAACTGAATTGTTTGATTGTTGTAATTGTCTCGGTTGCCTTTTGTTGAAAGTAACTGCTCAATGTCTGGCGGTAAAAAGAACCTTGCTTTGTCTTTTAAGTGTTTCTTATATTCGTTACAATAAATATTCAGTCCTGCAAAGTCAAAATCGCCAAAGTGTAAGTAATTGTTGGAAATTGTTTGCAACCACTTAATTAAATCTTTGCTCTGCGGATACCTTGAAACAAAAAGTGGTTGAATATTTTCAAACAACTTTTTCTGTTTCTGAATGTGTCGGAAGTTTTCAGGGTTTTCAATTCCAACTATTGTGATGTCGTTAGAAGGAGTGAAGCTGTTATAATCGTAAATGAAAGTGAAAGTTCCTTCTTGAGGTTGAATCGTAATTTGTTTGCGGTTTAATATACATTCAACTGGTTGAAGGCAGTTGACTAAAAAACCTTTGAAGGTTCTAATTGATTTTAGTTTTGAATTGGAAGAAACTTCAACTGCTTCTCCACGACTTAAACCTTCTTTTTTAATTGCGACAATGTAGTTTTCCAAATTATCAATGCCGAAATGATTCTTCAAATAATCAGGAAGAGAATTTTTGTTTGAAAGATAAATCAGCGTTTTGCTTCTTCCCTGAATTTGCTTTTTCAAAATGCCGTTGTCAATCATTGATTCAATAACAGAATGTTTCAACTTGCTGAACGGAATTTTTTCTCCGTTCTGCATTGCAGATAATTTTTCAGCTATTGAAATCGGTAATATCATTCTTCGGTATATTGAGATAAAATTCGTTTAACTTTTGTAATACTCTTTCCGTCTTTCTCCAATTCATAAATGTGCTTAAATGCAAGTGCATCATTTTCTATTGGAGAACTGTTTATCAAAAGAATATTTCTATCGGCTGCAAATTTCAAAATGCCTCTAACGTTGTTTGGATGCAGTTTTCCTATTTCATCCATCATGCAATGCAGTTGAAAATCTTTGAACCCTCTTTTTGATGCACTTTCTTTAAAAACATTCAACAACATAATGTTCACCATTGCTTTTACTAAAACATCTGTTCCGTCTGAAC
>JAYULE010000147.1:0-9072 GCA_043763845.1 Sphingobacteriales bacterium
TTAGCAAATCTTTGGCTCTTACATCGGGTGATAATTTTGGGTTTTTGTAAGGCGATTGTTGGGCAAAAATCACTGTAAGGGAAAACGAAACAAAGAGTAATATAAGGTTTAATTTTTTCATTAGTTTAATTGGTTTTTGGGAGGGGGAAGGTAATTTATTTTTGAGAAAAAAATAGGGATTTTTTTTTAAATATTGCCAATATTTACGCTTTTAAAAATTCATATTCGTATATTTTCGGTTTTATTTTGTCGGCTAAAAAGTTGAGTTTGCTTCGCAACTCACTTATGAACCCCATATATTTTAAATCTTCACTTTTTGCGTTCATTCTGCCTTGTTCGTTTCTGCCTTGAAAATATTCTCTGATGTCATATAAACTTGCATTTACATTTATATTGGGTTTGCTGTGATAATATTTCCATAGTTCTCTACCTGCATCAAAAACCGCTGTGGCTTCTGCTGAAAATTCTCTTTGCCCGATTTGAATACTAGAAGTGCCAAACAATTCTGTTTCATTTTCAGTTTTGATTTTACCTTTTATAAAATCAGTCATAAAACTACTAGCAAATTTCTCTTTAGCATTTACCTCTTGTTCGGTAAAGGGTATCCAGTGGTTTGTTCCAAAACTGGATGAAATATTATTACTAAATAGAGTATGAGCTATACAATCATTTTGAAATTCTAAATCGTTTTGCCAAGCATCTTTTGGAAATAAAAACTGGTCGCGGTCGTTTAGCCAATTTGATTCGATTATTCTTCTAACAGTATAATAGATTGAAGTTTCTACTAAATTGTCCTTAGAAGTTTGCCAGTTATGATTGGAAGCTGGTACTTTCATAAAAGGTTCGCCAAATCGAACTAATCTTTGATTTTGAAAATCACTTCCTACGCCTATAATTGTAGCTATAGATTCTGATTTAGTATTCCGATATGGCTTTATCCAATCATTAATTAGTTTAGAATTATCAAAAGACCAAATATTTTTTGTTCCAATAAAATTTGTGTTTTTATCATAAATATCAGCTTCAAAATAATTAAACGTTTCTTTTTTGCTTGTATTCCATATAAAAAAACCAATAGGAAATTGTCCTTTTACATTATCAAATGTATCTGCTGGAGTTAAAAACAATTTTTCCAGTTTAGCTTGAAAATAATTACGAAATTCAGAAAATTTAGGTGCTTGCAAATTTTTCAACTTTGAAAAATTTGCAAGCACTACGTCTGGTATTTCGCAATATATTCGAGTAAAAAATTGAATGTACATCTCACGTTTTGTATATCCCATTAAATTAGAATACTTTCGGTGAATTTCAGATTCTGCAACTCCTTTTCTACCATCACCTTTTCTGTTGTCAGCTTCTGCATAAGGAGGATTGATATAGATAATCAGTTTTTTACGTTTTTCTGGGTCGTTAATAATGTCTTGCAAACTTTGAGGAAGTTTACTAAAGTCGTCGTTCAAAAAATCAAACTGAAAAACGTGATTTTTTAAAAGATTTGCGCCGTGGTCTATGCGTTCATGCATTACATTAACGTCGGCTTGGTCTAGTGTGCTGGCGTAAATGTTGTATTTATTGGTTAAACCGGCCAATAGGTTGCCTGTGCCTCCTGCACAATCCCAAATATAATAATCGTCTTGCCAGTTTTCGCCCAAATAATCGGTGAGGTATTTCTGAGAAAGTTCTACCCATTGGCGTGGGGTAAAAAATGCTCCTTTTCGTTCTCTAATATCTTGTGGTACTAGTAAATCTCTTCTCTCAATTATGTAATCTTGAAACTGTTTTAATGGTGGTCGTTTGTAACGTTTCCAAAATTGCAAATAGGTTTCTTTGTTTTTAAGATTGATTGTTGCATCAAACATTTGCTTAATGTTTTCCTTTGCAATTTTGTAACCTTGGTTTTGGAAAACCACAAACAAATTATCTCTTATTGAAATATCATCATCAATTTTAATGGTGTCTTTATCGTCCACAAAAAGGTCCGCCAAATAAAAATCACTATCTAAAATATTTGCTTTTTTAAGTTCGTCCCAATTTACGTCAATGCTTGGTTTTACAATTTCAAGCCAACGCAAATAAATTGGGATAAAATTATTTTTGTTGATTTTGCTTGTTTCGTTTGCATTTGCAATATTATTAGCAATGAAAGTTTTTAAATCCTTTTCGTCTTTTTGATAATCATAAACGTAAGAATTTGATTTTAAGGTTGCCTGAATACGGTCTTTAATTAGTTTGAATTCTTTGGTGTTGTGATTGCTTGGTGCTACGTTCCAATTAAAGTCGTTTAAGTAAAAAATGTCTTGAATACTGATATATGGAACAAACGCAATTTTTTTGAAGTCAAAAGCTCCAAGAAATGCAGGTGGCAATGTTTTGTCGAAAGTTCGGGCTTTACCAATTGTCAATACTAATTGTACAAACATTATCGTAACGTCAAAATTACCAGTTTTAGCTTCAGCCCAAAGTAAAGGTGTTCGCCCAAACAAATTATCTTGTTTGGCAAAAACAGTAAAATCTATGTTTCCAATAATTTCTGTGGTATCAAAATTTTTAAACCAGTTATAGCCAACTTTGTTTTTTAGCTCTTCTTCTCGTATGTTTTTGTACATTATTTGTTTTAAGTTAACTGTTTTTTTTAATAACCGTTGCCAAGTTGAGGTATAGATTAATACAAAAAAATACTTTTGTGGCTAGGTTGCCTAAAAAGTGGTGTAATATAATTTAAAAAAAGTTAAACTAAATTCACTTATTAATCAAGTTTTCTAAATATTCTTGTTTGCCGCTTTGTAAAGCTGGTTCGCCGTTTTTTAGGGCAAGAGTTCTTAAATTTTGTAACGATAAAACTTAGCATTTTACTTCATCACTTTTATTACTAGTATTTTAGAATCCCTTAAAGCAAAAATAAATGATATTTTTTTTTGGTAAACTTGGTGGTTGGAAAAATAAATTAGAACAAATCGCTGTGGCTACCCAATCGCTCTAAATAAATAATTTTATCAACGTCGTTTTGCTTCCAAATCGTCAACCAATCGGGTTTTATATGACACTCCCAACGGTTTTTATAATCGCCAATAAGTTTATGTGGTTTATATTTAATTGGTAGTTTTCCGTAAGAAAATAATTCTTCTAAAACTAATTTTAGAAGTTCCATATCGCAATTTCTTTTTTTACAGCGTTTATAATCTTTTTTAAATGATTGTGCATAAACTATTTGATACATTACATTTCTAATTTTTCAAATAAATCATTTACACTTTTTGCTTTATTGAGGCCAATGTTTTTATCAGTGTTTTTAAATGTTTTTAAAGTTGAAGCATTGGGTTTGCTATTCTGTTTTGAAAATTGATTTGAATTTTCGGTATCATTTAAATTTTCAATAATATCAATCCCTTTTACACCTTTAAAAAAAACTTCCGACATAGTTATAAAAGCTTTGCCAGCTGCTGTTTTTTCATTAATTTTTATGGTTAAAGTAGTCATAATCTTATTTTTGAAAACAAATATATCGAATATAAATAGTTACTGGTATGGTTTTACAAAGTTTAATAAATTGATATAATTTAAGACTGTTCACTTTATTCGGATTTACAAAATTATAATTTTCAAAAAAACACCTCTATTACGATTTTTTAAAATCGTAATAGAGGTGTTTTGTGAAGAGAACAATCGCTTATATTTTGAACGAGATTGTGTTATAAATTTTTTTGAGACTCTTCACTGCGTTCAGAGTGACAAAAGTAGACTCTTTACTTCGTTCGGAAGGACAAAAAACTGTCATTCAGAGCGAAGCGTGGTATCTATTTCAATCGTGTTTTGAGACTCTTCACTTCGTTCAGAGTGACAAAAACTAAATATACCTATTAATCAAATTTTCTAAATACTCTTGTTTACCGCTTTGTAAAGCTGGTTCGCCGTTTTCTATGGCAAAAGTTCTTAGATCTTCTAACGATAGTTTACCTGCTTCAAATTCGGCACCTTTACCTGCATCAAAAGATGTATATCGAGCAGCTTTAACTGCGTTAAAATCAGACGAGGTAAGAATTTTATCAGCGGTTACTAAGGCTCTAGCAAATAAATCCATACCACCAATGTGGGCGTAAAATAAATCGGCAGGGTCGGTAGAGTTTCTTCTAATTTTAGCATCAAAATTTATACCACCACCTTGTAAGCCTTTGGCTTGCAACAAAATCATCATTGCTTCGGTAATTTCATTAATATCGTTAGGGAACTGGTCGGTATCCCATCCGTTTTGGTAATCGCCACGGTTGGCATCTAACGATCCTAACATACCTGCATCGGCAGCTACTTGCATTTCGTGGGTAAAAGTATGTCCAGCTAAAGTGGCGTGGTTAACTTCTAGGTTCAATTTAAAATCGCCCAATAAATCGTACTGGCGTAAAAAACCAATTACGGTTGCAGCATCGTAATCATATTGGTGTTTAGATGGTTCGCAAGGTTTAGGCTCAATAAAGAAAGTGCCTTTAAATCCATTTTTACGAGCATAATCTTTAGAAGCATGTAAAAATTTTGCAAAATGCTCTTGCTCACGTTTCATATCGGTATTTAGTAACGACATATAGCCTTCTCTACCACCCCAAAATACATAATTCTCTCCACCTAGTTCAATAGTTGCATCTATAGCTGCTTTTACTTGTGCTGCACCGTGTGCCAAAACATGAAAATTTGGATTTGTAGCTGCGCCATTCATGTAACGTTTGTTAGAGAATAAGTTAGCCGTTCCCCACAACAATTTTACGCCACTTTCTTGCTGTTTAATTTTTGCATAGGCGGTAATGGCTTGTAAGCGACGCTCATTTTCTGCAATATCGTTAGTAAAATCTACTACATCAAAATCGTGGAAACAATAGTAAGGCAAGTTCATTTTGGTAATAAACTCAAACGCAGCATCCATTTTATCTTTTGCTCTTTCAATGGCATCTGTTTTGGCATCCCACGGAAAAATATGTGTTGGCTCGCCAAATGGGTCGGCTCCGTTACCATTAAAAGAGTGCCAATAGGCACAGGCAAAGCGTAAATGTGCTTTCATTGTTTTGCCTGCAACTATTTGGTTTTCATCGTACCACCTAAATGCTAAAGGGTTGTGGGATGCTTGCCCTTCAAACTTTATTTGCTCAATTCCTTTAAAATACTCGTTTTGTCCTAAAACTACTTTTGTCATTATAATATATGGTTATGTTATTTAATCAGTTTACTTTCTAATAAGGTTTTCCAGTTTTGGTATAACTCTTCGTAAGAATGTTTTTCCTCTGGCTCAATTAATTTTAGCGGTTTCATATTGGTAAATGCTGCTTCAAAATTAGCAAAAATATTTACACCAATACCCGCACCTAAGGCGGCACCAATGCTGCCATCGTTTTTATACAACTCAACAGGCGTGTTGCAAACATTTACAAAAATTTGGGCAAAAACATCGCTCAAAAACAAATTTGCTTTACCTGCTTTTATTATGTTTGGTGTGATGCCAGTTTGGCGCATAATATCTAAACCGTAACGAAAAGCGAAACAAATACCTTCTTGTACTGCTCTAAAAATATGCGCTTGGGTATGTTTATTTAAATCAAGATTTAATAATTGTGCCCCTAATAATTGGTTATTTAATATTCGTTCGGCACCGTTACCAAAAGGCAATGCTACTAAACCGTTACTGCCTTGTTCAACGTATTGAGCTTTATGGTTCATTTCGTTGTAAGGCATACCGTTAGCAATATTATCGCGAACCCAGCGGTACATTATACCAGTGCCATTAATACACAATAACACTCCTAAACGTTTATTTTCGGGTGTATAGTTTACGTGGGCAAAAGTATTTACACGTGATAGTGGATCGTATTTTAAGGTATCGCTTACGCCGTAAATTACACCCGATGTGCCTGCAGTTGCTGCTACTTCCCCAGGTTTTAGAACGTTTAAAGATAGGGCATTATTGGGTTGGTCGCCTGCTTTATAACTTACCGGAATATCAGCTTTAAGCGCTAAAAGTTCAGCGATTTCGTCAGTTATAGTTGCATGCGGAGTAAAAACATCTTTTATTGGCGGAAAAATATCGGCATTAAAGCCATAACAATCCAAAACATCTTGTGATAGGCTTTCGGTTTTAAAATCCCATAATATACCTTCGGACAAAGCCGATGCGGTAGTGCTAATTTTTCTTGTTAATTTCATGGCAATAAAATCACCAGGTAGCATTACTTTATCTATTTGTGCGTATATATGCGGTTCGTTAAGTTTTACCCAAGCCAATTTGGAAGCTGTAAAATTACCTGGAGAATTTAATAAGTGTGATAAACTTTTATCGGCACCTATTTTTGCAAACGCTTGCTTACCAATTTCTACGGCTCGGCTATCGCACCAAATAATTGCATCACGCAGTACATTCTGATTTTTATCAACCACCACCAAACCATGCATTTGGTACGATATGCCAATAGCGGCTATATCTAAGGGATTATATTGCCTAGTTTGGTGAGCTAATAGAATTGCTTTTTCTAAATGATACCACCATGTTTCGGGTTCTTGCTCGGCCCAACCAGCTTGTAACGATTTAATTTGGGCTTCCTTATCGGGATATTGAACGGTTGCAAGGGCTTGTTGGGTATCGGCATCAACTACCGAAACTTTAATAAATGAGGTGCCAAGGTCGATGCCTAATAATAACATAAGGTTGTTTAGGGTTTATTTTTTCGGTATTGTTTATCGGCTACTAAAGTATTTAAATTTTTTTATATAGGGATAATGTGTTTAGAGTTTGTTTTTAAAATTTTGTTTTAAATTGGTTTGGGGAAAATTAGGACTTTTTCTGCATTCGGGAAGGCTGGGTAACACGATAGAGTTTACCCTGACAAAGGAAGGGCTGTATCTTTTTTTAAACTGACTTACCAAGTTTTAAAAACTTGGTAAGTCAGTTTACATTAGATATTTTATTGTACCAACAGTTTTATGGTTTGCTGTAACTTACCGCTACTAATTTTTAATAAATACATACCTGCAGCTGGTTTTTCTCTTAATTGCATAACGTATTCTCCATCTCCGACAGATGTCTTAATTATCTGTGATGCAATTAATTTAGCATTAACAGTGGTTAATTCTGAAACTAACTTATCGTTTTTAAATCCATTCACACGAATTTTTATAGCTGCAGTATTTATTGGATTTGGATAAACCACAATAGCAGCTTCTTGGAGTGAAAAACTAACGGTCAGGACATCAAAAACCTGAGTTTTACCATCTTTATCTACACTGGTTAAACGATAATAATTTGTACCGCTACGTGGATTTTTATCTTTTGCTTCATAAATCTGCAAGCTATTGCTATTACCTTTTGCCGATACATTTGCAATAGGTTCAAAAGTTTTCCCATCCAATGATTGCTCCACCAAGAAAAAGTCAGTATTTTCTTCCGACAATGATTGCCATTGGATAACCGCATTATTGCCTGCCGCAAAGGCTTTGTACCCTGCAATTTTAATTGGTAGGGCACCCAATTCATCAATCGTAAAAGTTCCAGAAGTAAAAGTAGAACCAACAAAACTATTATCAACAGCTTGCACTCCCCAAGTGTATGTACCAGGAGCCAAATTTTTAACAATCCAGCCTTTATTTAACTGAACGTTACCCATTTTTGCTGTTTTTGTTTTACCATCAGCAATATTACTTAACGGCGTGTATAACCACTTATCACTTGCATTTTTAAGGTAAAAATTATAGGTTAATGAAGCTTGAGGTGTGGTTGCATCTGTTGCGGCCGACCAATTAAAATTTAATTGAGTAGCGTTACCAGTAACAGCTAAACCTGCGGGTGCAGTTGGAGTCAAGTTAATTACTGCATTAGGGTTTAATGCTATTACTGCTATATTTCTGTTATAAGGAGCTACCAAACCTGCACCATCCCAATCGTTACCAGAATAACCAGAGATAAATAAGTCTAATTGACCGTCTCCATTTGCGTCTCCCACTTCTACGCTACCTTCTGATGAACCTGGGATATTGACATTATTTGCGTAAGGAGTAAATGTGCCGTTAGTGTTTAAATAAACATCAGCAGCTTGCCTATTTCCATCCCAACCTGTAACTACAATATCTAAATCGCCGTCATTATCCCAATCTAAAAATGCACCACCACCGCCAGTCATATTTTGGCGGTAACCAAAAGCTTGAATGGATGCGAAAGTCCCGTTTCCGTTATTTTTGTATAAACGATAATTATCTGCATCCTCGCCAGAACCCAAATAACCATCTCCATTTAATAACAAATCTGCAAAACCATCACTATCGTAATCTCCCCATGTGCTTGAACCGTTACCTTTTGGAAAAAGACCAGTAATAGAAGTTGCTGTAAATACTCCACTACCATCATTTATAAAAAGTTTGCTAAATCTTGTGCCAACACCATCTTCAAACCCGGCTGTAACAAATAAATCTAAATCTTTATCATTATCATAATCTACCACAGAAATTTGAGGATCAACAAATGAAAAACTATCGAACTGATTAGATTCTGTAAAAGCACCCATCTTATCATTAAATAAAATTTTGCACTTTACGTTCGTATTGTTATTACCAAAAACATAAACATCTACAAAACCATCATTATTTAAATCTGCAAAGCCACAGTTTGGTGCTGTTTGCGGTAAGGTAATTGCCGATGCGCTTAAAACACCTGTTCCATCATTGGTAAAAAGTCCTGCAAAAGGGCCAAAACCATTGGTAACTAAATCTGGTATCCCGTCTTGATTAATGTCATTCCAATCAAAACTTGGTCTAAAAAGTGGCGTTAACGGAGATGTTTTAGTTTCAAATACACCATTACCCATATTGGTGTAAAGCTGTACAGAGCTACCTTCATCTTCGCCACCAATTACAAGGTCTAAATCACCATCCGAATCAAAATCTACGGAATAAATGTGACCGAATTTAATTTTTTGGGTTAAATCTGTTACGCTAATTTGTGCGCTTACTTGATAGTAGAATGCTGCCACTACTAATGTTAAAGTTAGTTTTGTTTTCATAAATATGCTATTAAAAAAATTTGATAATTGGTTACTATTTTAGTTTAGA
>JAYULE010000148.1:0-2550 GCA_043763845.1 Sphingobacteriales bacterium
TAAAAGGGCATATTTAATATCAAAAAGCATTGTTTATGGGCAAATATTGGCGTATATTTAAGGTGTAAACCAAGCACAAAAAAACATTCGATGCGCCAACGATTTTCACAACAGTAAATAATGGTAACTATCTATAATAAAATAAGTTGTGGGTTTCCGTTCAAACACTAAATAGTTCATTTTGCAGGTTTAAACCAAACACACCTTTGAAATCATCAACAACTATACCTTCCTTTCCTTCAAAAGTATTTCTAACATATTTTTCAATATGGTCGTGAATGATACCTGCTTTTGTACGAGGTTTATAATTGACAGAACCACCTTCAAAAGTATTTACATGTTCACGGATTTTTAGCTAATCGCCAAAACCATTGCGTATTGAGATTACCAATTCTTTATGAATGCTTTCTAAAAAAACATTTGCTTCTTTTAATCTTAATATTTGCCTGGCCATATTTATATTTTTTAACAAAATTATAAAATTTTACCAAACGATGAAATAATATTCCGCTTTTTTGATAAAAAATATTCCATGGTATCTAAAAACGTTAAGTATGTGGTTTTTGAGTTTACATTCAAAAGCAATAAATAGCTTATAATGTATTTTATTAGATTTATATTTTTTTCTCAATAAAAAGTTAATAACGTTGTATTAAAAAAATTGAAAAAAGCGGGAATAAAAAAATCATTTATTTTAAATACCCAAAAAACAGTAATGAATTTAGCAAAAAACTGGTTCGAGCTAAAAAAATGGAAGCCGTTTTTGTTTCAAACACAAACTGGGCAGGCCATCATAAATAACCAAAGTGGCTTATTAAACTCGCCAACAGGCAGTGGCAAAACAATGGCTATTTGGTTCGGCGTTTTACAATCGTACTATAATAAAAATTCTAAATCAACAACAAAAAAAACAAATGGTACAGGTTTGCATTGTTTATGGATAACGCCTTTACGGGCATTATCTAAAGAAATTTTATTGGCTACCCAACAGGTTTCGGTTGATTTAAATTTAGATTATACCATTGCTTTACGCACCGGAGATACCAGTACAACTGAAAGAGTAAAACAACGAAAAAAAGCACCCAACGCTTTAATAACTACGCCCGAAAGTGTGCAACTTTTATTGGCCAGTAAAGATTATGCATTGTACTTTAAAAACCTAGAATTTGTAATTGTTGATGAATGGCATGAACTTTTAGGCAGCAAACGAGGGGTGCAGATAGAATTGGCTTTATCACGGCTAAAAGCCATAAATCCTAATTTGAAAATATGGGCAATATCGGCCACTATAGGCAATTTAGAGCAAGCTAAAGAAATTTTATTGGGTAAAAACTCTACAGCTGTAACCATAAAATCTAACCTAAATAAGAAAATAAGTATAGAAACTATTTTCCCCGATGTGGTAGAAAATTACTCGTGGGTAGGCCATTTAGGTTTAAAATTATTGCCTAAAATATTACCCATAATAGAAAAAAGCAACACTACATTGGTGTTTGTAAACGTACGTTCGCAATCAGAAATTTGGTACCAACATTTATTAGATAAAGCCCCCCATTTGGCAGGTTTAATGGCTTTGCATCATGGTTCGTTAAGCGATAATACCCGTAAATGGGTTGAAGATAGCTTGCACCAAGGGAAATTGAAAGTGGTAATTTGTACATCGAGTTTAGATTTAGGAGTTGATTTTAGTACGGTAGATACTGTGATTCAAATAGGCTCGCCAAAAGGTATTGCCCGCTTTTTGCAAAGGGCAGGGCGTAGTGGGCACAACCCAAACGCCGAAAGTAAAATATATTACCTGCCTACAAATTCATTAGAAATTATTGAAGGAAGTGCAATTCGTAAAAACATTGAGCTAAATAATTTAGAAAGCCGCATTCCTTATGTGCGCTCGTTCGATGTGTTGGTGCAATATTTGATAACTTTAGCGGTATCGGATGGTTTTAATGCCCAAATAATTTTTGAGGAAATAAAAAGTACACATTGTTTTAGTTCGGTTACGGCCGATGAGTTTAGCTGGTGTTTAAATTTTATAACTAATGGTGGCGGCTCTTTAAATGCATACCCCGAATTTAACAAAGTAATTATTGAAAACAATGTGTATAAGGTTGTAAATAAAGCAATTGCTATGCGCCACCGTATGGGTATTGGCACTATTGTAAGCGATAGTATGATGAACGTTAAGTTTTTAAGTGGCAAACGGTTAGGTGTGGTAGAAGAACGTTTTATATCAAACTTAAAAATTGGCGATGTTTTTTGGTTTGGAGGCCGAAATTTAGAACTGGTTTTAGTGAAAGATATGGAAGCAAAAGTAAAAATTAGTAAGGCAAAAAACGGTAAAATACCATCGTGGTTAGGTGGAAGAATGGCTATGTCGGCTTCACTTTCTAATGGCATTCGCAATCAATTTGACGATTACACTAATAACATTATTGAAAACGAGGAATTAAATAAGCTTAAACCTTTGTTAGATTTGCAATCCAAAGTATCGCTAGTACCTAATAAAAACCAGTTATTAATAGAGCAATTTAAAACAAAAGATGGCTATCA